>CAYTFJ010000007.1:0-93991 GCA_964437075.1 uncultured Nannocystaceae bacterium
ATAGATATAGATATAGATATAGATATGGATGCAGTTTCCCGCGCTAGGAAATCCGTCGCAACTTTCGCGTCGACGTCGGATACGATGAGCCACGCGATCCAGACGATTGTTGGTGCCTCCGCAGACAACCCCCGCAGAATCTCCGTATCACCGACAACGCCTTCCGAGGTCGACGAGCCCCCAAATCGCACGCTCATCAACGGACTCACCAACAATCTGTCGGCGCCCGATCCAAGGCCTCCAGAACCCCAAGAACATCACGGGGCCCCTCATTCACCCTCGCCGGAAGTCTTCAGCCCCCAACGACAGGGCTCCGAGGGGTCCGCATTGGAAATACCGATCACCGATCGCACACAGCCGTCATCCCCGGCTCGCGAAACTTCGATGGATTCTCAAGCGGTCTCGTCCACCTCCGAATATTCCGCGGAGGTCCGTGAGCAGCTGGAGACTCTAGTCGATAAGCTTCGCCCAATTCCCCGCGGCGGCGCGCGGGTCGAGTTCATATTGCCCAATGGCGGTCAAGCCCGCCTAACCATACACAATGAAGGGGGATCCTATCGCATTGAGCTCATCTCTGATGATGCTCGCACGCGTTCATTTCTCGACCGCGAAGCCGCCGGCCTCGCAGCATCACTGAGGGTTGACGGGCAGCGGGTCGATATTGAGGTTCGCCAGGACTTCGCTTCCAGGCCCGGTGCCCCCAAAGACCACGGAGATGGAGCCACGAACTCTCCATCCGACTTCCGCGATGATAGCGGCAAACCTAAAGGAGACCCTTGGGCCGAACGACAATCTTCGTCGCCAAAAGAGGAGCTCCCCCGCTCGTCAGGCCTCACCCCTGACGAGGCCTCCTCCGCTTCCCCCAGCGCTGCAGAGCCTCCCGACAATGGCACAGAACACCCGGAGCGGATCAACGTAGTCGTCTAATCAACTTTTCGACCTATATCCGTGCCCTCGTCGCCGTACAGCGACCTCATCGCATCTCTCCCCTGCGGGTCCCCAATTCGATACGCCCCTCCGTGCAACCCGGCGCGGATCTTGAAAGAACAATATACTATGTCCATCGATTCCATCCGCGGTCTTGGCACTAGCGGCATCACCAACGCGAGCAGCCCCCTCACCGATGCGAACTCTGGTATGGGTCGAGACGATTTTCTCAAGCTCTTGACGCATCAAATCAAGAGTCAAGATCCGCTTGATCCTCTGAAAAATCACGAATTCGTGGCTCAGTTGGCACAGTTCTCGTCTCTCGAACAGCAAATTGTGACCAACGAGAACCTTTCCATGGTTCAGGTTGCGCAGATGTCCTTGGCCAACGGTCAGTTGACCAATCTCATTGGCAAGGACGTCGTAGCACGTGGCGATGGAGTGAACATTGTCGCGGGGTCTCCCGAGCCGATTGGCGTGGAACTCGATGGACCCGCCAACACGCTGACCATCAACATTAAGAACTCACTAGGACAGGTCGTTCGTTCGATCGATCAGGTGAATGTGCAGGCTGGAAATCAGACTTTTGCCTGGGACGGAAAGAGCTCTGACGGTGTTGATCTTCCTGACGGAAAATACACCGTCAGCGTCCAAGGAGAGGATGCGAACGGCGACCCTGTCAGCGCCTCGCCACTTTCAAGGGGAACCGTAACCGGGGTTAGCTTTGAAAATGGATATCCCGAGTTGATCCTCGGTGACGCCAGGATACTGCCCTCCGACATCATCTCCATCTCCCCAGGAAGTTCGACTCTTCCCCCTTCATCGCCAAACTCAGGCGGGCCACAGCCTCCCCAGCCGGGGGGCAACCAACAACTCGGCTACACGCCCTAGTCGCGCCGCCGTCATCGCAACCCCGCTTCATTCACCCGCACGAGTCGAACTCGTTCAACGATAGGAAAATCCCATGTCGATCGCATCAAATCTCTACACCGGCATCTCGGGTCTCACGGCTCATAGCAGCGCCATGAACCTCATCAGCGACAACATCGCTAACGTCAACACGGTCGGCTACAAGAGCTCTCGAGGGAATTTCTCAGATCTACTCGGCGGCCACATTGCCGGCGACAGTGTCGGACAGGGCGTGACGATCTCCAGTGTACAGATGAACTTCGCTCAGGGGTCATTGATCGGCACCGGAAATGTCACAGATCTGGCCATCCAGGGTGACGGGTATTTCATCGTCGACGGCACCATCAACGGCGTCCGAGACAACTTCTACACGAGAAATGGTGCGTTCGTCGTCAACGAAGACGGCAACGTCATCAACGCCACCGGCCTCAAGGTTCAGGGCTATCCCATCGACGCACAGGGAAATCCTACCACGGCGATCGGCGATCTCTCGATCGACTACAACTCACTACCTCCAAGCGCGACCACGAGTCTAGAGATTGTCGCCAATCTCGATGCCGAGCAGACGGTGAGCGGAGTCGCCTTCGATATCACAGATCCGGTAACAACCTCTGATTTCCAGACATCACTCACGGTCTACGACTCTTTAGGGGTCTCTCATCAAATAGAAATCTATTTCTCAAAAAACCAGGACACGCCCAATCCAGCATGGGACTACTACGCGGTGGCCGATGGCGACGAACTGGACCCCGCGGTCCCCAACGCGCTCGTCCAACTCGGCGCGGGGGTCATGGACTTCGACACGGACGGCGCGCTTAACGACTACACTCTGAGCGCCGTCAATATCCAATGGGCGGGCGCTGATGCGGCGACGATCGCCCTCGACCTCGGATCGGGGACGAACGTTGGCGGCACGGGTGTTGATGGCATCACCACCTACGCGATCGAGTCAACCACCACGTTCTTGACGCAAGACGGTTTCACGTCGGGAGACCTGGCGGGTTTGGTCTTCGACGCCCAAGGGGTCATGTCTGGCATGTTTTCCAATGGCGAACAACGCGCCCTCGGACAAGTGGCCCTTGCAAAGTTCTCTTCGAACGATGGTCTCTCTCGCCAGGGCGGGGGAATGTTCGCGGACACGCGCGACTCGGGCGATCCCCTGGTCGGTGCACCCGGCACAGGCGGAAGGGGCGGCATGGTCTCAGGCAGCCTGGAGGGCTCGAACGTCGACCTCGCCAGCGAGTTCGTCAACATGATCACGGTCCAGCGCGGATTTCAGGCGAATTCAAAATCCATCACAACCGCCGACGAGATGTTGTCGGAGGTACTGGCCCTCAAACGTTAGTTCCACTCTAGACCGTCACATCTCCCCCAAGTTCGTGACGGTCTTCATGCCCACGCCTCCCCCGGGCGTGGGCATTTCTTGTTTTCGCCCCCTATCGCGGTCATTGCGGGTCCATTGGCTTCGCCTGGGTCGCTCTCCCGGCCACCCCGCCCCACAAGAGACCGCCTCCGCCCCACATTCGCCCGGTCCGCTCTCGGCACGTTTGCTGCATCCACTAAAAACGTGGCCGCAAAAGACGAACCGGAATCCGCTCCAAAGAAGAAAAAACCGATCCTTTTGATCGTGATCGCGGCCAACGTATTGCTGGGAGGAGGAGCCGGTGCATTCTTTTTTCTCCGGGGCAACTCTGGCGCCGAGGCCCACGCGCCGAACAAGGGCCATGGCGACGATGACGGTGGACACGGCGACGAGGGCCATGGTGACGAAGCCTCAACGGTCGAAAGTCACGGTTCTCACTCTTCGCGCCAGGCACGCACGCAGGGACCGATCGTCATCTTTGATCCGATTGTCGTGAACCTCAACGAGCCCGAGGGCGCCCGTTACCTAAAGATTGGGCTCGCGGTGCAACTGGCCAATGACAAACTTGTCGACGCCGTAGAGACGGCAAAACCGGTCGTCCGAGATCACTTTATTAGAGAGCTCTCCGACCTAAACTTTCGACAGACAATGGGAAAGAAAAACAAACTCAGCATCAAACGCCGTTTGATAAAGAGATTCAACGAGGCGCTCGGAACGGATGCTGCCGTAGACATCCACATTACTCAGTTCATCGTTCAGTAGACCTCCAACGTCCGATCGATCATCGATGAAACAGCAGCGACGCGAACCAATATTGAGCACCACGGAGGTGCACGCTCTCCTAGAAAATGCTCAGCAGGGTCGTCGGTGGGGGATTCAATCCGAGCCGGAATCCATCGACATTCTTGCTAGCGACCGCGCTCTACAGGCGATGATTCCTGCACTCTCAGTGGGCTACGTCCGTCTCGCCGAAGATCTGCGCAAGGTGCTCACATCCGTACTACGCCGCAAAGTTGAAGTGCACAATGAAGAACCAGAGATCATGACGGGACGCGGGTTGGAGCGCGTGACCGACAAGGCAGCATGCATGTTAACCATGCACACGACGACACTAGGACAAGATTGCGGATACTCAATCTTGGCGATCGATCCAATACTCGCCTATTCAATAATTGAACGTCTCTTTGGTAGCAATGCACCGGAGCCTTCCCCCCCCGACAGAAATCCGACATCTTTGGAGAGACGCATGTTAAGTCTCGCGCTCGCTCCGGTGCTTGAGTCGATCAACCGAAATCTTGAGCCGGCCCAGGCATTCCGTTTCGAGTTGGCCGGAGTCGAGTGCACTCTTGACCTCGTCTCAGGGTTCACCCCCGATGTTACCGTTCTTCACATACCATTTACGACGACCCTCGGGGATCAACTCGCAAGTCTCTCTTTAGCGTTCTCATCTCAGGCTTTGGCTCCTCTACGACCGGTACTCTGCGCCCCCCTGGCGGAACCAGACAATAAGGATGACAACGCTCGTGTCATGATCGAGCAAGTCGTGGCTACGAAGATCAGTGTCTCAGTCGAACTGGGATCCTCGAACATGCGTCTTAGAGACGTCATGGATCTCGAGGTTGGGATGGTCATCGCTCTCGACTCTCATCCCACAGATGAGCTTCCTGTCCAGGTCGAGGGCGTCGAGAAGTTCAGAGGATTTCCCGTCCACGACGATGGTGCTCTCGCCATCGAAATCACTCGAAAGACCACCTAGTCCGTGAAAGGCAATCAACATGTCCGATGACCTGAGCCTCGTTCTTGACGTTCCCGTTCAACTCTCCGTCGAGCTCGGAAAACGTACAATTCCAATCGCAGAGATCATTTCGCTTGGACCAGGTTCAATCATTGAACTGGGAAAGGCTGCGGGCGAGCCTCTCGACGTCCTTGTAAATGGAAAGTTAGTCGCGCGAGGAGAGGCCGTCGTCGTGGGCGAAAAATATGGCATCCGTATTACGGAGCTTATCATCGACAGTGGAAATGCATTGCTCGGAAAGGGAGGATCCAGTGAGCAGGCTGCGTGAAACACGATCGCAGGCCGCAACGCTCATCCCTACGATGGGTCTCTGGAGTTCAACCCTTCATCACGCCATGGCTCGAACGATGGCCTTGTGCCTTCTCGTGGCAGCGATATCGCTGCCATCGGTTCGCGCATGGGCGAAACCTACGAGCATCCAAGTCACGATCGGCGAACATGAGGGACGATCTATAGTTCATATCCGTACTCCCGAGGGGAGCCTAGGGGAACCCGAGACAAGAACCTCAAGCACCGGAGTGATGTTGATCTTTGACGAAGGCACCGTGTCACGTGGGCGACTCCATGCGAACGAGGGCCGGCTTGATTACGTCTCGATGCAGCAAACAGACAATGGCGCAGTCGTCCGTCTGGTTCAACGATCAAAAAATCGTGGGTCGTTCCGTGAACATGTCGAGCAAAAGCGAGTCCCTGGCGGCTTTGACGTCGTGGTCCTCGACCGCAATACCATCGACGTCTCCGACGACTCAATCGGTGGTGCGACAGACGCGAGTGGTCCCACGACGACACAGACGCTCGAGAGCCTGCAAGCTTCACTCTCTGGACCGGCCACGACCATCACCCCAGTGGCAGACCGTAGCGATAAAGAGGGCATCGATTTCTCAGCTCCAGATGACCCCGCAACCATTCCTCCAACGACAGTGAGAACCAACGAAAGGTTGCCGGATCCCACCATCGATGGAGGCCACGAACCGGTGCTCGGACCGTCCTTTTTGAATGACAGTCACGACCCGCCTCCGGCCAATGAAAAAACATCTCCGCCCGAGCGACGGACATCGACTCCCATTCAGGCAACATGGATCGCGGGCCCCGCTCTTGCGCTGATCGCACTCGCCGTTCTCTGGCTCCGTCGTCGGCGCTCTGGACCATTCAGAGACAAGAATATGGAGGTGATCGAACGAGCCGCTCTCGGACCTAAACAGCAGGCTGTCCGCTTGCGAGTGGGACAACGCGACCTCCTTCTCGGTGTCACCGAACATCAAGTGGCGCTGATCTTCGACCTCGGCCACAGTGATTCCGCATCACGTCGCCACTCGCCAGTCTCGGAGAGAGGTTCAGAGTCATCGTCGAGTCACGGTCACGACATTTCGCCCCTGGCTGTCGTCGAAGCGCCAAACGGAGGTCAAAATCGAAACGTCAGCGCGTTCAAAAATCGGCTCGCAGCGGCTCTAGCGAAAGAGTCAAAATCAGAGCGAGTCCCAGGAACTACCGCCAACAAATCGCCTCCTGAACCCGGTCCCCTTCAGTCCTTGGAGTCGATGCTGCGCGCCGCGGAGGCCGACACCGACAGTGATCCCGCGTGGACCCACGAGGACGTCGGATGATGGCTCACGATCTGCAAGAAACCACCACACAACATCGGAAAATGCAGAGAAATGCATTTCGATCGGTGTGTGCAGTGGCAGGAATCGTTGTCTTACTCATGGTGCTCAGCGCCAGCAGTTCCACCCTCGCTGCCCCCGCTGCCTCCGATTCGCTAGCGAACACAACCGCGCAGGCGATAGCCACCGAAATTTCGGCGGCCGCCCAGGTGGCCGATCCCGCAGCGCCTCCGGCCTCAGGCGCTCAGATGGCCCTGCGAATCTTGATCATGATGACAGCGCTCTCGCTGTTGCCCGCGATCATCCTAACGATGACCTGCTTTACCCGCATCATCATTGTTTTTTCGTTTCTTCGACAGGCCCTCGGTATCCAAGGCATGCCGCCCAATCAAATCATGGTTGGCATGGCCCTCTTTCTCACCGCCTTTGTAATGGGCCCTGTCGCTGAGCACATTCGCTCTGAAGCCATCGAGCCCCTCATGGCCGACGAGATTTCCGTGATCGAGGCTGTGGACAGAGCGCAGGCACCGATCTCGGGCTTCATGCTCGCCAACACAGACGACGATGACCTGCGTCTGTTCTACGAGATATCAGAGCGGGCCTTACCCGAGACCCGTGAAGATGTTGATTTCTCGATCTTGGTTCCGGCATTCACTCTATCCGAGGTTCGAACTGCCTTTCAGATGGGGTTTCTCGTTTTGCTCCCCTTCATGGTGATCGATCTGGTCGTCGCTTCCGTCCTGATGGCTATGGGCATGATGATGTTACCGCCCGCACTGATCGCACTTCCTCTCAAGATCATGGTCTTTGTCCTCGCCGATGGTTGGGGCCTGATCATCGGATCACTCGCTCGGAGCTTTCGCGTATGAGCGAACAGGAGATGCTCGACGTTATGAACCGGGGCATCTGGGTAGCGATCCAGTGCTGCGGCCCACTGCTCGCTATCGGCGGGGTCGTGGGGCTGTTCATGGCGCTAGTCCAGGCGGCGACTCAGCTTAATGAAACATCGTTGACATTCGTGCCAAAGCTTGCGGCTCTGGCCTTCGCAATGGCAATGCTAGGCCCTTGGCTCCTCGACCAACTTGTGAGCTACAATACCGACATCTACAATATGATCGCGTCGGTAGGCGCCCGCTGAGGTCTGAGCGAGTGGACGAGGTACTCAGTCTGCTCGATCCGTGGCTGACGCTAGCGATTCCTTGGCTCTACAGTCTGTTCCTGGCACTCGCTCGGGTCGGCGGTGTTTTCTTGGCACTCCCGCAGTTTTCACGAAAGAGCATCCCACGCGAGGCCAAAGGTGTCGTCGCACTCGCGTTCGCCAGCGCACTTGCCTGGCTTCGACCTGTGGCTGAGCTTCCCGGTGAAGGGCTCGAATTCACCCTCGCCATGGGGGTCGCGCTCGAGATGCTCTTCGGTCTCGGGCTTGGCTTCATTCTTCATGTGGCCTTCGCCACTGTCCGACTTGCCGGACAGCTCACGGGCATAGAAATGGGACTCTCGTTCGCGGCGATCGCCGACCCACTAAACCAGGCCCAAGGGACGATTATGTCGGTACTCTTTGGGCAGATCGGTGTTCAACTTTTTCTGACCAGCGGACTTGACCGAGTCGCACTCGTCGCAATGGCAGACAGCGTCAAATACCAACCGCTCGGCAGTGGAAAGCTCAACGTCGAACTCATAGAGGCCGTGGCCGTATTGGGAGACACCATGTTTCGCGTCGGCGTCGGGCTCGCTCTGCCTATCACAGGGGCGCTTTTTGCCCTCAAGCTCGCCATGGCACTGCTCGCGAGGGTGGCACCCAAAATTCAGATTTTCTCTCTAGCGTTCACCCTCACCCTCTTGGTAGGCCAGTTGATTCTCGGAATCGCGTTTCCTGCGATGGCCGGAGCGATCAGTGACTACCTCGCCGCTGCGATGGACGATTTCAGAAGTCTAGCGATCGGACCCTAACGGAACTCAAAGTCGGCCCATGCGCGGAGGTTTAGGCCCGCCGGTTGCAAGGCTCTTCCTGGGGACGACATGCCCGAGGGAAACGAGGAAAAGACAGAGGAGCCGACGGCCAAACAACGCCGGAAGTTTCGTGAGGAGGGCAACATCCCTCAAAGCCGGGACATCGGCGGAACGCTGATCATGGCGACCATCTTGCTTTATGTAGTCTACCGCGGCGACACCCTCTACCAAGGCCTCAGCCGCACCCTTGTCAGCTGCTTCCAGGCGATCCCAGAGGCCACGGGAAATGATGCAAGCGGCACGATGCTCCGGGCCAGCGAGTTGGCCGGCCTCGGTTTTTCTAGCACCTTCTCGACGGTTGCGGCCATCACCCTAGGAGTCGGTACCGCCGCAGGGTTGGCACAAACCGGAGCCAACTTTTCTCTCAAGGCCTTGGAGTTTAAGCCAGAAAAATTCAATTTCATCAAAGGCCTTAAGCGTGTCCTCGCTAGCGCCGAGACCCTTCAACAAATCGGGTTGGCGATAGCAAAGGCGAGTCTTCTCGGAGCGAGTCTCTATGCGGTGCTTCTTGATGCAATCCCAAGCCTCCTCGACGTGCCCAATCTCGAGCTCCCTCAGGCCCTCATGCTTCTCGGAATGCTGTTTCTTCGTTTGATGATCGTCGGTGTCATGGGTGCAGCGATACTCGCTGCAGTCGACTACTGGGTCTCGTACCGAAGAATCAACAAGCAGATGAAGATGGGGAAGCAAGAGGTCAAAGACGAGCACAAGCAGCAAGAAGGCGACCCCCTCGTGCGTGGAAGAATGCGCCAGCGTATGCGAGAGATTGGGACCAATCAGATGTTGTCGAGCGCGTCTCAGGCCGATGTGGTCGTCGTCAATCCAACTCACTACGCCGTTGCGCTCCGCTACGACCCTGACAAGGAGGGCGCACCACGCGTACTCGCCAAGGGAAAGGATGCGGTCGCGGGGAAGCTCCGCGAAATCGCACGGGCCCACGGAATCCCAGTCATCGCTGACCCACCGGTGGCACGAGCCCTCTATGCCTCAGCAAAAATTGGCGCGGAAGTGCCTGGCGACCTCTACGAAATGGTCGCACGCGTACTCGCCTACCTCCACCGCATGACCGGACGCATTCACCGATGAGCTCGCCGCCAAACAGTGACAAGGACACGGGGATCGCATCAAAGGCCTTTGCTCTAGGCCTGGTTGCGGTCGTGATGATGATGATCCTTCCCGTGCCTTCATGGATTCTTGACATGATGCTCGCGGTGAGCATCACGACATCGATGCTGGTGTTCCTGCTGGCTATCAATCTCGGAAGCCCCGTCGAATTTTCAACTTTTCCCTCTGTCCTACTCGTCGCAACAACGTTGCGCTTGTCGCTCAACGTCGCGTCAACACGCTTGATACTCTTGCACGGTCACGAGGGTCCCGATGCCGCGGGTGATGTGATCCAGTCGTTCGGGCAATTCGTCGTCGGCGGCTCCTATGTCGTCGGCATCATCGTGTTCTTGATCCTCGTTATCATCAACTTTAAGGTGATCACGGAGGGTGCAGGGCGAATCTCGGAGGTCGCGGCCAGGTTCACTCTAGATGCCATGCCTGGTAAGCAGATGGCGATCGACAACGATCTCGCCAACGGTCATATCTCCGAGATTGATGCGCGAAAACGACGAAAGATGGTGGCCGACGAGGCTGACTTCTACGGCGCGATGGATGGCGCGAATAAGTTTGTCAAAGGTGATGCGGTCGCAGGACTCATCATTACGGCCATCAACATCGTCGGAGGAATCATCATTGGTGTTGCCCAGAACGACTTGTCGCTCGCAGAAGCGGCGCAGAGTTACACGATCTTGACGGTGGGTGATGGACTCGTCTCTCAAGTTCCGGCACTCCTTATCTCTACGGCCGCTGGACTCATCGCATCGCGCACGGCAAGCGGTAAGGACCTAGGTAGTTCCCTGCTAGGGCAGCTGCTCAGTCGAAAAGAGCCTCTAATCCTTGCCGGCATTTCTTTAGTTGCCATCGGTATGATTCCAGGCATGCCGACCTTCTCTTTTGTGCTCTTGGGAGGCGGGTCTCTGTTGCTCTCACGTCGGTCCGACGAACTCTTGAAGAGGGAGAAAGAGGAAGAGGAAGAGCGAGACAACCCTAAGGAGGAGGTCGAAGTCGACCCCAGCGCTGAGACTCCCCTCCACGATCTTCTTGCGGTCGAACTTCTCAGCTTCGAGGTTGGATTTGATCTCGTTCCACTCGTCGACCGAAACAGGGGCGGTGAATTGATCAAGAGAATTGCCCAGATTCGAAAGCAACTGGCTCAGGATCTAGGAATCGTCGTTCCGCCCATTCGGGTACGAGACAACCTTCATCTGGAATCAGGTCAGTATCGACTGATGGTTTCGGGGTCATCGGTGGGCACAGGATCTTTGCGAGTGAATCGCGTAATGGCGATCAACCCAGATGGTGCGGCATCTCCAATGACCGGCGAAAAGACCAAAGATCCAGCCTTTGGGCTACCTGCGCTCTGGATCGGCAAGGGGGACCAGGACCGAGCTGAGCTCCTCGGATACACGGTGGTGGATCCCTCGACCGTCGCTGCGACTCACTTGACAGAAATGCTTCGGGCCAACGCTGCCGAGTTCCTCGGTCGAGCAGAGGCCCAAGAGTTGGTGGACTCCTTTGCCCGATACAACCCAAAACTGGTGGAAGAAGTCATCCCAACACTTGTTCCACTCGGTGAAGTGATCAAAATTCTAAAAAACCTGCTTCGAGAAAGCATCAGTATTCGCGACATGCGGACCATCCTCGAGGCGATCGCGGACCACGCAGCGCAAACAAAGGATACCGATCTTCTGACAGAGCTAGTGCGCCAACGAATGGCGAGGGCACTGAGCGCAATTTATGATGACGGAACGGGACACATCCACGCGCTGGTGTTGGACCCGCAAGCCGAATTGGTCTTTCGCTCGGGTGGCGGGGGACACGGTCCGGACCCCTCACTGCTACCACGACTCGTCAAGGGCCTGGAGCGTTCCCTCACGGGGCTCGCGGGCGTCGCGTCCGAACCACTCCTCTTGACCGCCCCAGATATTCGTCCGTCGGTCGCGGCCCTCACCGCCCGACATGCACCAGGTCTTGCAGTAATGAGCTTCAAAGAAGTCGATGCACGGATGACCGTCAAGACGGCCGGTGTCGTCAAACTAGCCGCCTGATCGTTCGCGTACACCTCACCTGACCCAAGACCGTCCCACGGAGACCCCCCATGCAATCCCAAACCTTTCAGGCACGAGAAATGAAAGAAGCCCTCGCCCTCGTGCGCCGCGAACTCGGCCCTGACGCCGTAATTGTCGGTTCTCGTAAGATACCAGGTAGAGCCTTGGGCCTTCTGGGCGGAACCTTGATCGAGGTCACAGCCCAGGGGACCGCGCACGCCGGCTCAGGTCAGAAATCGGACGACCTTAGCCGCCGTCATGGTGACGAACTTGTCACCGCCAATAAACACAAGGCTCTCGTCGCTCTGAACCGGGCCAAACGCTTGCGAAGCACCGGTCCACCGCGAACCATTCGTCAGTCGATCACCCGACGTCCAGAGAGTGCTCTCGCAGCAGCCACAGGGGGCAATGTAGGACGTATTGCCCCCCATGCGGCTCTGCGTCGTCGTCTACTCGCCGCGCTTGTCCCTCGCGAGCAGTGTGAAAGCTGGCTGGCGAGGCTCGGCCCCACAAAGCGCGCCAGCCGTGAGCAAAGTGAACTGGCCCTTCGCAACCTCCTGCTCGACGAGTTTGGGTCGCGGGCTCCTCTGCTCGCGCCGCACTCCCGCGTGGTCGCCCTCGTAGGCGCCACCGGTGTAGGAAAGACCACCTCGATCGCAAAACTCGCCGCCCATGCAACCCTCGTGGAGGGTAAACGTGTCGCGCTTATCAGTCTCGACGACAATCGAATCGGCGCAATATCTCAGCTAAACGCCTACGCCGAACTGCTCGATCTTCCACTTCGAGCGTGCGGATCCGACGACTCCTTGGCGCGAGCCCTGTCACAGGTTAACGATGCCGAGCTCGTATTTGTGGATACTCCCGGGATGGCCGGCGTCTCCCATAGCGCTAGCTCGAGTGTTCATCGACTTCAGAGTCGTCTCGATCGGGCTGGCGAAGACGTCTCGACTCACCTCTGCCTACCGGCCTCAACGCGCCAGGAAGAACTCGAGCGTCTCACACACATATTTAGCGCCCTTGATGTGCATGCCTTGATGATGACAAAAGTCGATGAAGCGGTCGCCATTGGCTCGCTTCTTGGAATTCGGTCCGCCCTTAACCTCAATTTTTCCTACCTAACCACGGGCCAGCAAGTGCCCGAAGATATTACGCCAGCCACCGCCCAGGTGCTTACCGACCTGCTGCTCGGAGGAGAATACGAATGAGCAACGTCCAGTCCCAGCCTAGCGATACCGCCCCACAATCATCCTGTAAGGTCGCTCCCACCGTCATCGCCGTCACATCTGGAAAGGGTGGTGTCGGCAAGACAAATATCTCTGTGAATCTAGCGATCGCACTTGGCGCACGAGGCGCGAGGGTCCTTTGCATTGATGCAGACCTCGGGCTCGCCAATATGGACATCATCATGGGGGTGGCGCCTACCTACACCACCCGAGATTTGATCCGAGGGGAGGCCGAAATTGAGGACGTACTCCTCCAGGGACCTCCCAACGTATGGCTGCTGCCCGGAGCGTCGGGACAATATGACCTAGCCAACCTCAGCGAGCGACAGCGACTCGACCTCTTTTCAGCAGTCGATGGGCTCGACGATAAGTTCGATGTGGTCGTCGTCGATACGGGCGCAGGGCTAGGCTCCAATTCAATCGGATTTGCAGCCGCCGCCAAAGATATCGTCGTGGTCGTCACCCCAGAGCCTACAAGCGTCGCCGATGCCTATGGAGTCATCAAGGTTCTCGCTACACAAGCGGGGGTCACACGCCTCCGAATTGTCGCCAATATGGTCTCATCACCGATGGAAGGAGAACGGGTGTTTCGACGCATATCGGGACTCACGGATCGTTTTCTCAATGTCTCGATGGACTATCTTGGTCACATACCGAGAGATCCTAGCGTCTCTCGGTCGGTGATGCGAGGCGACCCATTCTTCGCTAGCGCGCCAAACTGTCCCGCATCGCGCGGACTGTCAGATATCGCAACAAGACTTTCCGAAGGCAGCATCGACGATCGCCAAGGAGCCATTCGGCTGTTCTGGCGGAAGCTTCTCAACCAGCCATCGAGAGACACCTCGACTCAAAGACTCGCAGGAGGGATTCGATGAGCGCAAGCAACAAGGCAACGACCATCACCGCGCCACTTTCACCCGCTCAGGCCGCGGCCGCCGCGGCGACCGATCTTCCCGCAGTTAAAAAACGAACGGTAAAGAAACGCAGCGCAAAAGAACGTAGTGCCGCCAAATCAACACGTGCAGCGAACAACGCTCCCGCAGCGAACCAAGGGCCTCTCAGTCCGTCACAGATCGCCCGGCGCAAGGCCAATATGCGGCGCACCAAAACGGGGCACGAATTGGACCCCACCATCTACCTCGACTTCGTACGTAAAGTCGCTAGCCGAATGGCTCGTAACTTACCGAGCCATGTATCGCTTGATGATCTTATAGGTGCCGGAATCTTGGGTCTAATCGATGCGATGGAACGCTATGATCCTGAGAAATCAGACCGATTTGAGACCTTCGCAGAGTTCCGAGTCAAGGGCGCGATTCTTGATGAGCTTCGCCGCTACGACCTCATGGCTAGAAATGCCCGACTCACCTCAAAACGACTCGCACGCATGGCCCAGGAGCTCACTGCGATCTTCGGTCGGCCCCCCACAGAGTCCGAGATCGCTCGTGCCCTCGATCTCGGTATCCAAGAATACAGGAACTTGGTCAACAGGGTTGGCAACGTTCGCGTGCTCAGTCTCGACGATCTTACCGGAGCCAACGACACCGCCAACGATCGCTCATCAGAGCTCTCAGCGCCGGGTATCGCACCGGACGAGGCGAGCTCGATGCGAGAGCTTCAACAGCACCTTGAGCAGGCGATATCTGGACTACCAGCCCGCCAGCAAAAAATCTTGGATATGTACTACCGACGCGAGATGACCCTCAAGCAAATCGGTATCGAGGTCGGTGTGACGGAATCACGCGTGTGCCAAATCATGGGTGAAGCGACCAAGAAGCTTCGCGGCATGCTGCGCCAGGAGACCCGTCATGGCTAACGGACAATACATCGCGTTGTCTGCCGCAGTCGCCCATGGCACCCAGCTCGAGATCATTGCGAACAATCTCGCAAACATAAATACTACCGGCTACAAACAGCTGCGCACGAGCTTTGACCAGCACCTCGTCGATGCCAAAGGTGAATCGACCAAGGGCTTTACGGCAATCGCAACAATGAAGACCGACCTCGGCGCGGGAAGCCTAATCGAGACCGGAAATCCGCTGGATGTCGCCCTGCATGCTGATGGTTTCTTTCTCGTTCGGACGCCTTCAGGCGACAATCTAACCCGCGCTGGTAGTTTTCGGGTCACGAAGGACGGCACTCTCGTGGATACAAAGGGGCACCCCGTCCTGCAAGGGTCCGTCAACGGTACTTTCGAGCCAATCAACCTCGATCCCTTGAGCGCGACCACCGTCTCGCCTTTGGGGGGCATCGAGCAAGATGGCACGATCGTCGCAAAGCTCAGCGTTGTGACCACCGCTGCGGAAAATCTGACACCGATGGGAGACGCCACCTACCGGGCCAAACCAGACACATACACCGACGTCGAAAACCCAGAGGTGGCGGTCGGATACCTTGAGTCAAGCAACGTCAACGCAATTCGAGGAATGGTTGACCTGATCGAGACGACTCGCGCCTACGAGCAGAGTCAAAGGATCATGAAGCAGTATCAACGGCTGGACAAACGCACTCTCGACGTGGTCTAGCTCCTCTCCACCAGCCCAAAACAAGAAAGCCCCCCAATGATCCGAGCTCTACGCACCGCCGCCACCGGCATGGACGCCCAACAAAAACAGATCGATATCACGGCCAACAACTTGGCCAATGTGAATACCGCTGGCTTTAAGAAATCCCGTGCTGAATTTCAAGATCTTCTCTATCAGACGATTCGCGCTCCGGGGACATCCTCCGCGCAAGGCATACAAGTTCCGACAGGCCTACAGATCGGCAATGGTGTTAGAACCGTAGCCTCTACGAAAATGTATACCGGAGGAGATTTTCAACAAACCGGAAATCAGCTCGACATTGCAATCGAGGGTGATGGCTTCTACCAGGTCACGCTTCCTGGGGGAGAAGTCGCATACACTCGTGCAGGCAACTTCACTGTGGATGCTCAAGGCCAGGTCGTAACCTCGGACGGCTATCTTCTTGATCCCGCAATCTCGATCCCGGCCGACGCAACCTCCGTTACGGTCGGTGCGGACGGCACGGTCTCCGTCATTCAGGCCGGACAAAGCGCGGCTGCAGAGGTTGGGCAGATTCAGGTCGCCACATTCGTCAATCCCTCAGGACTTCACTCGATGGGACGAAACTTCGTTCGGGAGAGCTCCGCGAGTGGAAACCCTCAAGTGGGCCCTCCAGGACTGAACGGAGCCGGGACACTCGCCCAGGGCTTTCTCGAGATGTCCAACGTCAAGGTCGTCGAGGAGATGATCGGCCTGATCACCGGGCAACGGGCCTACGAGGTCAATTCCAAGGTCATCAAGGCCGCCGACGAGATGATGCAGGCCACATCCAACCTCGGCTAACGGATTGAACGTACAATGATCTCCCTGGCCAACAGTCGGATACAAGCCTTTCGCTCAGGGGCGCTTTTCGCCCTAGCGCTCCTAGCTCTCCTGGCATCTTCCAGCGCATCCGCGACAAAGCGCGACCATGGCACAACGCGGGCAAAGGACGGATTTTCCGGGGTCCATGTCGATGGTGATCGTGTACAGCTCGGTCAACTTGACCCAACACTACCACGTAGTCTCCTCCATCTTGACGTCGCTCCGGCGCCACTTCCTGGCCGGACCATGACCATCTCACGCGACGCCGTCCGGTCCGCCCTTCGCCGGGCGGGCGCCGACACAAGCTTCGCCGACGCTTTTCCATTGCGTCAAAAGATCAAACGAAGTTCTGTAACTCTCGAAACACACGTTCTTCGGGCAGAGTTGCTTGACGTCCTGGCGACTCGTCTCCCCACGGGTATCTCGGTCGCAAAGATTAACGGTCTACACGAAGTTATACTTCCGCCAGGACCACACGATCTGGAGCTGCGCCTTGGTAAGCTACGGCGCAGCAACCAGGCGACTGTGATCATCCGAGTCGCGGGGCTCGCTCGAAACACCCTCAACATCACAATTTTTCTGAAGGGCCAAGCTCTCGCTCCGGTGCTCAGGCGCAATCTTCCGCGAAAATCGGTCATCGCAGCCCGAGACGTGGACATGGTCGAAACCAAGCTTGAATCACTACCCGCCAATGCGGCACTGCGACGAAATCAACTTGTGGGTCGGGCCCTCGTCCAACCTCATCGCGCAGGCCGCCCCCTTCAAACAAGCCAAGTACGCACCCCGCCGCTCGTCGAACGAGGCCGCGAGGTCACTCTTACAGCCCTCGCGTCCGGTATTCGAGTCTCGCAACCTTCAACCTGCCAAGAAGATGGAGCTCTCGGCGACTGGGTGCGCGTGACTCCGATCTCAGGAGGACGACCCCTACGAGCAAAGGTGGTGTCGAGCAGCGAAGTCCAAATTGAGCTGGGTGGAATGCGATGAACGCTCGATTCAAAAATAGTCTGCTCACCCTCGCAGTGGGCTACGGCGCCCTCGGTAGCACCGCCTGTGCGGGACCCATCACGAACTACAAATTTCCAGAGCGAAGCTACGACCAGGGCAGCTACGACGTGGACCGTTCCGGTCAAACAGGTCTTCTGTGGGGAGAGCACACTCAGACGGCTGTCGAAGACAATCGCAGCCGTCGACTCGGCGAGATCGTGATCGTCATGATCGAGGAGCGCTCGGACGCAAGTGGTAGTGCCAACACAGAGACATCATCAGAGAGTTCAGTCGAGGCAGGCATCGAGCATCTACTCGGAGCCGTCGAGCGTTGGGCAGGCGCCGATGACAATATTTCACAGGCTGCACTCCTAAAGGCAGCGCTGAAAAACTCTTACAAAGGCAACGGAAAGACCGCCCGTAACGATACCTTTGAGGCGACGATCCCATGTCAAGTCAAGAAAGTACTCCCCAACGGCGACCTATTCATCGAGGGAGGTAAGACCTTGCAAGTGAATGCCGAGGAGTCCCATCTCTACCTAAGCGGTGTCGTCCGCCCCCAGGACATCGCCATGAACAACACTGTGTCCTCAAACCGTGTACTCGACGCTCGCGTAGATTTCAGTGGCCGAGGCGTCATCTCGGACAAACAGAGCCCAGGACTTCTTCACCGTGGAATGGACGCAGTATGGCCTTTCTAGGAGAACGAGGTTCACGCCCCTTTAGGCGCCTGGCGTGCGCAGCCATGCTCGTTCTGTCAGCGTCCCTCATCTCCCCCGGAACTCTACACGCCGAGAGAATCAAAGAGCTCGCCTCGATTCGGGGTGTCAACTCCAACGCACTCATCGGATACGGCCTCGTGGTCGGACTCGCCGGTACGGGTGACAATCTCCAAAGTGTGCAAACCCAACAGATGGTCGCCAACATGTTGACTCGCCGGTTCGGAACCGTCATTGATCCGAAGGATGTCAAGGCACAGAATGTCGCGGTCGTCATGGTCACCGCCCGCCTTCCCCAGTTCTCTCGAATCGGTCAGCGAATCGACATCACCGTCTCATCGTCATCAAACGCCAAATCATTGATGGGTGGAACTCTCCTACCCACCGCAATGAAGGCAGGCAACGGCCATGTCTTCGCATGGGCGGAGGGTGCACTCTCTATCGGTGGGTTCTCTGCCAGCGGTGGCAGCGGTTCGAGCGTCACTCGAAATCATCCTACCGTCGGAGCCATTCCGGATGGAGCCGTGGTCGCCAAGGAACTCAGCTATCGTCTCGATCCCAACAAGCCGATTACGATCGCTCTGAAACGTCCCGACTTCACGACTGCGGCACGCATGGCGCATGCGATTAATCGCCGGCTGGGAGCTCCTTTGGCCTCTGCCTCTGATCCCGGTACAATCCAGGTCGTTGTCCCTAAGAGCGAGCGGACCAACCTCGTCGGTCTTATCGCCTCGATTGAGAACATCGAAGTGACGCCAGACTCGAAGGCTCGTGTCTTGATCAACGAACGAACGGGCACCGTTGTTATGGGAGCTGGAGTTCGTCTGGCGCCAGTCGCCATCTCACACGGATCTCTAACCGTTCAGATTGACGAGACAAAGTCCGTCTCGCAACCGAGTACGTTCTCCACCGGCGACACGGTTATGGTTCCGCAGACGGAGATCGAAGTCATCGAAGAAGGAGGTGACATTCACGTCTTGGATCCGGGGCCGACCCTAGGTCAAGTTGTCTACGCGCTAAATACTCTCGGTGTCGGTCCCCGAGACCTCGTCGCCATCCTGTTGGCGCTCAAGGCCGCGGGAGCCCTCCAAGCAGAGGTCGAGGTCCGATGACACTCCTGCCAAAATTGGATCTCGCCCCCACCGCCGTCCGGTCGACCCGACTCGGACAAGCAACTGACCCATCGTCTCTGGAGCGCGAAAAATCGAAGAGCGACATTGAGGGCGCGGCAAAAAAATTTGAAGCTCTAATGCTACACGAGCTGATGAAGAGCATGCGTGCGACCGTTCCCCGAGACGACGAGGACGATAGCTTTGGTCTGCAAATGGCAGACGACATGTTCGACCAGACCCTCGCAGACGAGGGCGCAGGCGGAATAGGACTCGCCCCACTTCTCGTCCGGGAGTTTTCAAGAGACTCAGTATCATCAGGCATCAATCCAATGCCACGCCCCCCCCCTCGGGCGCGAACCGGTCTCCCCCCTCGCCTCGAAAGTAGCGAGAACCATCTCCCCGTGAGCCGGTTGCCGGGATCGCGTCCAAGGGTCGGTATCTACGGATACGGATCGCCAGCCCCGGGACACGACCCCGTAGAGGGCATCGTCAGTTCGAAGTACGGTTGGCGAAATCACCCTATCGACAACCAGAGACGTTTCCATGGCGGAAAGGATATCGCAGCCCCCACCGGGACAGAGATTCACGCAGTTCAGCCTGGCACGGTGATCTTTGCCGGCCGACGTGGGGGATACGGTAAAGTTGTGGAGCTACAGCATAGCGATGGCAGCACCACACGATACGCCCACGCCTCCCGTATTCATGTGCGTATGGGAGACCTCGTCGAGTCCGGTGAAGCTATCGCAGACGTCGGCCACAGTGGTGCCGCGACCGGATCTCACTTGCACTTCGAGGTTCGTATCGATGGCAAGACGACCGATCCTGATCGCTACCTGAAGCGACTCCGGTCCGGATCCAAAATTTAGGCCCGACTCAAAGAGGCCCGCCCATCAGCGCCTCCACTGGCTCGGGTTCGGCGTGCCCGCAAGGAGCGCGACGATCCGGGTGACCGAGCGTCATCGCGTCCAGCCCAAAGATCGATGCCGTCACGCGCGCCGACTCGCAGGTCGGCCCACAGCATTGGCACGGTTCGTGAAGGATCTGTTCGCAGGAGAACACCATGTCCCACGAGCCAGATTCGTCGCAACTTGCGACCAGCGAAGACCGCATCCTTCATGACCTTGAAACCACCCTCAGGGAGGAGCGGGAAGCAATAAATGACCTCGACTACGCCGGAATCGATACCGCGCGCACCACAAAAGAAGGGATCGACGAAGCCCTCAAAAACCTCTCGTCAAACCGAGAGCACAACACCGTTCATAACCGCGATGAACTGCGTTCCCGATATGCATTTCTGCTCGGCTATGCCGAAGAGAACAATCTCCGTCTGTCCATATGCCTTAGAACGATAAAGGGTCTAATCTCGACACTAACGGGCACAAAAGACCGCGGATACGGACCGACATCAAACCGTTCCCGGCAAAGCGTCCCGGTCCTGACATCGAGCTTCGGCTAGTCCCCCACTCTTGAGAACCGGCCATGTCTTCTAGTCTAAATCAGATCCTCAATACCGGAAAAACCGGAATCTTGGCCCACCAGGCGGCCATCGCAACAACAACGAAGAACACTGCCAACGTCAACACTCCAGAATATGCGAAACGCGACCTCCTGTTTAGCTCCGCGGGAACCATCGGTGGGGTCACAGTCGAGTCAAGGCGCCGACAGACAGACCTCTACCTGGGTGGGAAAATCCTCGATGCCGCTGCGCGCCGCGGGTCCGCAGACTCAGCGTCGATTCCACTCGCCGCGATCGATCAGATGTTCGCCGACCGACCGGGAGGACTCGGTGACAGTATGGACGAGTTCTTCAATACGTTACGTGGCCTTGCAGCCAATCCAGTCGATCTCGACCGCCGACGGGAGTTCCTCAGCCAGGCCAAGGCCCTGACGGAGTCGGTGTCCACGGCTGCGCAGAGGCTCTCTGAGGAACAGAGGAGAGCCGACCAACTTGTCGATGGAATGATCTCTCAGGCGAACGCCATCATCGAAGATATCGCCAGACTGAACGGAAAGGCGGGCGAGATCATCGCCGCCGGAAATGATGCCGGAGACGTCCTCGATCAAAGAGACCAACTGGTCAAAAGTCTAGGTGGAATCATCGAAATCAACACCTTCCAAGACCCCGACGGAACCTTGACGGTGCTGTTCAACGGAGAGGTTCCCTTGGTCCAGGGGCCAAAACACTCGCGACTCCAAGCCACAGCCGATCCTGCGTACAACAATCTCAGACGGGTCGACATTATCAACATTTCGGGCCGCCCCACCGACATCACGGGCCGCCTCGATCAAGGCGAACTCGGCGGAGTGATCGACCTTCGCGACAAGGGAATGACAACGCTGATCGATCGTCTCGATCAACTCGCGTTCGACCTCTCGACACAGTTCAACACGGTTCACCAGCTTGGGTATGGATTGGACGGCGTCGCGGGTAGGAATTTTTTTCAGCCGGTTGCGACCCCTGGTGGAGCGGCTGCGGCCTTCTCTCTCGCCACCGGAATCGAAATGAACCCGGACTGGATCGCGGCATCCCTCGACGTTCTAAACCCCGTAGGTGACAATCAAAACCTTCTCGATCTCACAGACCTCGAGGACCAGACTCTCGCATCCTCCAGCACACGAACCTTCGGAGAAGAACTCGCTGACCTCATTGGCAGCGTCGGTCGTCTAGTAAAAGGCAACCAAGATGATTTCGAACGTTCGACGGTCGAGCTCAATAGCCTTAATGCCCTTAATTCCTCAAGAATCGGGGTCTCTCTTGATGAGGAGATGATCGACCTCATGCGATTTCAACAGGCCTTCCAGGCAGGCGCCAAAATTATCGAGACGGTGAGCCAGATGTTCGCCATCATTAACCAACTCAAATAGTCCACGGGTAAACATGCGTGTCACACAAGCCCAGCTCCAATCCCTCGCCCTAACCTCGGTCTCAGACTCCAGGTCTCGACTTCAGCGCGCCCAGATCATCGCTGCGTCGGGCGCAAAAGTGTCAACTCCCAAAGATGATCCGGCGGCATCGGCCCGTGCGCGGCTCTTTCACGAGCTCATGGCAGAGGCCGAACGTCACGAGTCGAACGCAGCAATGGGAAACCTGCGCCTACAACGGGCGGAACAGGCCCTTTCTGAGTTTTCGACGACGCTCATGCGCCTCAAGGAGCTCGCGTTGACGATGGCATCGGACACGATAAACGGCGACCAACGCAACGTTGCTGCCGACGAGGTGGACTCCTTGCTCAATTCGATGGTTGATCTCGCCAACACCCGTGATGGCGACGAATATGTATTCGCGACGATCGCAACGACCACGGCTCCCGTCACTCCCAGCGGAACGATGCTGTGGGACTTCAATACCTACACCAGTGTTCGGCAGATCGAAGTGGGCCCCACGGCCCTTGCCGAAATCGGTTCTTCGGCCAGCATGGCCTTTGCCCAGCGTGTCGCCGACCCATCGAGCGTCGATGTTTTTGCGGTGGTACAGCGCCTATCCACGGCTCTTAGACCCCCTGACGATGTCTTGTCCGTGCGGACAGCGATCGACGAGCTCGATGACGCCTTCAATCAGGTCGTTGCCGAACGTAGTCGAGTCGGAATTCGCCAAAATAGGCTCGAACTCGCTCGTTCCAGTGCCAATCAGTCGGTTGCTCTGTATCGAACACTAGAATCTGAATTAATTGATGCCGATGCTGCGGAGGCCTTCTCGACCCTCACGTTGGCCGAAACGAGCCTCCAAGCCGCCATAACGGTCGCTTCCCGAGTTCTCGGACCGAGCCTGCTCGACGCGATCTAGTTTTTTGACGGCGTGAGCGCAGGCTAGGCCTTGCGCGATGCCAGTATCAACTCAATAGGGTTGAAACCGAGTAGCTCATGCCGGTAGAGAACAAAAAATCGTGGGTCAAAACGGACCCCATACGCCAAGGAGGGCGACAAGATGCTGACTCTCACGAGAAAGGCCGGACAGAAGATCCGGATCGGGGACAAGATAGAGATTGTGATTCGGGAGATCCGGGGACGCCAAGTTCGCCTCGGAATCACGGCGCCAGAGGGCCTACCGGTGTATCGGGAGGAACTCTACCAACAGATCGCAGCGGAGAACGCCAGAGCGGCACAGAACATCGACCTGGACGCGTTGAGCGGATTGAGCCCGCCGACGGCTGCACCGTCATCGACACCACTCGGTTCGGCGAGATCGAAATCCCCGAAGACCACGTAATCGAGATGCCAATGGGGATCCCGGGCTTCGGAGATGCCCGTACTTTCGTTCTACTTGACCATCGGCCCGGGTCGATATTCCGGTGGCTCCAGTCGCTCAGCATCCCGTCACTGGCCTTCGTCGTCGTCGATCCGCTGATCGTCAATGAAAGCTACCCGATCGAATCAGTGCGGCGCGGCCTTGCCTTTCTTGACCTCAACGAAGACGAAGACCTCATCGTGCTCGGCATCTGTACGGTTCCAGGGAACTCGGAACCTCCGACAGTCAACATGATGGCGCCAATCGGCATCGGCATCGACTCCAGGCGCGGCGCGCAAGTGGTCTTGCATGATACCAGTTTCGGATCACGCACCGAATTTCTAAAGCCAGCGAGCTAATTCGCCAACAAAATACGGAGTTTCGTCATCACGAAATTGTGAGACCGAGATTGTTGACCGACCACGCCTGGCCCCGGGAATACACCGGACCCTCATGCACCGCCGGTCGGCTCCAGACCTCGCTTGACGCGACATTTTCTAAAAGAGGCGAAAAGCATGGCTGAACTTTCAGATCCTTCACAGATTCGTCAACTCATGAGTCTCGATCCTCAGGGACTCGCGGATCTGATCGCTCACGTGCCGACCGATCGAACCGTCGCGCTTGATTCACCAGTCGGATCGGTCGTCTCCGTCGAGGGCCGTAAGCTACACAGCACCAGAAATCCACTAAGAGAGGCTCGAAGATTCGTCCGTCGCCAGGACCTGGGGGAGTCCTCGGTCGTGGTCCTAATGGGATTGGGGAGCGGACACGTCGCCCGTGCTGTCATGCGCCAGACGGGCGCGCTACTGGTGATCTTCGAACCCGACCTCGACGTGCTTGCCATGGGCCTGGAGCACGGTCCTCTCCCCGCACAGCAGGTCCAAATTGTAACCCAAGCGAAACGCCTCGGCGCAGCGCTCTACCGTGTACTCAAATCGGGTGACAAAGGCCGTATACTCTCGTGGACCCCTTCGGTTCGCCAGCACCCCAAGGAGTACGCGGAGGCGATTCGCGAGACGGGTCTAGCGATTGAGCGTGCGCGCACCAGAGACCTCACCACGCAAGTCCGCGTTCAAGGCTGGCTCGATTTCTACCTGACCAATATTCCGAGACTCACAGAGGGCCCGAGCCTCGATGCACTTACCGGCTGTCTCAAAGGTGTCCCCGCAGTTCTTTGTTCTGCCGGTCCAAGCTTGACCAAGAATCTCAAACTGTTGCGAGGTCTGGAGAACGAAGTCTTTATCCTTGTGGTCAACACGGCAGCCCGCGCCGTGGCAAAGCTTGGAGTCAAGCCCCATGCACTGATTTCCGTGGAGTCTCTCGACGTTTCAGAGCACTTCAAGGACCTCCCGTGGCTACAAGAGGTCCCAACATTTCTCGAAATGACCGGCAACCCTCGGCTTTTTGAAATACCCACACAATCGATTCTCCCTCTCTCCGTAGAAACAAGCGCCTGCGCTCAGTTCACTCGGAAGGCCACGGAAGGTCCTGGGGTCACCGCAGGCTTCTGCGTTGCCAACGCCGCGTCATCTGTCCTCCAGCAACTTGGTTGCAATCCGATAATTCTTGCTGGACAAGATCTCGCCTACTCGGGGAACCGAGTGTATGCAACTGGGACGGTATTCGAAGATATTCGCGCAGACTTGGGAACGACCGGAACGGCATCCCTCGAATCGGTTCAGGCAAAACTCGATATCGAGGCACGATCGAAGGGGACCCTCCGTTCTGGCATCCGTGCGGCGACAACATTCAAGACCGATACTGTGCCTTGCTGGGGCAGCGACGGCACCGTCAGTCAAGAATTTCCAGAGGTCACCACGACCCGAGAATTTCTTCTCTTTCGTGACTGGTTCGCCTCCGCCGGATCAGAATTCAGCCGCGCAGGGGTCACGCTACTTAATGCGACGGAGGGTGGTGCCCACATTCCCAACTGGGACGACATCCCCCTTGCCAAGGCGATTGAACGCCACATCGCCGACAACCCCCTCGGACCGTCAAGAGACGTGCGCGGACGTTTTCAGGCCTCGGTTCGTGATGCATCCATCACGAGCCCCTCGACCATCCTCAAGGCCGTCGAGGCCGAGCGTCACGCCATCGCCGAGCTCTTGACTCTAGGAATCGAGGCACGAAGACTGGTTAACGATGACCCTGATGGGGACATACTAGCCGATCCGGCTGTGGCGATTCGCCTCGCCGAGATCTATCGGGCGGTGATCAAGCTGTATAGCGATGCTCCGCTCGTCCGTGAAGCGATGACCTCACCACTCGACGTTCTCTCCGATCGACAAGAGCTAAATACGCTCTCAATGCATCTTGCCATGCGGCAGCATCTCACCGAGCTCGACAATCGACTCGGTCTCGTCGAGACAACTTTGCGCGAACGACGAGATTCGGCCGCCGCCTAAGAAGGTCTCCGAAGGCGTTAGTCTGGGTACCCTCGGTGTTCAGACGACCCATTCTATCTTCAACAATCGAATAGCCGAAGGAGTCTCCAATTGGAACGGGTTCCGTGACCAACTTGGCCCGGCATCTGCAACGTCTACGTGTGAACCAAGCATCCTGCTCGAGACGCGCTCTGGGCTCGCATCGTTACGATGTGACGCAGGCCAGCCCGCAATCAGGCCATGACGGCCCTCGACCCCACGAACGACCATCGGGAGAAACAACATGGGCATCTCACTTCGTACAAACGTAGCTTCCATCCAGGCAAACACTCAACTGAGCAAGTCGAACGATCGGCTTACGCAAAACATGACCCGACTCGCCTCGGGACTACGCATCAACCGCGCTGGAGACGACGCGGCGGGGCTCGCCATATCCGAGAAGTTCACCGCGGACATTCGCTCCATTCAGCAGCTTAGACGAAACGCGAACGATGGAATTTCGTTGATCCAGACTGCGGAGGGCGCACTCTCGGAGGTTTCGAATATCTTGATGCGAATGCGTGAGCTGGCCATCCAAGGTGCGACCGATACCGTTGCTGTGGCACAGAAGCAGTTTCTACAAGAGGAGTTTAATCAACTACGACTTGAGATCGAACGTATTGGTACAACCGCGGACTTCAACGGTATCACCCTCCTCAGCGGTGGCTACGCGTCCACCAATGCCATCACATTTCAGGTTGGGTTGACCGGCGATGCCGCCCAACAGATTACAGTTTCGCTTTCGACAATGAATCCTTCCGCCCTCGGCGTCGAAGGGATCAGCCTCACGAGCTCATCGCTCGCCCAAGCTGCCCTCTCCGTTCTCGATAGCGCCATTCAGGGTCTGTCTGCGCAACGCGCGATCATGGGCGCAGCTCAGAATCGTTTGCAGGTCTCCGTCAATAACATGTCAACTCAGTACGCAAATCTCTCGGCGGCGAACTCACGAATCAGAGATGTCGATGTCGCCGAAGAAACTGCAAGAATGAGCCGCAATCAGATCTTGATGAAATCGGGGGTCTCCGTGCTCGCGCAAGCCAATCAGATTCCGCAGCTGGCCCTCAGTCTACTTCAAGGATAGGCGCAATACCTCTCCTCGCCGCAGCGTACGGGCAGTCCACCGACCCGGTGAACTGCCCGTCCTTTTTTTCTCTTCAAGGCTCAAGTTCGCGACATTGATGCCGATGTCTCTCTTGTACCAAGGCAGCACAGTATGCCGCCTCACCCGCTGGGCACGATGCCCACCCTTTCACAGCGCCAACGTGAAAGGATGATCCAAGGAGGATGCAACCATGGCAAATCAATCTCAGTCGCTCATTTTCGTCGACCACGACCGCCCAGACCCCGGAGTGCCTTCTATAGGTCAACCTCCGTGTCTTGTGGTGCGCGTATCGTGTCCGAATTGATGCGTTACTTTCATTTTGCGATTCGCCATTCGTGATGGCGCTTCTCAGAAGCAGGTTCAGCGTTCACAGCGCTTGACGTTCTGCTTCTGCTGACCACGGAACAAAGTCTTTGTTCCGTCAACTATCCAACCGGACCATATATTTCCAAACTGGAAGTCTCATCTTCAGGGCTCCCCAACGGATCCCTTTCTTACCCACGATACTATTCACAATCACAATATCTTCAACCTTGGGCACGATGCCCGCACGCCGCTCCCTCCGCTCCGTTGAGCGCCATGGCGTGAATTCCACGAAGGAATAGACCGATGATCTCAGTACTCACCAATGTTAGCTCCCTCGTTGCTCAACGAAACCTAAGTTTCAACAACGATTCACTCTCCGATTCACTCTCCCGATTGTCATCGGGTCTGCGTGTCCGATCTGCTGCCGATGACGCAGCCGGTCTCGCCATCTCTGAGGATTTCAAGGCGAAGATCCGGAGCCTTAATCAGGCGAAACGAAACGCGAATGACGGTGTCAGTCTCGCTCAAACTGCCGATGGATCGCTCGGCGAGGTCCAGTCCATGATCAACCGTATGCGTGAACTCGCAGTCCAGGCACGAAATGGTACTGTTAATACCACCCAAAAAGGCTACTTGAATGACGAGTTTCAGGAGCTAAAGTCAGAAGTCGACCGAATTGTGGCAACAACTGAGTTCAATGGCGTCAACCTCCTCGACGGAACCAACGCCAGCGGCATTGAGTTTCAAATTGGCGTCGGAACCTCGACGAACGACCGATTGACGCTCTCGATCGCATCTACATCGGCCGCGGCATTGTCTCTCTCCGCAGCAAGTATCACCAGTGCAGGATTTGCCGACGACGCGATCTCAAAACTGGACATCGCGCTCCAGGGGCTCTCATCTCGCCGCGCAAAGATCGGTGCGATGCAAAATAGACTGCAGGTCACCATGTCGAATATCGATACCTATTCGACGAATTTATCAGCAGCGAACTCTCGCATCGTCGACGTCGACGTCGCCGCTGAGACTGCACGCATGTCTAAACATCAAGTCTTGGTTCAGGCAGGTTCGGCAATGCTTGCCCAAGCCAACCAATCACCACAGATAGCACTCGCACTTCTCAAGTAGTTCTCCCCCCAAGGAATTTAATTATGTCCACAACCAAATTGATTTTCCATACACGTGGTCCCCCAACACTTCCCCTATTCGATTCATCCCCGTCGTAGTTCGCCACCATCCGAACACGCACGGACGCACCGCGACGGTGCACTCCCCCACCCTTTCTCCAACAAACGAGGTTCTATATGACAAAAGTTCGGGGCAATTCCGCCTCCGAAGCATGGACCTGCTAGGTCCGCAGGGCAGGTAAGCCCGCACTCCGCACCCGCGGAGTGAATGCTCCACGAAAGGAAGCACCAACAACATGGCCATCAGCATCAATACGAACGTAACGTCGTTGTTCGCACAACGAAACCTCGGTAAAGCCACCAAAGGACTTGCAGACAGCATGTCCAGGCTCTCGTCAGGATTGCGAATCCGGTCGGCTGCAGACGACGCAGCCGGTCTCGCAATCTCCGAGGATTTCAAAGCGAAGACCCGTGGTCTGGATCAGGCTCGACGAAACGCCAATGACGGCGTTAGTCTGACTCAGACAGCGGATGGCGCTCTCGGGGAGGTGAGCGGTATGCTCACCCGAATGAAAGAGCTGTCCGTTCAGGCCAGAAATGGGACGTTAAATACGACGCAACGAGGGTACCTGAATGACGAATTTCAGGAACTCAAGGGTGAGATTGACAGGATCGTGAAGACGACTGAATTCAATGGCGTCAAGCTGATCGATGGGTCGCAGTCGGGTGGTATCAGTTTTCAAGTCGGTACGGGGACAACCTCGAACGACAAACTGACCATCTCTATCGCGGCAACATCGACAGCAGCCATCTCAATCTCTGCGGCTTCGATATCAAGCGCCGGCTTTGCCGACGACGCGATGACGAAGCTTGATACTGCCATCGAAGCCGTCTCATCGCGGCGAGCCGCGCTAGGCTCAATGCAAAACCGTCTTTCGGTGACGATGTCGAATCTCGACACGTACAGCACGAATCTTCAGGCGGCAAACTCTCGGATTGCGGATGTAGATGTCGCATCCGAGACAGCGAGACTGACCAAGCAACAGATCATGGTCCAGGCAGGCGCATCGATGTTGGCTCAAGCCAACCAAGGCCCGCAAATAGCACTTTCGCTACTGCGGTAGGCTCGAGCCAAGGGCATTCCACCGGCGTCTAGGCGTCGGTGGAATGTCTCCCGGAGTCTCCGAGTGACTCCAGAGACATTCCTAAAAATGCTCTTAATTGTTTGGTGCACGACGTTCCACTCGACATCCGAGTTTATACTCCCCCAGAGTATCGAGTCCCTAGCGACTCACCGCGACGCCAACCCATAGCGGGTCAGCGAACATTTTTGGCCGCAATCCAAATTCTTCTCTTCTCTGCGGCCTTTCTACTTCTCTTCTCGTCGTAGTCAACTCAACCTCGGAGCACGTCGCTCCCGCCAGATCACTGGCGTTTTCCACGAAGGAAAATCACTCATGATATCGGTACTCACAAATACAACGTCGCTGTATGCTCAGCGAAATCTTTCAAAAAGTAGCAATGCACTCAGCTCAAACCTTGCACGTTTGTCGTCGGGACTACGTGTCCGCTCGGCTGCCGACGATGCTGCTGGCCTCGCAATCTCGGAGGACTTCAAGGCGAAGATCCGGGGGCTAAACCAGGCGAAACGCAACGGAAATGACGGGGTCAGTCTGGCTCAGACCGCGGACGGTTCGCTCTCCGAAGTGGGTTCAATGCTTAACCGCATGAGAGAGCTCGCGGTGCAGGCTCGCAACGGTACAGTCAATACCACCCAGAAGGGCTACTTGAACGACGAATTTCAAGAGCTCAAATCTGAAATCGACCGGATCGTAAAGACGACCGAGTTCAATGGAGTCCAACTTATCGATGGGTCCCAGGCGACCGGAATCGCCTTTCAGATTGGTGTCGGGACCAGCTCCAACGATAAGCTAACGCTCTCGCTGGCGGCTGCGACCACTGCGGCACTCTCAATCAGCGCCGCAAGCATCACCAGCGCGGGATTCGCAGATGATGCGATCACAAAGCTAGACACCGCCATTCGAGGGGTGAGCAGTCGGCGGGCTGCGGTGGGTGCCATGCAGAATCGTCTGCAGATCACCATGTCGAATATCGACAGCTACGCCACAAACCTCTCTGCCGCGAACTCTCGTATCGTTGATGTCGATGTCGCAGCGGAGACCGCAAACATGTCGAGAAACCAGATTTTGGTTCAGGCTGGCGCCTCGATGCTGGCCCAAGCCAACCAGGGCCCGCAGATCGCCTTGTCCCTGCTTCGGTAGGTTGGAGGGCTACGCGCGTTGACCCTATTCCTGGAATTCGCCGGGATGGGTCTCCTGCAGAAACGACGCGCGTGGCCTAGTTTTCTCGCTCATCGAGTTCGGGGGTGCTGAACGAGAGACGGACTCTTGCAGTCACAGGACGCCGGGGACCCTTGGGGGGTCTCCGGCATTTTCATGCGTTCGCAGCGGCTCGATTCAGGACCCTCGGTTCCTCTCAGGGCCCCAGCCATTTTGTATTTTGTTCAACCGCGGACTCAAGACCACCGTCCCACGGCCGATGCCCCTAGAGCGGTAGAGCACCCACCCTCTCACGATGGTATCAGCAATCCAGTTTTCCGGCCTGGCCAGTGGCCTCGACACCAACGCGATCATCAACGCGTTGATGGGTGTCGAACGAATTCCGCTGGCGCGCATGGAAGCCCAAAATGCGGACTTTCGTTCGCAGATGTCGATCATCGACAAACTGTCGAGTTCACTCTCGTCGATGAAAACAGCCGTCGACGCGTTGGCGACCACGGAAGAATTTATGTCGTTCTCCGGCACTCTTAGCGACGACGATGCCGCAGAGATCTCAGTCAGCGGAGATGCCGCCCCCGGAACCTACGCGATCGACATCACGACCCTCGCAGCATCGCAGCGCAGCTATTCCAACACCTTTGCGGACAAGAGTGCCGCCCTCGACGGAGCGAGTGACCAAACGCTCACGCTCAGTATCAACGGCACTGACACCGCAATCACGGTCCCGTCCGGAGCGACCCTCGACGACGTAGTCAGCCTCGTCAACAGCTCGGACGCAAAAGTCACGGCTGGTTTGTTCTACGACGGCACACAATATCGGCTGCAAATCGTCGGTAAGGAGACTGGTGTAGCCAACAAGATCACATTCTCCGACACCGGCCTTGGCCTCGGGTTCGATGCTGACGATGTTGGCAAGACGCCTCAAAAGGCCGTCGATGCCGCATTTTCGGTCGATGGCTTCGCAGTGACCTCCTCGCAAAACAACATAGAGGAGCTGCTGCCCGGTGTCTCGATGACGCTCAGCGAGGTGACATCATCGCCGATCACCCTCGAAATCGCCCCAGATACAGACGCGATCAAGAAAAAGCTCAAGGCCGTCGTCGATTCCTACAATTCGGCCATGAAGATCATCAATGACCAGTCGGGCGAGGGAAAAGGAACAAACACCCTCAATGGCGACTCGACGGTTCGGGCGGTGCAACAACAGATGATGGCGCTAATCTCGGGGACCATTCCCGGGCTCCAAGATTCCACTGGCTACGATCTTTCTCTGGCGCAGCTTGGGTTTGAGACCCAGCGAGATGGCACCCTCTCGTTGAACGATTCTGACCTCGATAAGCTCCTGGCGACTGATTTCGCCTCTGCAGCCCGATTCTTCACCGGCGATTCGTCGGCAGGTATCGAGGGCATGAGCACGTTGATGTCAGACCTGATCGAGGGCTTCGTCGACGGTTCTGACTCCCTTCTTGAGATTCGTAAGGATGGAATCAGTCGAACCATCGACAACAACGTGGACCGCATCTCTGCAAAACAGATCTATCTCGACGCCTACGAAGAGTCGCTTCGAGAGCAATACATCAAACTTGAGACAACGATGAGCGCGCTACAGAGCCAACAAGCCTACTTGGCACAGTTTCTGTAAGAGTTTCACGTATGTCCCAACTCGCCTCAGCTCGTCGTTACAAAGCGGTCCAGATCGAGTCGGCTTCACCCGGCCAGATTCTCATCGCTCTGTACGACGGCTGCATTCGTTTTTGCCGCGCCGCTCAAGTTCAGATCGAGGCCGGGGACGTGGCGGGGAAAGGCCGAATGATTTCAAAGGCAGTCGCCATCATCGGCGAACTTCGCAGCACGCTCGACCACAGCGAGGCACCAGAGCTGTGCAACTCACTAGAACGACTCTACGTGTTCTTTCAAGAGCAGTTGAGCATGGCGAACATCAAGATGGACCCGACCCTCATCGACCCCGTGGTGAGGTTGATGAGTGACCTGCGTGAAGCCTGGTCGCAGGCGGTCCGGGAAGTTGAGCAAGGCAGATCATGAGCGTTGTGATGTCAACTGTTGAGGTGCTCGAAAATGTACGTGATCTGAGCATCAAATTGCTCGATCTCATCACCAGCGGGTCCAATCCTGTCGCCGAAGCCGCCGATACCTATCAAATTCGTCAAGAACTCGTCGACCAACTCCCTGACGGTGTTGGTGTGGTGACGCCAAAACACCGTCAGATCGCCAACGAGATCGCCAACATGGACACACGTATCCATGCATGGTGCCACGAACGTCAGCGCGAGATCGCCCAACATCTAAAAAACCGTCCCCGGCGAAGCCCGCCGCAGCCACTCGAAGCACGGATCGTCTGCCAGTTGGTCTAGGCATCTACGACCAAAGTACAGGAGGAAAGCATGGAACTCATACACCCCCCCCATCTCCCATCACCCATCGCACTGATGCCACGCCTGCAGTTTGACGAGGCAGCCAATGAGGCAGCCAATGGTCCCGGCCAATGGAATGCGACCGACGACAAGATTCTCGATATCAATCTTCTCGTCGCACAGTGCGCCGGAAACGTCGCCGCGCGCGTTCTCCCCGGTAGCGTCGACATCGAGCTGGACCTTTGTCCATTCGCTCCCGAGATCATCGCCCCACCAGCGGCAATCGCATTCGCAATTTCTGGGGTGCTCGTCGCCCAACTTCGAAGCCTCGAAGACAGCGAAGACGGAATTGTTCGTATCAAGACTCAGGTTGTTCGGGGCCGTGAAGTCCATGTCTCGATCCTGTCCAACGGTGTCCCGCCCCTTCGAACCATTCGCGCCGTCGAGGGTGACTCCGCATCTGCAGGGGAATCTGACCCCACGATAGCCCACTGCCGGCGACTGCTCGAACAACATGGTGGCTCTATCCAACTGCGCGATGAGGCTGGATTTATCGGCTTTGAGCTCACCATCCCCTCTCTGCCTCTATGCAACCCTGCCGGACTCCGCGAAGATTCTTCGGCCGGATCCAGCTGCAGTCCACTTCAAGAGAACGAATCAACCGACCTCGCGGTCGCTTCCTGAGCGCCATGACTACGGACACGCTCGCCTCACCCACGCTGGCCGCCCCCACTCCGGAGGATGCGTCCACCGACTCGATGGCCCTGGCTCGCTCCGCGGCGGACAACGCTTTGGCCTTCGCTGAACTGCTCGCCGGTCGCCTCGCCACTCTCGCCGACGCATTTCGCGCTGGTGATGACCAGGATGCACTTCTGCGGCTCGGCGAGAGCGCAGATGATCTAGAGCACTTTTTGACCTTCATCGTCCTCGTTGCTGAGATTATCGAGACCTCGTCGCCAAGCATCTTCGCCGATCTCCACCGCTATCGCGGCCAGTTGATGACCACCCTTGAGGGTCTGCAGCCCGCGCTGGGCGACCTGGACCTGGTGGAGGTCGCCGACACCCTTGAACATGACCTTGTCGCCTCCCTTGCGGACTACCGCGAGCTTAATACTCCCGTCCTCGATGCCCTTCAGGCGGCCTAGGCCCCTCAGAAAGAGCCATGCCCATGCCCATGCCCAAGCCGTCGCGTCGGGCCGAGGTATTGATCGTCGACGATGACCCAGGATCAGCGCGTTATCTCGCAGAAACAATCCAGAGCTTCGGCCACCATGCACACGTCTCCCACAGCTGGACCACCGCGCTGCAGGCCTTTGGAGAACGTGAATTTGACCTCGTTCTCATGGACGCTGTCATGCCTGGGATGGATGGTTTTAAACTTACGCGCATGCTACGCAAGCGCGCACGTCACTATGTCCCGGTGCTCTTTATTACGGGACTCGAAGACCGTGGCGCGATGGACCAAGGCATCGAAGCGGGTGCCGACGACTTTCTGCGCAAGCCGGTCGACCCCGTTGAGCTGAGGCTCCGGTCCACCACGATGCTCCGAATTCGACGGCTCACTGCGGATCTCGAGGAGAAATCTCGCGAACTCGAACAACTCGCGAAGTCCGACTCGCTGACGGGTCTCGCCAACCGTCGTGAATTTGATAGCCAGCTGAAGATGGAGGTCGCCAGGGCACGGCGCTACGATCGTCCTCTCAGTCTCTTGATGATCGACCTCGATCATTTCAAGCTGATCAACGACTCCCATGGACATGCCGCTGGCGACCAGGTTCTTTACTTTTGTGGCCAACTGCTGAGTCGGCTACCTCGAAGTACCGATATGGCCTTTCGCTATGGTGGAGAAGAGCTATCGGTCCTCTTGCCCGAGACCGATACCCACGAAGCGATGCCCCTCGCGGAACGGTTGCGGATAGAGATTCAGGACGAGAGCGCAAGTCTTCCGTGCGGTGCCGTCACCGCATCCATTGGCGTGGCGGGCACCGATCTCTTTGACTGGGACTATCTCCCGATCGATCTGCTTGTCACCGCGGATGCTGCGCTCTACGAGGCAAAACGGCTTGGTCGAAACACGGTGAGCCTCGCCACACCAGTGGCGTCGACTCAAGGCAAGGACCAGGATCAAAGCGACCACCTGTCCCATGCCCACCCCAGTCGAAAGATTGCGTAGAGCCTCCCAACGTCGCAAAATGTGCCGGCGGGCCGACGGGCGTAAGTTTCTACAAGGCTTCGAAAACTATCCCAGGGTCTCCGCGACAGATCCAGTAACGCGGCTGCGCGAGAAGCCACGACTGAGCAGCCTGTGTGGCATTGATGCCGAGCAAGATACGTTCAGCGCCGGCCCCCGTCGACGCCTGCGTGTCGACCACGACCCGCGACCCCTCTTCAACTCTACGTAACATCCATCCCAAGAATGGGCTGGGATCCTCGGCCTGAATCACAAAACAACGCTCCGGGTGCATCCCGACCAGGTCCCCTTGACTGCGCACGATAACGGGAATTCCAGAAAAGAGCTCTGCGAGGCCCTTGGCGAGCCCATCCCCGCGCACGAAGACAAAAGCGCCGGCCACGATTTTCGGCGCAATCCTCGAAAGGTCGTCGGTACGAGTCTCTCGTTTCGCCTGCAGATTTTCCGCCGGATTCGATGAGGAAGAGGGGGCGTGCATGCCCCCTCTTCCTGTCTTCAGTGGGCCCGCCAACACCGAGACTCCCGCGGTCGATGGTAACAAATCCACATTTCCCCCAATCTCTGCCTCAACATCCACCGACAGCTCGGAAAAGTCAGTCTCATCAGGAAGCTCAGGTAGCTCGGGCAATTGGGTGGCATCAAGGGGCGCTGAAGATGAAACAAGGGGAGCGTCAAGAAGCTCGTCCTCATCGTCATCACTGAAGTCGAGCCCGATTTCGTGACGTTCGGGCGACTGCAGATCCGCAACGGGTATATCGCTACGAGTCACTGCGCCCTCGTACGGCGCCACAGAAATCGCGGTCGGTGGAGTCCCTCTCCCATCGACGTCCAGGGATGCCCAATCCGCGAAGGGGTCTGGATTTGACGCAGGTGGCGCAGATGATTGCCCACCGCCCCCGCCGATCCCATCGCTCTCGTCGATGTCAAAATCAATGGAAAGAGAATCAGGATTCGGGCCATATCCAGGCGCCACGGGGTCGTCCTGGCCATAGTAAATCGCAGGGGCAACCGCCGGGGGAAGGTCAATCCCAAGTCCAGCCACACACACGGTCTCAGAATCATCATCGACATCCGAGCGCGTCGCACGGACACAAATTCCGTCAGCACCGGGCTCAGCCACGACATTCCAACTCACCCCCTCATGCTCAATCGTAAATTGAACCACGCTACCCACTGCCAGGTCGACTTGCTGCTCATCTGAGAGTACGCCTGTCAACGACTCGATAAGCTCCCCTTCCTCGATCGGGGCCCCAACGGTCTCGCTACCATGGCCGGTGATCAAGACCGCGGGTTTCCGGCTCTCAAGAACCACCTCGCCCACCCCCCGCATCGCGGCAACGTCGAGCAAATCGTGCACTGTCGGCATGAATGGAGACTAGCAGAGCCACAAGGCCTCAACATCGAGTTTCGGGTCGAGTCGGGTATTGTGGCGGACCGGGCGCGGCCCACGGCAGAACGCGACTCGCACAACGGACTCCATAAACGGCGACTAGCCCCGCGGCGAATCACGCCAAATCTGAAACAGCTCTTGGACCTGTCCACGGAGCCTGTCGGACTCGATCGGCTTCACCAGGTACGTGCTCGCTCCGGACGCAAGGCACGATACGAGATGGGACCGCGTCGGATGAGAGGCTGCCATCAGTATCGGGGCATCGACGTCTTTCCATGCCAACAACCGGGCAAGAGCGGGGAGTCCGCCCCAGGGGCTCGCATCGGCATCGATCAACACCATCCCGGCGTCGCCATCGGCGCAGACGCGCCGAGCATCATGGATGTTGCGTACAATTTTGTAGCCGAGCCCAGCATCAGCGAGAACCTTTTCCCATACGCCGCGTTCACGATCGATGGGAAGCAGGACCACCAAGTCCCCAAGGTCTTCCATCCCCTCCAACGTAGCGAGACGTATCGCCTCTGCCTCCTCGTCGCTGAGCTCGACTCCGCCTTTTGTACTCTCTTGAGCAGATATCCCGGTGAAGATCTGGTCTGGCAGCAAGAACTTCATGCTCCCGTTGTGCAGACTACCGATCGACGTTTTTGCCCTGGTCTCGACGATACGGCCGCGCTGGTATCCTTCTAATTCTTCGGGAGTCCTCACCCCACCGCCGGAGAACACAAAGTGATAGTCCTTATCGAACACCCCCCGGAAACACTCGTTGATCTTCGAGGTGATCTGATTGACGCATTCCCCCATCGCATCGAGATCGTCTTCATCCATCTCACGACGTGCGATATGCTCGCGGATGACCTTCTCCTGCATCATCACTAGCAAACCTGAGAATGCGATCGCAGAGGCGATATCAAATACGAGAAAGATATGGACCTCGTCAACGCCGTCCGCCGTCAGTACCGCGACGTAGTGCCCATCGAGATCCGTAACATCTTCGTTTGTCTTGATTTTTGAGACCGAGACTTCGGACCCGACAATTTCTCCAGCAAGCTGAGGAACCTTTTCCCACAGCTGTTCGAGCAGCGCGCTTTCTTGCTCGGCCTGTTCGGACATCGTCCTCCCTGGCATCGGCCGGGCCCGCAGCGCGCTTTAGACCAAGAATGAATCTAGATCGATCAACCAAGATCCATCCCGCATAACTTGCCCAGGCGGCCCGTGTTAGGACGGCGAGTGGCTCAAAACATCCCGCGCGACGGTCCGCGGCTGCATAAATTGCCGCATGCCCGCCGTGCTCCGCGTATAGCCAAATCCCGACTGTTTCCAACCCACCCATGGCGCCCCACCGGCGGCGCTCAAACCGCGGTTTATGCCGATCATTCCAGCGTCGATCCTTGCCGCGACATCATCGAGTTCAGGACCTTCTCGACCCCAGACGCTCGCACCGAGGCCATAACAGGTGCCGTTCGCCTGTCGTACGGCTTCATCCGCGTCAGCGACCGTCGATAGAGCGACGACCGGGCCGAAGGTCTCATCGCTACCCAGCCGCATGGCATCCGTCACATCGGCAACAACCGACGGCGTCAGAAAGAACCCCGGTCCACGAATTTCTCCGGAGATCAGGAATCGCGCCCCTGCGCTCCTCGCCTCATCGAGCTGATCAAGCACGAGCTGACGCTGCCGGACGCTCACCATAGGGCCGATCTCAGTCTCCTCCAGCATGGGGTCCCCCACCGAGAACTTTTTGACCCACGCGCATATCCGTCGTTCGAGCTCCGCGGAGATCGACGTATGAACCAACACTCGCTCCACGGAAACACAGACCTGGCCGCTGTTCCGAAGCGACTGCTCCGCGGCATGTTTTGCTGCCGCATCAAGGTCGGCACCTGGAAGAACGATCATAGAATCCTTCCCTCCAAGTTCCAAGACCAGACGTGTCATAGTCTCTGCTGCCGCGCGCATGATCGCCTGCCCCGTGGCGATCGAGCCAGTGAACGCAACGATATCCACGTCTGATTTTACCAAATGGGCGCCCTCAGATCCCCCGCCTTGAATCACCCCCATCACCCCAGTGGGGAGCGCCTCGGCGAGCAGATCGCAATAGATTGCCCCCGTCCGTGGTGTGAACTCCGACGGTTTTAAGACGACGGTGTTCCCGGTCAGTAAAGCGGAGAGGACAAGGTTGTTCGGCGTACTCAGCGGATAATTCCAAGGGGCGATGACCGCGGCGACTCCCAGCGGTCGCCACTCGACCTCGACCGAGATCGTCGAGGAACCCGTCGTCTCGCCCTCTGCCGCCTCCCGAGCTCGCTCGACAAACCCCTCCACTCGGGCGGCCATGGTCTTCGCCTCAGCCCGCGAGAACCGAATAGGCTTGCCCATCTCTTGAGTCACGCTGCGTGCGAGTCTTTCGACGGTCACAGGGTCCGCCGCCTTCGCTGCGAACTGGCGAAGATACTCGGCGCGTTGCTCCACGCTGAGCGCAGCCCAAGCCGGCTGAGCTGCACGTGCACGCGCCACCACACCATCGATCTCCTCCGAGGAAGACCAAGAGAGCGCCGGGAGCGCTTCTTCGGTCGCGGGGTTCAAGGGCTGAAACGACACAATCGATCCGGACATAGGCGCGAGTGTAGTCGGCGACCGGAGTTTTTCCAGCTCTGCACCGCGCTTCGCAGCAAGACCGGGCCAGGTCCGCTATCCTTCACAGGCGATGTGGACCTTGGGCAACGACGGCCAATTGTGGCTCTACGAGGCCATTTTCATCGTGTTCCTGTTGACTGCGATACCCACTGTCATTCTCGAGAGGCGGCGACCGGCAGCGACGATCGCGTGGATCTTCGCCTTTGCGTTCATGCCCGTCATCGGATTTTTCGCCTACCTCATGCTGGGGCGCCGTCGAGTACGGCGCAGCCGCCGAACACGCGAACGGCAGCGGCTCCGCCACACCGAGGCTACCCGTGAGATGGCCAACATCGATGCTCTCCCGCCAGGCCTCGATCCGATCACGCGGGGTCTAATCAACCTGGCGCTCAACACTGCATCCGCACCTCTTCGCCGGGCGGAGTCCGTGGAGCTGTTGCCAGGAGGACGACAAGCCTTCGCGGCCATGACCCGAGCGATCGCCTCAGCGAAGCACCGCATCCATGCGGAGTTCTATATTTGGCGGGACGACGGAACCGGCCGGGACCTCGCAACGAAGCTCGCAAAGCGGGCCCGCGAAGGTTGCGCTGTCAGAGTCTTGATCGACGGCCTCGGGACCTTCGGGACTCCGCGGTCGCTATTCCAAGAACTCATCGACGCAGGCGGTACAGTCGCTCGCTTTGGCCCCCTTCGGTTCAGATTTCGAAGGTCGAACACTCGAATTGACTTTCGCAACCACCGAAAAATCCTCTGCGTCGACGGGAAAATTGCGTTCACTGGGGGCCTAAACATCGGCGATGAATACAGCGGCGCGGACCCCGATGGGCCTTCGTGGAACGATCTTTGGGCCCGTTTTGATGGCGATGCAACGCTCTCCCTCGAAGCCATATTTTTCGAGGACTGGCAACTCGCCACGGGGACTACGCTCGACCCATCCTGCGATCTTCCGCACCCGCAAACCGGACTTGTCTGTGGAGGGCGACCGATTACGCCGATCACTTCTTCTGGGCCCATGCTTCAGATCATTCCCAGCGGCCCCAATCTTCCCGTTGCCTCTGTACTCGCGGCTCAGTTTTCAGCTGCGATTGGCATGTCACAAACGAGAGTGTGGCTCACGACGCCCTATTTTATTCCAAGCTCGGCCCTACTTCTGGTCCTTGGCACGGCGGCGATGCGCGGCATCGATGTGCGGATCCTCGTCCCGGTCCTCGGTCAAAACGACAGTCGCGTAGTCGGGTATGCCGCCCGCAGCTACTACGACGACCTGTTGCGGGCCGGGTGCCGAATATTTGAGTATCAGCCGAGGATGATTCACTCGAAATACATGCTCGTCGATCAAAAGATCGCCACCCTCGGATCTGCAAATCTGGATGAGCGCAGCTTGCATCTGATGTACGAGGTTACCGCGATGTTTTACGATGAAAAGATAACAGACGAACTCGCCTCGGTATTCCATCGTGATCTCGATGATGCGGTCGAGGTCATGCTTGGTGACCGACTCCAACTCCCCTCTTGGCAACGGCTCCTCGAGAACAGTGCCCGGCTCTTGGCCCCACTGCTCTAGTCAGCGGATAGCCATCTCAACTTCTAAATGTACGAATCACGACGTCTCGGTCATAGAGTCTAGCGCTCACCGGGGTCCCGTCAGTCGGCAAGGGCACGGGAACACCCGGAGTCAGCTTGCGACCGTAGCATGAGCTTCCATTTTGGCTGTGAAGGTCAGCGAACCAAAGCCGACCACGGTGAATATAGAGCAGCGCATGCATTCGACTCAATCGCGGCGACGACAAGGAATAGTGACAAGCGTCGTGACGGCCCAACACGATTGGACCGCTGGACAAATCAAAACGTTTCGCGCCGGCGGTGGCTGAGATCTCGACGATGGAATGAAAAATCGGGTCGTAGAGTTTCCCCAAAACCCGCTCCTCCCACAGCCCGTCGGCCATCGCGGCGGCCCTAAATTGCTCCGACAACACCTCTACGCTCGAGAATCGATCGTCTGGACGCCTCGCCAATGCACGCCGCATGAAGCGATTCAGCCGCGGTGTCGCTAGCCTCATCGAATCGCCCTCCGTAGTTCTTGCAGCTTCCCGCTCGACCAACGGTCCCCTCGCTGGAATTGAAAGTGGCGGGATCGTCATCGGCTGCCGAAGCACTTCACTATGAGTGCTCGCCGCAAAGGGAAGCCTACCACTCAAGAGCTCAAAACACACCACTGCAAGGGCATAGCGATCACTGGCCGGCCCAACACTCTTCAAGTCTCGTCCTTGCTCCGGGCTCCTGTAGTGTGAGGCATCGACGACCGAGCCCGTGGCCATCATCACTTCTTCTGGGAGCCACTTGGCGATCCCAAGATCAATCACCACCGGCTCCCAACCTGAATGACCATCGCGAACTAAAATATTGTCGGGCTTCAGGTTCCCATGCACGACTCCGAGCCCATGCATCTCGTCCAGACTCCGTCCGACGCCCTCGAGAAGCCGGTGTAAGGACCAACCATCACCTGGAGATATTACCACTGAGGGTGCCAATCCATCGACGAACTCCATCGCCATCCAGGTCTTGCCGTAGTCATCGACACCAAACCGCGCCACCTGTATCATGCCCTGTTCGAACCACATCGAAGACAGCAGCTCTGCCTCGCGTAGAAAGCGACGGGCAGCCTCGCTCGATTCGTGGATTTCGGCTTGTAACCACTTCACGACCGCCAACCGGCGGTCCTCCCGACCGATGCACAAATAGACGTCCCCAACCGCTCCTTCACCGAGTGGCCGTATCTTCAGGTACGGACACGAGGATCCCACCTCGCCACAATAGCACTTTCTTGGTGCCTGGGTGCCTGCCATGCCGGAGACCCGTCCCGATCGCTTGCTCCGTTCACGCCACATCGTGGCCATGGTCATCGAGCGCTACAGTGAGTTGATATTGGCGGGCTCGAAGTCCGATCCGGTCCACACGTAGCGCGTCCGCAGAATTGACTGTCCCTCGAGTCGATAGAGACCGAAAGCGCCCTCGCGCCCAAGCTGCGACGAAATACTGGTACCCGACGCAATCCCATGCACCGGAACGGAGTGCCCGGGCCCCACGAGTGAGCCAAGGATCTCGCTATGCTCATGCCCGTGAAGTACAAGCTCCGCTCCGTGTTTCGCAATCACGGCTCCGAAGGCATCGAGATCAAGCAGGTCATGCCGAGCATGAGAGACACCACTCACGACAGGGTGATGGATCAACACGATACGCATGCAATGTTCGGATCCGAGATGATCCAGAAGCGTTGCCAGACGATCGAGTTGACCTTCCCCGAGGCTCCCTGTCGCAAACATCGGCAGGGTCGCCACCGCGGTCGACAGTCCGATCAAGGCAACGTTATCATCCAACCGCTGAACAAAGGGATACGCCGCGTCTCCGATGCGGTCTCCCTCCATAAACTCGCCCAAATACTGCTCGAAACGAGCACTACGTTCCGCGCCCCTTGTGTACACATCGTGGTTTCCTGGAACCACCGTGACAGGAACCTCGACGGTACGAAGCACCGCTCGAACATGCTCATATTCCGACTCCAGCGCGAGGTTCGTCAGATCGCCAGTCACGATCAATCGATCGACCTTCAATCGGTGCGCATGCTCAACAATTCGGTCGAAGAGCGCCTCCCGATGCCGCCTTCTCCGCTTCATCAGCAAGTTCACGCCACCGGTCATTCGCTTGTTGAGAAATCGAAGAGGCCCGACGCCTTCCAAAGACAACAAGTGGATATCGGAGCAATGAAGGACAGTCGAGGCCATCGGACGTCAGTGTACCCGGAAAAACAGGTCCTCAACTACGAAACGGTCGCGCCGGATCCGCCGGGGAACACTAGAATCTTTTTGGCTTGCCAAGCATTCGCTGCGAGATATAGTCACAGCATCTTGGATTTTCAGCACACGGCGACGACGAACACGGCCTAGTGACCGGTGGTCGCCCGTGAGCAAAGCCTCCGGCCACCGCCGGGGGCTTTTTTGTTGCCAGTCGCTCCTCCCCCAACTTCTCTCAGGATTCACAATGAATATCAGCATCCGCCTTCCTGACGGCTCCAGCAAAACTCTCCCAGAGGGAAGCTCCGTCTTCGACCTCGCCCGCTCCATCGCTCCCGGCCTCGCAAAATCTGCGGTTCTCGGGGTTGTGAACGACGTCACTGTCGACATCGGCCACCGCCTAGCCGACGACGACCGAGTCAAGATCGTCACCACAAAGGATGCACTGGGTCTCGAGACTCTTCGTCACTCGGCCGCTCACCTCATGGCAGCAGCGTTGCTCGATGAGCTTCCGGGCGCCCAACTCACAATTGGTCCAACCACCGACGATGGATTCTACTACGATATTTTTCTCCCAGAGGGGCTCGCCTTCGGCGACAACGACTTTCCAAGGATCGAGGCTCGAATCAAGAAGCTGGCAAAAGCCGCCCACAAATTCGAGCGTTGCGTGGCGACCACCGAGGAAGACCCCGTATTCCGCGAATACATGGACCTCGACGGAGGCAGCAACAAATTTAAAAGTGAGTTGGTCGAGGGGCTAAAACAGCAAGGAGCACTTTCTGGGGCCGAAGATGCGCTGGAGCTATCGTTCTATAGAACCGGAAAATTCATCGACCTCTGTCGGGGTCCACACGTTCCGAACAGCAAGTGGCTGACCCACATAAAGTTGATGAAGGTCGCCGGCGCCTATTGGCGCGCAGATGCAAACTGCGAGCAACTTGTCAGGGTCTATGGCACCGCATTTTTCACGAAGGCAGATCTCGATGCCCACCTCTATATGCTTGAGGAAGCGAAGAAGCGTGACCATCGACTTCTCGGCGAAAAATTGGATCTCTTCCACTTCGAAGAAGATGCGCCAGGTTTTCCCTTTCTTCATGCCAACGGCGCCATCGTCTACAACAGCTTGATGGAGTTCATGCGCGCCCAGCTGGGACTGCGAGATTACCAAGAAGTTCGAACGCCCTTGATCTTGCCGGAGTCAACCTGGCACACCTCCGGTCACTACGATCACTACATGGAGAACATGTTCTTCACCAAGCGCAAGCTCTGGTCGAAAGATGAACCCTCCAAGATCATCGAGGATTCGGCTGAGGATCGACCGATGGCCGTCAAGCCCATGAACTGCCCAGGGCATCTCATGATCTACAAGCATCGGCTTCATAGCCATCGCGAGCTTCCGCTGCGCATGGCCGAGATGGGCCAGGTGCACCGGCGTGAACCCTCTGGCGTGCGTCACGGTATGTTCAGGGTCCAGACCTTTGTCCAAGACGACGCCCATCATTTTTGTACCCCCAACCAGATCAAGGCCGAAATCGAACTGCTTATCCACTTCTTTTTTGAGGTCTACCAGGTCTTTGGCTTGGGCGATGTACGCCTTGAACTCTCGACGCGGCCAGAGAAATCGATCGGATCGGATGAGATGTGGACCCAGGCAGAGTCATCGCTTGAGTCGGCCCTCAAGGGCGCCGGTCGCGCACACACGATCAATCCAGGAGATGGAGCCTTCTACGGCCCGAAGATCGATTTTCATATTCGTGACTCGCTCGGCCGTTCCTGGCAATGCGGAACGATCCAGCTCGATTTCTCGATGCCCCAGCGATTTGGTCTCGAGTATGTCGGCAGCGATGGTGAACGCCACACGCCCGTGATGATCCATCGCGCTTGCTATGGCTCCGTCGAACGCTTCTTCGGGATCATCACCGAGCACGTCGCCGGGGCATTTCCACTGTGGCTCGCCCCGCAACAAGCTCGGATCTTACCCATCTCCGAAAAATACAACGACTACGCTTGTGAGGTGGAAGACCAGATCCGTAGATCTGGTGTCCGCGCGACAATCGATCGAAGCGATGAACGCCTTGGATACAAGATTCGCAACGCAACGATGCAAAAAGTCCCGTACATCATCGTCGTCGGCGAGAAGGAGGCGACTGCAAACACAATAAATGTACGCGCCCGCGACGGGGATGATATCGGAGAGACGACCGTCGACAAACTTTTGGCGCAGCTTCCACCATGGAGTGTCTCGCAGCTCATGAGGCAGCTGGCCAGCCAACGTGAGACCGACGAAGCTTCATCCCCAAAAGTCTGAGCGCGGTTCTCGAACGTCCCGCAACCTAAGAAGGAGCCCAGGCACTCGGCCTAGGCTCCTTTCTTTAGGCCGCAGACGCGCCTCTACTACGCGATCGAACAAGCCGCCATGTCTGTTCCACAGCACATGGGCGACTTGATTTTTCCGTGACCGTTTGGACATTCAGAAACATCCACGGTCGACTTGTCGAGCTTCGTTAGGGTCTTGTTCACAAGAGCCACGTCGCACTTACCACACGTCGCATTGACGCTCATACCGCATGCTTTACATTCGTAAGTCGCTGCCATCTGATTGTTCTTTCTTTGGGGGGGGCCCAGGCCTAGAGAGTGGGGTCGCCTTTGTGCCACGCGCAAGGCATGAGGTTTCCGTCATCGATAAATCCCATTGTCGCTTCGAGGGCGCGCAAAATCTCCTCGGGATTTCGCCCGACTTCGGCACCGTTCACCGAGACCCATTGGATAGTGTTTTTGGGATCGACAATGAAGACCGCCCGCATAGCGACGCCAGCGTCCGCCCGCAAAATTCCAAGTGCGGAGGTCAGTCCGCCGCCAATGTCGGCGAGCCATGGGAAGGGGCTCTTGGTCAGCCGTGGCTCGTGGGTACGCCACGCATTGTGCACAAATTCAGAGTCTAGACTCGCGCCAATGAGTTGACCGCCAGCCGCCTCAACCTTCGCCGCGATCTCACCAAAGCCTTGGATCTCGGTGGGGCACACGAAAGTGAAATCCTTGGGCCAGAAAAAGTAGACCTTCCACTTGCCCTCGAAGCTAGCGTTGGTGAGATTGGTGAAGGCCGCCTCGGTGTCGGCCGAAGCCTTCACGGAAGCTGCAAGATCGAAATCTGGGAATTGGTCGCCGATAGTCAGCATGTTGGTTTCCTGTACATTTACGCCCCGAGGCCGGTGGGCTCATCACGGCGTTTGGTGGCGGATACAGCAGGTAAGAAGCGCCTGCTTGGCGAAGGACGCTAGTTCATGACCGACCGTTTGACAACCGGTCGAACGAATCGCGTCAACAACGCTAGAACATCTTTCGCTGGCGTCTGATAGGTTCGCAAACCGACTGCGGCATGGCGACGATGACCGACCCCACATCCACGGATTTTTCTTCACTGAAGCTTCGCCCCGAGCTTCTCCCGAACCTTACCTCACTCGGTTATGACGTCATGACCCCCATTCAGGCACAAAGCCTGCCAGCGGTCTTGGCGGGTCGCGACGTCATTGCCCAGGCAAAGACTGGCTCTGGAAAGACCGCGGCATTCGGGCTGGGCATCCTCTCTCGAATCGACGTCGACCAATTTCGAATTCAGTCGCTTGTCCTATGCCCCACGCGCGAACTTGCCGAGCAGGTCGCCACAGAAATTCGACGACTCGCTCGGACAATTCACAACATCAAGGTGCTGACACTCTGCGGTGGAAAACCCGTGGGACCGCAGCTAATCTCACTGAAACATCGCGCTCATGTCGTCGTCGGCACCCCTGGAAGAGTCGCGGATCACCTCCGACGCGAGACGCTGAAACTCGAGCATTGCGAGGTCTTTGTTCTCGACGAGGCCGACCGAATGCTCGATATGGGATTTCAAGAAGTCCTCGAGTTCATCTTCGATCATTTTCAAGAGCGCTGCCAAACGCTGTTGTTCAGCGCGACCTTCCCTCCGCAGATCCTCGACATCGCAGGACGAATTATGAATCGTCCCGTACAGGTCGAGGTCGATTCAACCCACGATGAAAATTCGATCCGGCAGGAGTTCTATGCCGTCAACAGTGACGACCACCGGCGACTCGCCCTCCGACTACTGCTACAGAAACACAATCCAGAATCCGCCCTCGTGTTTTGCAACACAAAGAAGGATGCACACGAACTCGCGTGTTCACTGCGTGCGGAGGGGGTCAGCGTCCTCGCTCTACACGGCGACCTCGAACAATATGAGCGGGATGAAACACTGGCCCGCTTCTCCAACAAGAGTGTGCGGGTGCTGGTCGCTACAGATGTAGCCGCCCGCGGACTCGATATCGACGCGCTCGACGCGGTGTTCAACTTTCACATCGCACGCGAAAGCGAAGTTCACGTGCACCGCATAGGTAGGACCGGACGAGCCGGTGCCCGAGGCATCGCCTGTTCGCTAGTCGGACCGAAAGAGGGCCGAAAAATTCAGCGTCTTTCCACGCACTTCGGCCATGACCTGCAGATGACCCCGCTGCCCTCAAGGGCGGCCTTGGACCCAGTCCAGTCACAACCATCGGTGGTCACCCTGGAGATCGCGGGCGGCAAGAAACACAAAATTCGGCCAGGGGACATCCTCGGCGCGCTCACGGGTCTCGGCGGCATCGAGGGCACAAAGGTGGGAAAGATCAATATTCTCGCAAACACAAGCTATGTAGCGATCGCACGCGAGGCCACCCAAACGGCTCTTGCAAAGCTGGCCGACGGAAAACTCAAAGGCCGCCGTTTTCGGGTGCGCCTGCTTGAATAGTCGGCGAAATCTCCGGGACGATGGTCAGCGATGAGCGCCACCAGTATCCCGCTCCGCAGTATTTTCGATACCAAGTTTCGAGTTCCCCGACCCCGAGGCATCGGTTGCGGACGAGTAGACTGAACCCAGCCCGACCGCCGTTCCTATCCCCAGCACGACGGTCGCAAAAATTATCTTGCGGATAAGACTGCTCATCAATGTTGCATCGTCGACAGCACCAGCCTCGTGCGCCCGACCCGACTCTGGCGACGGCTTCGGATCCGCCCTATCGTCGCTCGTTAGAGTTCTTTGCTCGCTCATATTCAGATTATACGCTGGCCAACGACGGGTGGACAGCCGCTCTTAATGGCAGTCCCTCATGAGGGAACGGTCCGCATTTGACGCACATGTTACCTGTGGGTTTCAGGATTCCGCAGCGCTCGAGTGATGGAAGTCGAGCGGCCCGCGCCGGCACGCCAACAATCGGTAGTTGATCCCGTGGTTGAGGCGTTCGAGGTCAACACCTACAGATTGGGCGAGCAGCAAGAGATCACCAGCGGTTAGACGTTTCGGTGCGAAGGCCCCCTCCACTGCCAGGGGCCGCCCCTTCGCCTGATAGTGGCCATCGCACGACGCCACCGCACGCGCACTTCCATCTGGTTCATGCAGAGCGAAGGCTACGATTTCATCGTCAGCCAGCATCAACAAGCTCCGTACTCCACGCGACTGGGTCTCGCGCTTCCAGAGCTTGCGCGCCTCGGGAAGTCGGCCTGACTCGTCTGCAAGAACGGTCCATCCGCCGTCACAAGCGATTCGGACCACCTCGTGGTTCGGGTCAGCCGACATCGTATGCCCGATGACCTCCCGTGCCGGAACGCTCGCAGCGATCGGATGCAGAACGCTGTGCCCGCAGGCTCCAACCAAAAGATCAGCATCTTCCGATGCGAGTTCACACTGAAAGAGCGCCAAACTAATCAACATGATTTACCTCTTGTCTAAAGACCAACGGGAGAAGGCGATCAGGACGATCCGACATGATTCCATCGGCCCCCATCCCTAAGATTTCCTGCATCGTTGACAGGTCGTCAACAGTCCAGACATGGACATGCAGGTCGTGCGCGTGAGCGGACTCAATAAAGCGCTCACTTATGACTCGAATCCCCTTCCACTGTCGAGGAATTTGAAGCGCTTGGAACGGCGTGGCGAGCCAGCGAGTTGACCTCAACTTCACGGCCAGCAAGAATCGAAGGCATTCGTCGAAACAGGCCGAAGTCGCCACCGTCCCTCCACTCAATTTCCGAAAATGGTGAATTGCTTCGATGTGAGCGCATCCGACGAGAATCCGATCGTGGAGGCCGTGCTTCTCGATCAGGCGCCACAAGGCCGCGGCGACATCGAAACGACGCGACTTGAGATCGATATTGAAGCGTACGTCAGAATCGATCTCAATGAGTTCTTCCAACGTCGGAATGGCCACGCCCCGACCTCTGAGCGGAAAGTCTCGATCGGGAGCAAACTTGAAGGCAGCGTCGAGTCGACGTAGCGCGTCATATGGTTGAACATCTAGCCTACCGCGGCCGTCCGTCGTTCGTTCGAGCCCAACGTCATGAAATACCACAAGCTGGCAATCTCGCGTTAGCTGAAGGTCGATCTCCAGATATCGACAACCGAGTAAGAGCGCATTTTTACAAGCCAATACGGTATTTTCAGGCCACAGGCCGGCGCCACCTCGATGTGCAAAAGCCAATATATCCTTCGAATTTGTCGCACTCGGGTGGAGGAAATAGGCATACTCGGACGCGCCAGCATGGGGATGCTTCATGGCGTGCCCTCTATCCGGTACGTAACCCCCAGCGACCCGGAGAAAGTTCGATGACAAGCTCCAACGCTTCGGCCTCGACCAATCCACAAATCCCTCGTAGAGAGTCTGAGAGTTGATCTACGGCGATTCCGGAAGGTCCGCTCGTACGGATTTCCGACTCCAGCCAGCGGAGATCTTTCGGCCACAAACGACGCCACGATGGTCGCGGCCGGCCCTCGACAATCGCGAGTAGCCAGTCGGCCGTCGCCTCGCGCAGGCGAGGCTCCCATCCTATTCCGTCCCCGGGATCGGGTAAAATATTTGCACCTTTTCCAGCCAGCACCGAACAGCCTGAACTGCCAGGAAGAACCGCGAGCGGTCGCTCTTTCCGTAGAGCCAAAACTCCGGTCCCATAAGACCCCGACGGCCGACCCGCCTGTGCAACGATCACGGCCTGCGCGCTGCCGACGACGATCCGATTTCGACTCGCAAACACTCCACGGCCCCCCCGAGCCCGCTCCGAGAGCGAGAACAGCAACGACGCCTCGGGGCTCGCCTCCAGCCGAGCAAACAGATCTGCGTTCCGTTCTGGGTAGCGACGATCGATACCACATGGAAGCACACACATCTGCGGTACGCCCAATGCCAAAGCGGCCCAATGAGCTGCACCATCGATACCCAATGCGCCCCCTGAGACCAGCGACCAGCCGCTCGATCGACAAGCTTCGACTATGAAAAGCAGTGCCTGACACGTCGCAACGGAGGCCGCCCGGCTGCCGACGATTGCCAATCGCGGCTCGGGTGGAAGATTGCCAAGAAAGTCGAAGAACCTCCCAGGAGGCAGCCCCACATGCTGCGATCCTATCTGCTGTCGTCGTGGCTGCGCTCTCACCCCCCTCGGTCGACCCACACCCGACTGGTGTTTCACGAAAGATACACGGCACAGAAAGCTCCACGGTCCGGACAATCCGGACTGTTCGGTACATACGAGCCGTCTGTGCGCCTTGCCCCCCCCGAATCAGCCAGGCCCCGGTCGTCACGTATCTCATGAAAATGGCACAGAACGGGAGGTCTCCCACTAACCATTACTGACCCACTCGAAATCCAGCGCTCCCCTCGACGTTTCCGCCATCGCCGACGATTTCGGCATGCGCGTCGGCCGACAGATGCCTGCCCGCCTTTCGCATCGCCGGCTGATCGGTCTCGCCGGCCTTCGGTCCGCGAATCTCGACATGGTCACCCCGCAACACCTCACGACGTGAGTCGAGAACAACCCCCATCGCGGCGTCCGGCTGTACCTGAAGCACCAAGATGTGACCGACAACTCGCCGCGGATGTCCGGATTCGTAGGGGCTAATGAATCTGTGGCTCGGCGAATATTCATCGCCCTTGCGAACAACATCGAGGATATTTCCACGACGTATCTTTCGGTTCGAGCCCATATTGACGACGACGATATTTTCCTCTCCACTGAGCGCGAGATCTCGAATCGTTTCCACCACCAGGCCATTGTCGGTGGTCTCGGCATCGACGGGAGCGACCCGAACAAATCGAGTTTTCAACTCGCCGACCCGCATTCCTCGTTCCACGGGGCGCACCGAGTCTGCGACCGTGGCCTCCGCCGTCTTTTTTGCCACCCGCTCGATCTCGACCTCTCCCACAACCTCGACGAGGTACCCGATTTTCTTGCCTTTACGCTGGCGCCTTTTTCGTCCCTTAAATTCGATGTCGTAGATTTCTTGCTGTGGGCGATAGACACTTAGCCGCTCGCCAGCGACAGGAGGTGATTCCGGCTCGTAGCGAATGTACGCGGTGTCGAGCGTCGACATCATCACTTTAGATTGTGATCCGCCAACGACCTCCATCGACCGCTCAAATTCCTCAGCATCTACGAACGCGTATCGGTTGAGCAAATAGTCCTTCCCTTTGGGTACCCGCGCTTCGTAGACCTGGTCGATATCCGCGAAGGTATCCGCGATTCGAGACGGCTCCTGGATAGGATTCTTCAGGCGCACACGATCCCCCGGAAAAATCCAGTGAGCGTTGGTCACCTGGTCATTCCACGACCAAACTTGCGGCCACATGTACGGATCTCGAAAATAGTCTCCGCAAATTCCCCAAAGCGTGTCTCCATCGGCGACCACATGATAGTCAGGCGTCGCGTTCGACCACGTGCCATCGCCCTCGGCAAGTCCATCACCGTAGATGTCATTTCCCCGTCTCGGCCCCCCGTCAGCCGCCGAACCAGGCCCTCGAGCGGGTCCGTAGGTCGTATCTTGAGGGCGCTGTGCTGTACCGGCCCCCGTGCTAAAGTCGCCTGTCGGTCCGGTCTCCCGGCCGCCACGCGCGTCGTAGAATGCCGCCGCGGAGCCGTCCGCTCCGAGTTCGGAAGGCCCGCCTCCAGAGGAGAGCGCAGGTGGGGCTGCTGCTGCCGTACCCGTAACGACAAGCAGAGGAAATCCAAGGAAAAAGCTGCGCTGCATCATCATGGTTGTCCTTCGGAAAGATCGTCCAATTTCGCTCGTGCGATCCCGGTCGCCCGCGCGTTAGGGTAGGCGGAGATCAGCTGAGAGAGCACATCCCGGGCGTTCGCTGCATCGCCGAGACGGCCGTAGCAAAGACCGATTTTTAGCAGGGCATCGGCCCCCTTGTTTCCTCCGCCATAGCGTTCCACAACCTCGGTGAATGCCGCGAGAGCGTCGGAAAAGTGTCCCTGATCATAGGCTGCCTCCCCCTTCCAGTAAAGCGCATTGTCCGCATAATCATGGCTTGGGTGGGCGCGCACGAATTGCTCAAATCCCCGCTCCGCCTCCCCAAACTGCCCCGATCGATAGATCTTCATGGCGTGATCATATTCCGACACGATGGTGGATTTTCGTCTCTTCGAAACCGTTCTTTTGGGCCGACTGCGCTGCCGTTTTGTCTCCGCCACCAACCGGCTGCCCACAAGACGAAAACGACGCGTTTTTTCTTCGCCAGAGCCCGTTCGCGAGACCGCCGAACGATCGGCCAGTTCATGTTCGGCTCCATCCTCGGATCCTCGCACGACAGTAGCGAGCACGGTCGTTGCCTCCCACGCTTGCCCGTGGGAGGCGTCGTCGACGAACCCCGAGTTGGGCACTTCTGGAAGACTCACAGATTCTCGATGCCGACGACCGGCCTCGCCGCCTTTGGGCTCCAATTTTATGATCGGAAGAGCCCGCCCCTCAGGGAGCGCATTTGCCACATCAGTCGAGCTGTATTCGGCGAGTCGAACCCGTTCCTCGGCATTCTTGAGCGCCTTTCTCAGCGTCGCGTTCTGATGCCGCAGACGAGCGATTTCGGCATCGGGATCGGGTTCGATCGAGCTGGGATGGTCCCCCGCGCCCCCCCCATGGGCGCACCCCACGCTCATGCCGATCAAAAGCAGAAGGGAGGGGCCCAAGGGCAGAAGCATTTGCGAATAAGATCGGCGAAGCGACATGAGAACGCGATCAGGCTAGCAACCGCCATCAAGAGCACCAAAAAAACCGGTGAAGCGACCCCGTCGACGAGTTCCATCGGTCCGTCGACGAAGACGGTGGCCCTCAGCGTTAGGAAATCGACCCAAACGAGCATATCGCGCATATACTTTTTTTTGATCTAGGCAGTGTGCTGAACGACCATGCGCGATCGATGGTACCAAGCTGAAACGATCGCTACCGGTTCGACGGTCCGCATCGGCACCGTCTTGGCCCTGAGACGTCACCTCGGCCCAGCGCCGTTGTGAGTACGTCAGTTGCGCCAACGCGCGCCTGGGGCATGTACGACGAGTGCCTGCGACCTCGACCGCATAGGTCATCGCTCCCAGAGCCCAGACCCCCCGGCCCAATCGAATCGACCTCAATCTGGTCCACCCTATGGATCTAAGTTCTTGCGCTCGGTATACCGCCAACGCGAGAATTTGCATGTCACGCCGAAATAAGATCACCGTCATCGGAGCTGGAAATGTAGGGGCCACAACGGCCCACTGGGCCGCGCAAAGACACCTTGGGGACGTGGTGCTTGTCGACATTCAGGAGGGCATGCCTCAGGGCAAAGCGCTTGACCTTGCCGAGGCCTCCCCCATCATGGGATTCGACTGTGCCCTACGCGGAACCCAAGACTACGCCGACACTTCTGGTTCGGACGTTGTTGTTATCACCGCGGGAGTCCCCCGACGAAAGAACCCCAAGACGGGCGAATACACCAGCCGAGATGAGCTGGTGGACACAAACCGCAAGATCGTCGGCGCAGTCACTCGCGCAGTCGTCGAGCACAGCCCTGACGCCGTCTTGATCTGCGTGGCCAACCCGCTCGATGCGATGTGCCATGTCACCTTTCAGGAGTCCGGATTTCCCAAGGAACGAGTCATCGGCATGGCTGGCGTTCTCGACACCGCACGCTACAAATATTTTCTTTCCGAAGCGCTCGGTGTCAGCGTTGAAGATATTCACGGCATGGTTCTCGGCGGCCACGGCGATACCATGGTGCCGCTTCCCTCCCGCACCTCGGTCGGTGGCATTCCGCTCACAGAGCTGCTCCCAAAAGAAACCATCGACGCGATCATTCAACGCACACGCAAGGGCGGTGGAGAGATCGTCGGATTGCTGGGCTACTCAGGGTACTATGCCCCCGCAGCCGCCGTTTGCGCCATGGTCGAGTCCATCGTTCGTGACCGTAAACGAGTGCTACCCACGGCCTGCATGCTTAGCGGCGAATACGGATATGATGGCGTTTACATCGGCGTCCCGGCCGTCTTGGGCAAGAACGGTGTTGAGCGCATCATCGAGATGAAGCTCGACGACAACGAGAAGGCCATGCTCGAAGTCTCCGCCCAGGCCGTTCGGGACGTGGTCAAACTTCTCCCCTACTGATCCCCTCGGAGAGCAAAACTATGAAAATCCACGAGTACCAAGCCAAGGACCTGCTGCGGACGGAGGGCGTTGCTGTCCCCCTCTCTCAGGTCGCATTCAGTGCCGACGAAGCCAAGAGCGCCGCCGATGAGCTCATCAAGAAAACGGGCAGCGAAATTCTCGTCGTAAAATCCCAAATCCATGCGGGGGGCCGCGGCAAGGGGCGCTTCAATGAACACCCTGATCTCGGCGGTGTCGTGGTCGTCAAGGGAGCGGATGCGGTTCGGCAAGCCGCCCAACAGATGCTCGGTAGTACCCTGGTCACGGTTCAAACCGGCCCAGGGGGCACCAAGGTTCAGCGTTTGCTCATCGAGCAGGGCATGGACATCAAGACGGAGCTCTACCTGGGCGCCACTCTCGACCGCGTCAGCGGTCGCGTCACCGTCATGGCATCCACCGAAGGCGGCATGGAGATCGAGAAGGTTGCCGAGGAGACTCCCGAAAAAATCATCAAAGAGACCATTGACCCGGCGATTGGACTCGGTGCATTTCAGGGCCGAAAACTCGCCTATGCGCTTGGCCTCGAGGGCAAGACCGCTCGGCTATTCGTGAGTTTTTTGGACAAGCTGGTCAAGGCCTACATCAATCTCGACTGTTCGCTGCTTGAGATCAACCCCTTGTTGATCACGGGGTCGGGCGAAGTCTTTGCCTTGGATGCAAAGGCAACATTCGACGACAACGCCATGTACCGGCACCCAGACATCGAAGCCCTGCGCGACGACGACGAGGAGGACCCCGCAGAGTTGGCTGCTGCGGAGCACGAACTTAGCTACGTAGCTCTCGATGGAAGCATCGGCTGCATGGTCAATGGTGCCGGACTGGCGATGGCGACCATGGACATCATCAAGCATTTTGGCTCCGAACCTGCCAACTTTCTCGACGTCGGCGGTGGTGCCACCGCCGAGCGCGTCACCGCAGCCTTCAAAATTATCACGAGCGACCCGAATCTCAAGGGGATCTTGGTCAACATTTTTGGCGGCATTATGCGCTGCGACACCATCGCCGACGGCGTCATCACGGCCGTAAAAGAGGTTGGACTCAAGGTTCCCCTCGTCGTGCGTCTCGAAGGCACCAACGTCGAACTCGGGCGTAAGATGCTGCAAGAAAGCGGTCTACCCATCACTACTGGCGACTCCCTTCGAGACGCCGCTCAGAAAATTGTGGAGCTGACGAAATGAGCGTTCTCGTCGATAAGAACTCAAAAATCCTGGTCCAGGGCATCACCGGCAAGACGGGCATGTTCCACGCGGAGCAGTCCCTCGGCTATCACGGAACGCAGGTTGTTGCGGGCGTCACCCCTGGCAAGGGCGGCCAAACCGTGCTCGGCAAGGTGCCGGTCTTCAACACCGTCACGGACGCGCTCCACAACACGGGCGCAAACGTCAGCGTCATTTTTGTCCCCCCTCCTTTCGCAGCCGATGCGATCATGGAAGCCGCGGCTGCAGAGGTTCCTCTGATCGTGTGCATCACCGAGGGTATCCCGGTCGCCGACATGATCCGGGTAAAACGCTACCTTGAGGGACGGACTAGCCGACTGATTGGCCCCAACTGCCCGGGAATTATCACCCCCGACCAATGCCGTATTGGCATCATGCCGGGCTACATCCACCAACCAGGTAAGATTGGTGTCGTGTCTCGCTCAGGAACCCTAACCTACGAGGCCGTTCACCAGTTGACGACCTTAGGTCTCGGCCAGACAACCGCAATCGGCATCGGCGGAGATCCGGTAAACGGAACGAACTTCGTGGATTGCTTGGAGCTATTCAACGAAGATCCCGACTGCGAAGGTATCGTCATGATCGGTGAAATCGGAGGATCCGCCGAAGAAGATGGGGCTGCTTTCATCAAGGCCCACGTAAAGAAGCCAGTTGTAGGCTTCATCGCAGGGCTCACAGCCCCTCCCGGAAAACGCATGGGCCACGCAGGTGCCATCATCTCGGGCGGAATGGGAACAGCCACCGCGAAGCTTGATGCATTGCGGGACGCGGGCGTGAAAATTTCAGAAACCCCGAGCGATATCGGGACCTCCATGGCGTCACTCCTTCGCTAGCAGACGACGATCCAATCCCGCGCCACGCTGAGGTGCGGGTCGTGAAAGGGGCCTCGAACTACCGTTCGTTGGCCCCTTTTTCTTGCGAATAGCCTGACCGTCCTACGCCGATAAGAGCGACGGGCCGAGCCGCCCAGCACCGCCCCTCACTCTGTGCCTCCCGCGTCTAAGGTGATCCCTACTTTTTTACATTCGAAGACGACCTGCTCGACCTTCGAGGACCTCATGCCGCGCAGTGTAGCCTGTGCCATCGGCCTGTTCTTCATCCTACAAGCCGCGATGCCCATGAGCCGGCGCGAGGCACTGCTTCGCTCGATACGTTGGCTCCTGTAGGCCGATCTGTAGGCCTTCGTATTGTCACCGCCAGCCAGAGCCACCCGCGCGAGCTTTAGATACGCGGCGGCCTCATCGGCAGTGGAATCCACCACCGGCGATGTTGCCGCGCCGCCGGTATCGCCAACATCTCCTCCGGTGTCCCCAACCTGCTCTGTCTCCCCTGTCTCCCCAATCCGCTCTGTCTCCCCTGCCCGCTCGATCAGCCCGACCTGCGCCACCTCGACAATACGGCGCTCTCCGCTTCTCGAATCTTCGCCAGCTTGCTCTGCCGTGACGTTCACGGCCGCGGGATTACCGACCCGTGGACGATTCTCAGTGGGCAACGAGTTCCGACTGTCTTTCACGGGCGCCCGCATTCCAGGTTCGGACGACGCCTTTACCGTCACGGAAGCACGGTCGTCTGCTGGAGGGACCAAGAACATCACCATCGCAACGCCCAGCGCCACCAGCGAGCCCACAACAAATACTGGGCCAATGCCGCGTGATTTCCCGACAGGGGGTCTTCCGCTCGGTTCAATATCAAGCGCTCTCAGCTGGCTCGAGGATCCATCCTCGTCCTCACGGTCCGAGCCCGTTGATGACCCGCCCACTTCACTGCCGCCAGTGGCGTCCCGGCTCGATGTTTTTTCAGGACCCCCAACGTCCGCATCACTGCCAGGGCGAGCGCCATCGCTCACCTGCTCGCCCCCCGGTGTCTCTTCATCAACGTTGGACTCCGTCTCCGTCTCCGTCTCCGATTTGGGCTGGGCACGCGAAAACGATCCGTCCGCGAGCATCTCTTCGCTGGAAGGCGGACGGGCCAACGGCGGCGGCGTCGGAATGACACCAGGGACGGCGGGCAAATGGGGGGCCGATAGAGGATTCACGGAACTCGACGCACGCGACGACAAGACCGGGACAACCGTCGTCGGCGTTGGGACTGGCCCAGGCGCGCCATCGAGCAAATCACCCCAAGCATCGTCGATGACCCCAGACGAGATCGAGTGATCGCTGGCAGCTTTGTCCTTGTTCGTTTTGTCGTCGGCCATCGGTGCTGCCCAAGGGTAACAGGCACCCGAGCGCCATTGAACCGCCATCGACGACGCCATTCCCGCGCGACTCGGAAGCGCCGAATACGCGACCAAGGAAGGTGGGGCAGCGCCATTTGCGCCCATCTTCCCTGGCCATCAGAGACATTTACCGACCCAATCTCCCTCGACACCAATCTGGACAGAGGCAATAATGCGCACCACGCGAGCTGCCATCGTCGAACAAATTGGCGAGCGATCAACGCGCGTGAAAATGAGTTTCAAACCATGCGAAGGACTCATCGAGCACGTGCAGCACGGACTCCCGTGCAAGGTACTCGTGTGACTCGCGCGGAAGCACAACCAAACGAGCGATAGCGTGATTCGCTCTCAACGCGTGAAACAAACTGCGGGACTGGGCCACATTAGTGCCCAAACTATTATCCATTGCCCCGTGAATTATTAGCAGCGGGTCATCCACCTGGTCGGCCGAAAAGAGCGGCGATAGGTCCACCGAGCCCTTAGGTACCCGCCAAAATGATGCCGTGTCACCTTGAAAGTCGAAGGGCGTGAGCGACGGACTGTAGGCCCCCGAGCGGACGACACCGGCCACAAAGAGGTCCGTATGAGCGATTAAGTTTGCAGCCACGAAAGCCCCTTCCGAGTCCCCCACGACACCGATGCGATCTCGGCGAACAAAACCGGTGGCCACCGCGGCATCGATCGCCGCTTCAGCCGACTCGGTGATCTGCGCCATGAAATCGTTCGCGGTCATCGATGTTCCTCCCACGATGGGCATCGACACCTGATCCATCACAGCATATCCTTGAGTAAGAAACATCGTCACGGCGCTGCTTCTCAGGGACAAAAATTTTCCGGCGCTTATCCGTATTTGTCCCGCGTGCACTGCATCATCAAAGGCACGTGGGTCGATCGATGTCACCAACGGAAGCTCATCCCCCGGGTTCGCGCCTGGTGGAAGATAGAGCAGGGCGGAGAGCGGGGTTCCGTCCGCGCGACTGTAGCGGAGAAGCTCCTGGCCAACACCACGATATCGCGGATACGGATCTCCAAAATCAGTGATTCGATCGCCGCGGAGTTTCGGGGTCCCATCCAGCACACGCCGAAAATAATTAGGTACCCTACCCGGCGCCTCCTCCCGTAGCAGAATCTCGCCCTCACCGAGAAAACGTACAAATTGACCGAACTCGGCCTCCCCCGAGTGGTACAGACGCACGGTGGGACCGCCATCGAGGGCGACCCTATCTAAAAACGGTCGGTTGCCGTCTGGGCTTGCCCCTACTCCGTGGAGGAAAATGCTTTCATCCAAAACACGTACAACGCGCTGCCCATTTTCCCGAAAGAGATAGGCTGGGGTTCCACGGTCCGCATAGCCATCGTCGATCGCTCGATCTGAAAATATTTGGTCGAACGACTCGCTAGAGGCTCGGCGCAGGTACGTGGAGACTCGTCCAGTACTCCGATCGTATTCAGCGATCAAATAGCGGTCTCCATCTTCCAACCAATCAACGCTCCGAAATCGATACCTCAGCCGTGTCACTTCCTTGGCTTCGTCGCCCGCGATCCCCCCTCCCTCTTGCATGGATGCCGACATCATCCGGTCACCCTGTCCGCCCGCCCTCGTCCCTTCTGGAGCCGCTCCTAGGGCTTCGACCCAAGTAAGCGTCGACGGCGACAGAGGATGCCAACGGTGCAGCCGAGGCCCCTGTATCACCTGGCCAATCTCCAGTTCGTCCGCAAGCGGTAAACTGTGAACAAGTTCGCGTGGGTACGGCCCCTCGCCGCCCTGCGCAGGCCAGATTTCAATATCACGGGCGAATTGTCGATCGCCGGCCCTCCGCGAAAATGGGGGAACGATTCGAGTCACAAGGAGGTGATGCCCGTCGGGCGAAACTTTCACGTCGCAAAAAATCCCAAGATCACCGAGGGATTGCAGCTCTATCGTGCCCGGATGGATACCCACCCGAGCGATCTCAGAGCTGTAATAGTGTTGATATCGAGCTTCATCCAAAGCGGACCCCAAAAGGTCCTGCCCTGGCCTCGGAATGCGCCGCCGGGGATCGCTCTCGTGCGTGGTTGGACCCGAGGGCACCTTGGGCGACACGGGTGCCATTCCTCGCATCTTGGGCACGAGTCGAACGATGAGACTTGAACTGTCCGGAAGCCAAGCGAACGAACTTCCGAAGGCCCCGTTCAAAAACCGTCCCCGCGGGAGAAGCCGACGCGGAGTTGGATGGGTCGTATCCACCAACCATAGCTCGACTCCTTGTTTTGTACTCGACGAAAATGCCAACATCGAGCCGTCGGGTGACCAGTGAGGCGAACCGAGGTTCTTGCCCGGAACTCCCAACGACAATCGTTTTCCACCGGGCAACAGCAGGAGCATACTATCGAAGCCATCGCTGCTCCCCTGGATCCATGTTTCGCTGCGGGCCGTATTTAGGCGACGACCTGCGAGCCCGAGCATCGGCTCAGCCAGACGGTCTATCGGCACGTTGGCGCGGCCAGACAGCAGCACCATCGTCGAGCCATCCGGGCTCACGCTCAGTTCAGGAAACGGGGCCGCGTCGACGACCTCGATCACCTCGTGCGCGGGCACGCGGTACAGCTCGCCTCGAACGATCTCGGCCGAGGCCCGCCCTCCTGCGGATCTGTCGACAGGAGGCCCTTGCATCACAGACGACACTGGCGGCTCAATAGATTCAACAACCACATTCTTCAGCGAGTCACCGGGAGCTTCACTACACCCAATGGCCACGAGAACCCCAACCGCGAGCGCCCTGGCGATTTGTGTCATCGTGCCATCGTGCCTCGACATCCCCCGATTCTAGCAGTCACCGACGGGCATGACGTTCTCACACATGGCCCTATTGTGGTCCCAAAGCCACTGAACGACGATGGCTCAGTCTGCCGTAGCGCCATCGCCCACACGACCCAAACGACGATAGTCCGAGGGCGTAATGTGCATCTGGTTCGTAAACGAACGACTAAAGGCGGTGTTGTCCGAAAATCCAACCCCTAAAGCAATTTCAGTGATCGACGCGTCCGTTTGTCGAAGCTGCCGGCCTGCTCGACATGAACGAAGCATGCGCGCATAGCGCCCTGGCGTCATGCCCACATTCTCCGAGAACCGCCTCAAGAAGTGATACCGAGACACACCAGCCACTCGAGCCAGGTGGACCAACGAAATCGGTTCGCTCAACTCTGTCATGCTCATCTCCTCCAGCTCTTTGACAACCTTGGCAATTCGCCAACATCGAATACGCTTTGTCCCGAGCTTTCGCGGCTCAAAAATGTTCGAATGCCGTTGCAGACACTCTTGTACAATTTCTTCTGCCAAGGCGACCACGCTCACCGAGCAAACTGTCCCGTCACAACCAACACGTGAAGATTCGAACAGCATGATCATGCGTTCAAAAATGTCTTTGGCATTTCTTGCCATGACTTCGGTGAACTGCACGAGATGCGTGTCTCCACCCATCTGACTAGCGATGCTGTGGACCATGCGACGGCTCACGTACAAAGATACGTACTCGTTGCCCAGCGGACCATCCTCATTGCCCGTGTGGGGCTGATCCGGATTGATCAGCACCAAGTCTCCAGGCGTAAATTCGTAGTGATCAAGGCCGACGGTGCAGCGATCGGTCCCGCCAATTTGAGCCGAGATCAGGTAGTCATCGTGAAAATGCATATCCTGGGGGCTCTGCCCGTTGTCCCCCCAGGCATGGAACAGCATGAAATCCGACCCACCGAAAAAGGCGCTATCGAGATTCAGTCTTACCGCTTTTATCGCACTTCCCATCGTTTCTCCTTCATTACGAGATCCCAAAAACCGGCCATACCTATTGAAACGGGCGCGAGACTCGCCATTGTTGGTGTATTGGCACACCGTTTTGACAAAATCAGACTACCGCGTTCCTCTCGGAATGTGATTTCAAAATCCAATCGACATACGACCGATTTTGAAATAATGTCCTATGCATGGAGAAAAAAGAGAAAAAATATGCTCCAGATGAGATCGATCTCGAAATCATGTCCTTACTCCAGAACGATTCTACCCGGCCCGTGGCAGAGATTGCGAACATGGTCGGACTCTCCCAGACCCCCTGCTGGAGGAGAATTCGACGACTTGAGCAGACAAAAACTATCAAAAGACGTGTTGCCCTACTTGAGCCCACCGCGATTAATCTCGGACTCACAGTTTTCGTGACACTCAAGACACGAAAGCATAACGCCGCATGGCTAGAGACCATGACAAACGCCATTCTGACGATGGACGAGGTCGTGGAGTTCTACCGAATGAGCGGTGAAAGTGACTATCTGCTCAAGGTCCTGGTGCCTGACATCGCCGCCTACGATCTTGTCTACAAACGACTCATAGAGACGATCGATCTCTACGACGTGAGTTCAAGCTTCGCCATGGAAGAGATGAAGTACACCACCGCGTTGCCACTTCGCTACGCCCGATGAATCCGTCCTGCCTTCACCTCGAAGTCATGCGCATCATGGCGATCGGCAAACACGATCAACTGTGGGAAGAGGCCCCATGAAGTACTGGCAAGGCGGCTTTGTTCCCGACATATTGCTTGTCATCTGCCTGCTTGGCGTGGCCGCTCTACTTCGCCGAAGCATCGCGCCTCTTAAGAGGCTGGGCCTGCCAGACTCCATTCTCGCCGGCATGTTGGGACTCGTTCTCGGGCCCACGGGCTTCGATTTTCTGCCTATTTCGAGCGCGAATCTTGAGTCTGTTGTCTACCATGGCGTCGGGCTGATCTTTGCGGCCATCACACTTCAGTCGCCCCCACCCCGTGGTGCGCGACACGGAATGTTGTCCTGCATCTTTGTAATTCCTTTTATGGCGGCCATGCAGGGCATCATTGGCCTCTCGGTGGTTCTCGGATGGAACGCCGTTTCCGGAAAGGTCGTACACACGGGCCTGGGCATGGTGCTTCCGCTAGGATTCAACCAAGGCCCGGGCGGAGCGATGACTCTTGGGGGGGCCTGGGAGGCGGGGGCCGGGATGCAAGACGGCGCGCAGATTGGCTTGATCATGGCGGCCGCGGGCTTCATCTGGTGCTGCGCAGGCGGTCTGGTGATCATCTCGATGGGTAAGAAACGTCAGTGGATGGTTCCAACGACCCACTCTTCGAATCAGAATTTCGACTCGATACGCACCGCTGCCCAGCCCACGGCCGCGGCCGCAGGGTCGATGGAACCCCTCGTCGCCCAGGCCGTCGCTATCGCCGTCGTTTACTACGCGACCTACCTTTTTGTCGACGGCATCGCGCCTCTCCTCCCCGCGAAACATGAACCCACGCTGTGGGGCCTGCATTTCGTCATCGCTGGCGTCTTCGCGCTGTTGATGCGCCATTTGCTCGACCGTCTACCCAACGGAAGCCCACTCAACGACGAGCTTCTCGTGCGCTCCAGCTCGGTGTTCATCGAACTCACAACCGCATCCGCCTTAGCGGCCGTACAGCTCGGGATTCTTGCAAAATGGTGGGGTCCGGTTGTGCTCGTCAGCACCCTCGGAGGGGTCTTCACAGCCTTCGCCACGCTATGGTTGGCGCGACGCGCCTTCCCAGAGAGCCCCTTCGAACATGCAGTGATCGTGTTCGGGGCCATGACCGGGACCACCGCAACCGGGCTGGCTTTGCTCCGCCTGGTCGATCCTGATTTCCGTGGTCCGGCCGCGCGTAATTTCGTACTCGCGGCCAGCGCCGCGACACTCCTAGCAGGCCCGCTACTCATGCTTATGCCCTACCCTGTGTTTGGCTTCGCGGAGAACTATCTGCAGTCTCTGCTGACAAGCCTAGGCATTCTTATCGTCTACGCTGCCGTTATCGTGATCGCTTGGCGTCGAGTCGGAGCCCTACGCCTCTTCGGGTCTTCTCTCACGCTGTGGCCAGACCCGAAGAAATAGTTCACAGCGCGCTCCCTCCAGCCTACGAAGCCCCCGAAAACACCACGGAGAAAGTCGCCTCCGCGGGCTCCTCGGCCCCCTCCGAAGGGAACCTCCAGCCTTTGATCTTCGCCTTCGTGCAGGTTTTCACGGCCGCTGATCCCAAGCTATCTTCCTCGACATAGACCTTTGTCACGCGTCCCACGGTACTGATCGTGATCGTGATCGTCATTTTCCCGCGAAGACTCGGCGATGTGCGAAGCGCCTTTTCGTAACAATGTTGCAGGGCGCTCATCCGGCGGCGAATCGTAGCGCGCACCGACTTCTTGTCGACATCTCCGAAAATGTCGGCCGTGCTGCTCTTCACCCGGCCACGAACTTTCTTTTCTGACTTGCCCGTACGACCGATCTCTTGCCCGACCGTCACATCCGTCACAAGTCCGGAACCAAGTACAAGTGCACCCGTCTCCGAAATCCCTTTACCCCCGGCGACAAAGGCAGAAATATCCCCCCCCGCGCTCATAACGGTTTGGGTCATGCCCGCGTCAAAGAGTTCCCCGAGATTGTTCTCGGTACCTTGGATCACATCGAGCACAGTCCCCTCTCCAGGTCCCCCCCATGTACCAAGCACCCGGGCGATCCCCACTCCGCGAGCCTTCTCGACCGACTGCTGGGAGAAACTTTGAGGTTGGTCTTTGACCACCTCTTCTTTTTTGTCTTCGACCTTCTCGACTTCCTTCTCCTCTTTCACCGCGAGCACCTGCTCCTCCTCTACGGCGACGTCGTCCGCGGAATCAGGATCCGTTTTCTCGTAAAGAGCGGATGGAATTTCCATCGCTCGCAAAAAACGATCGCTAGGAGGTCCTGTAACCTTGCCTTCTATGAGGCTAAGCGCGACAAACACCGGCATCATGAGTGCTGCGGCGAGCAGTCGAGGCAAAAACTCGGCCCGCTCCGGCAGCAGATGACCCATCGGATCGAGATACTGGCTGGGGAACTGGGCCCGACGCTCCGCCAACATGGGCGGCGACATCTGAAAGAGCAGGTGGGTCTGACCAAAAATCAATTTCCCTTTGGCCCCCCTGGTCAATTTTATCTGCAGCCGCCCATCAGAATTCTGGCCAAAACGTTCTCGAAGCTGCGAAACCGTCGCCGTCCTTTTACCGAGGTATAGCTTTCCGCGAGCCCCTGGTGGGAGGTCCAATGAATAGTGGCCATCGCTGTAGACAAACAACGGATGATGATCTGGGGTACTCGCTCCCTTCCGCTCGGACTGCCGGGCCCTGCGCACAGGCCTGCCGCGCATTCCGAGCCCACCCGCAACAAGCGGCACCAACCCGAGCAAGAGCAAAGCAAAGCCAAAACCACCGTTTCCGGCCTCCTTCGGATCCAACACGAAGCTGGAGAGTTCAATCCCCTGTGTATCGGCCTGCGCGACTCGGCGCGCATGCCGAGTCACCTCAGACGCGAAGTAGCCGCCACCGATCCCGAGCATCAATAGTCCGAGCAAAATCCAAAGTGGCGCACGACGACGATAGTCTGTGGCGTGGCGGTGATCGTCATGCAAGATGATCTGATTTTTTAGTCCGTGACCCGCCTGCACGCTGGCTGGCTTGGTCTGCCACAACTCATCGCACACCTGCCCATCGGTGATCGCTACAATACGTAGGACTCGAACGCGGCTTGATCGATCCGCGTGTCGTTCCGCCTCGGCCATCGGATCGAACTCTCTATCGGCAGCCATAGGCTCTCCAGATCCGCATTCTTGGCTCGTCGGGTCCTCCCCAAAGCTCCCCCCTCGAAGCGAGAGCTCTCGACATTGAGTTCAGACGAAGGTCCCCAGCACAACGCGGCACAGCCCACGGCTCAAGAAGACGAGAAGACGGATGGAATAATGGTCCAAAAACACTCACAGTCGGCTTCGCGGAGCATAGCATTCACATCCCGATGAACAGAGCATTTACGTCGCTCAGAAGCCATTCTGCTACAAATAGACACTATCCACGAGGATCTCGCTCCTCGTCCTCGTGGTCCGTGTCCACGCCTGTTGCGGCCGATTCCGTACACGATAAGGTCGCACTCACAACGAATCCAACGCACCGTGCAAGAAGCGCCTCTACGGTGGTCGAATCAGGCTCAAATCGGGTCTAGGACAGACCAAAGATTCGACCTCGAGCATCCAGACCGATTTTCTGAGCCGCTCCTTCCCGAGGCATACCTGGCATCAGCAACATTTTTCCGGTCATCACCACGATGAATCCAGCTCCCGCTGAGACTTTAGCGCCCCGAACTCGTAGCCGCCATCCTCGAGGTGCGCCGATCCGCTTGGCATTGTCCGATAAAGACAGTTGAGTTTTCGCCATACACACCGGGAGTTCGCCGAATCCCTGGGATTCGAGACGATCGAGTTGCACGAGCGCCGCCTCATCAAAATCGACGCCATCCGCCCGATAGATTTCACGTGCGACGGTCTCGATTTTCTCTCGCGGAGAGGTCTTCAGGTCGTAGATCGGCCTCAGCGGCCGATTGCCGTCGCTCGCCGCGTCGATCACCGTTCGTGCAAGTTGCCCCCCCCCCTCGCCACCACGATGTGCCACCTCTGAAATGGCATGGCGCACCTTCATGCCGTCACACAGGTCGATCACGGCACGAAGTTCACCTTCAGAGTCAAAACCAAAGCGATTGATGGCAACAACAACCGGAATTCCAAATTTCTGTAAGTTTTCGATGTGCGTACGGGCGTTCGCAAAACCTTCACGGACGGCCTCCACATTTTCCTCCTTGAGGATACTGGCGTTGACCCCTCCGTGGAGTTTCAAAGCGCGACAGGTCACAACCAACACCGCAGCAGCAGGCATGATTCCGAGTTCTCTGCACTTGATATCGAGAAATTTTTCTGCTCCAAGATCCGCAGCGAACCCGGCTTCCGTGATAGCATAATCTGCCAGCTTCAGCCCCATTCGGGTCGCTATGAGGCTATTACAGCCATGAGCGATATTTGCGAAAGGTCCAGCATGAATCAACACCGGTGTATGCTCGATGGTTTGCACTAGATTGGGGAGCATCGCATCCTTGAGCAGCACCTCCAGTGCGCCTATGCATCCGAACTGCTCCGCCCGAAGAAACTTTCCACTTCGATCCTCCGCGACAACCATCCGAGAGAGTCTTTCTCTCAAGTCTTTTCGATCGCTCGCCATCGCCACAACCGCCATCACCTCGGAAGCGGCTGTGATATCAAAACCGGTGGAGTGAGGAAATCCGCTCGCTGATCCTCCCAGACCGACCTCACAGTTGCGAAGCTGTCGGTCGCAAAGATCGATCACTCGTCGCCACAAGATTTTCTCTGGGTGCACATCCAGTTCGTTGTCAAAGAAAACGTGGTTGTCGATCACTGCCGACATCAAGTTGTTGGCCGAGGTGATGGCGTGGAAGTCCCCGGTGAGGTGCATATTGATGTCCTCCATCGGGAGAACCTGTGCGAAGCCACCCCCCGCAGCACCGCCCTTGATGCCAAAAGTCGGCCCGAGCGAGGGCTGACGAAGGCAAAGCGCGTGATTGATCCCTAGCTTGCCCATTCCCTGCGCCAAACCGATCGAAGTCACGGTCTTTCCGTCTCCCGAACGAGTCGCTGTGAGCGCCGTCACCAAGATCAACTTGCCGTCGTCCTCGGCCTTCAGCCGGTCCATGGTCTCCAACCGAACCTTTGCCTTTTTGCTCCCGTAGAGTTCTAGCTCGTGTTCGTCGAGACCTAGCGCAGCCCCCACCTCGGCGATGGGCTTCAGTGTGGCCCCTTGAGCGATTTCTACGTCCGGAGGAAAGTCGGGTAGTGGCTCGAACATGAGCGCATAGTAGCAAGTTCCGGACGCATCGCTCGCACCAGACCGCCCGCCGTGACCGCACATACAAAACTGCTCGTTTGTACAGCATGCTGCAATCATGGCTGAATTCGCGCGAGGTCTCTGTTCTCCAGGATCTTTGGAATCCGCCCCTGTTCCAACTCAGAGATCACTTTCGGATCTCGTGGTTCCGGGTCGATTGGTCGAACTCAGTGGGAGCGGCAACAGTGCTCGCACCTCCACAGCGGTCTCGTTACTTCGCTACGCTCAACAACGTGGAGAAACCTCGGCCTGGATTCAATCTCGGAACGGCTCACTTTTCCCTCCCGATCTCGCCGACTGCGGCGTCGACCTCGATGCGCTTATCGTCGTTCATATCCCAGCACTCGCAGGCCCTCATGCCAAAATTCGCGCCGCGGAAATTCTTCTTCGTTCCACGGCTTATGGCCTGATCGTTCTCGATCTTTCAAAGGACATTCCTCCCGGTTCTCCTTCGGCCTGGCAGGGACGACTTTTGGGTCTTGCTCGCCAACACACCAGCCGCATTCTCATTCTTACGCGAAGCACCCAGCACGAAAGTTCGCTCGGACCACTTATCGCTCTACGTGTCGACTCTCGACGTCATGAAGAACGATCCCCCACGGGATCTACGAGCTTCCGTATCGATCACGAGATCCTCAAGAACAAATCAAGTATCCCCATCGACCCCGTCGCCCACTACGGTCTGGCACCTTGGATGAACTCTCAAGAACCTCAATGATCACGGCGTCAGGTCCAACTCACAAAATTTCGGAAAGGACCCTAACGGGTGTTGCTCGTAGTGCTGAACCCGCAACGACACCAAAGTCGCCGCGGAACCGTATGCCAACGGAAACAGGGGTACTTCGTCACGGACACGATCAAGGATTTCGTTGAGAACGGTCTTTCCTTGATCCTGTCGATAGCGCTGCAATAGCTGCTCCATATGGGGATCCTTCCACCGCGAGATGTTTGAGCACGCAGCGCCGGAACGGATCCCATCGGGAATCGCTTCTGAGGAAAGCAAAGCGATCAAAAAATCTGCAGGATCTTCAGTATCTGCAATCCATCCGGCGAGGACCATATCATACCGCCCCGAGTTGATCTTCTCGAAATAGTCCTCAGAATCCCGCGTGGTCTCAATCTCTACCGTTACACCCACTTGCCTCAGCTGTCTGGCGATCGTCTGCGCCACCGCCAACGGGTCGGGCACGTAGGGACGCGGCCCCCAAATGGTCAGAAGTCGCAGAGTCTCCGGCAATACGACCCCTTCGCCGGCTTCCGCTGAAAAGTTTATTCCATCGCTATATTCGGCCATTCCACGAGGGAGGAGACTACGCGCGACGAAGGCCGCAGGGTTATCGAAACACTCCTTGGCCAGCAAATAGCGATCTAAGGAACAAGCGAGCGCCGTACGATCCCCCGCATCTTCCAGGCATCTCCGCGTCGTGTTAAAAAACAAGATCGAGGTGCTGTTTCCGGGTTGAAAGAGCTTTCGTACGCCGGTTAGATTTTGAGCATCATCGCGGGACAAGGCCGTCGTGAAATCAATTTTTCCTTCGCCGATCGCACGTATCAATCCGCCAAAGTTCCCGTTCTCATCCGGAGGATGCAGAAAAAAATGAATTTCATCGATCGGCGCTCCGCCCTGCCCCCGTGGATGATGGGGGTTCCGAACCAACCGTACAATCGCCTCCGAGCCCTCCTCCAACTCCGCCAAACAATAGGGTCCTGTTCCGATCATCGCGCCATCGCGCTCAAGAGACACTGCAGCCCATGAATTGGCCAGCGCCATCTCGATCCGTCGACTCGGCCGATTGAGTTCGATCCGCACCCGATCGTTCCCAACCGCTCGGACCCTGGCACCCGTCTCGCGACTCCAACTTCTCGACAACGAATCGACGACGTGCGTTGCCGCCAACGGAGTGCCATCCGAAAAACACAGATCGGAGCGCAGTTCCGCCAAGTAACAAGCGTCGCCTTCCGCTCGAAGGCGTCCAGCAAAGGCAGCCGCCCGCAGTTGCCCTCCCCCACCGCTTAACGTGAAGGGGGCATCAAACACCTGATCGCAGATAAGACCCGACATGCAGTCCATCGCATCATAGGGGTCGTTGCCCTGTACCGGTGCGACCACGCCCACACGCAGAACTTTCGGTTCTCGATTCGTACCTGGTCCCGCCACTGCGCTGATCCTGCACAGATCACCTCAAAAAATGCCAGTACAAACTATCTTGTCGGGCTTCTATCGCCCTCGGCCACCGACCGTGCTTCAACGGCTCCGTCGAGTAAGTTCCAAAACGGTACTATCAAGCCGGCCGCCAACGGGGACTTCAGACTCGATCGCTCCCGCCGTTTGGCCTAGCCGACCGGCACAAAATCATCACAGGCGCTCTCGACCACGGTAAGTGCTTCTTCAAAGAAGGCCCCGTAACTCGATGCGCACACATCACCCAAAAAACCGTGATCTTCAAACAACTCGGTAAAATGGCGAATCCTGGCGCTGATCTCTGCACCCTCATAGCCGTCCCACTGGTCTGACGGACACTCGTTTGGTTTGCCGATGCCTATCAAGGACAAGACCACTGAGTTCTCCTGATATCCATTTTTGGCGACCAAGACGGCTTCATGCCAATCTGGTGGGTCTCCAGGTGATCCCTCAAGGATACGAGTCTGTTTCGGATTGTCCTCCTCGTCCGTAATAATAACAACCACCAACAACGCATCGTCGCGAAGAAACCCTTCATTGCATGCCCCCGCGACTCCCAAATCAGGTGTAATCGCCGACATCATTGCTTCCATCGGTCGCTCATTCCCATCGCCACTGATCCCGACCTTTCCTGCGCACACGAACCCGGCTGTGAGATCGTCGGCATTGCTCATGTAGTTTTTTCCCGTTGCAAAGGGACCACAGGTGCTGTTGCTCGATTCATTGCCAGCGGTCGACGTCACAAGCCCGCCGATCTGATTGCACGGTGCACTGTTTCCCTCGTAAACATCGCTCGTTACGATGCCGACGTTGTAGCTCTCTAGATCCAGAGAATTCTTGATCGAGTCCACGAACTGGGGAACTGACGCGATCAATCCGGCCTGTTCATCCCCCATGCTGGAGGAATTATCGATCACAAACAGGAAATCGATATTTTCGCAGTCATCCGAGCCGTTTCCGTCTCCGCCTCCGCCGCCTTCCCCTTCACCAAGGTCAAATATCACCGACGGGACCCCATCGCCGTCTCCGTCTCCATCTCCGTCTCCTGAACCCGATTCGCCTTCGCTACCGTTGCCGCCCCCACCACCTGAGGCGTTCGGCCCCGCGATCGGTGTCTCCCCACTCTCGTCACGCGAATCGCCTCCGCAGGCGCTGATTACAACGCATCCCAGTACCAATGAGAATAACTCAATCGTTGCCATCTTCGTTTTCACCTATCAACCGTACAAAGCGTGAGAGATGATGGCAAGAAAACTCCCGACAACACGCGATCCAGGCCAACGCGCTCCGACAGCAAAAAACTCTTCTTCCCCCCGAATACGGTAACTAGCGATCCATACGGCCGCTAGAGCCCGCAACATCACCCATTTTCATCGTTCGATTGCACGTGTATCGCATCGTAGTGCACGGGCGAAGCGCCGGTGCGCGTTGACCGTAAAAATCGTTCAGCACTGTCGACCGCGCGATTACTGACCTTATGACGCTCGGCCCCCCGATCAGGAGGCACCGAGCGTCGGCGTCTCGTCCACGCGCTTACGCATCCATTCCATCGTGTCCAGGCTTCGCTCGATACGCCGTAGCGACGGGGCAACCTGAAACTCCAAAGCGCACCGTCGCCCCAAGGATTGAAGCTGCTCTTGCTGATCTCGAAAGCGAGCCTCGATCCCTCCGATGAGTTTCGAAAGCACTCCGTATTCGGCAGCCCCCCGGAGAATACCCTCGAGGCGTTCGCTGCGGGCCCCGAATCCTCCGGGGATATCCGCTTCATTGGCCAACTCTGAGATCGTTGTTCGAGTCAACAGAACACCGCTCTGGGCCGGATCTGCAATGAACGCTGCAATCTCTCGCAGACCGATCTTCGGATCATCGAGAGACAACCCACCCGGGAGGCGGTAGTTGGGCGGATGGCCGCCTCCGAGCTCGGAGAACTCGCTCGCCGCAAACTCCAAAGCAAGCCGCAGCACCTCCGGCCAAAGCCCACTCCCACCGCAGCTGACAACATAGGCTGGAAGCCAAATGAGCAGATGCGCTCCTAAAAACGCGGACTGGGCCTCCGTCCACTTTCGAGCGCTCGCGCCCCCCCTCGCTTCATGACCGGCCGCGTAGGACAAAAAAGACATGGCAACTCCCAAGTGGTCGATCGAAGCCACATTCCTCCGAGTCACGAAGCCATAGTGCCCGTAAAAATCCTCAAGCGATGCGCTCTCGCCGACCCCCCATTTTGAATCGAGAAATGCACCGGCAAAAGCAGGTGCCTCCAAGCCGAAAAGCCCATAGTGCTGGGCGGCGAGATCATCGAGATCGATGGATTCCGGCAGCGCCTCTGCCAGTGGTTGAATCAACCGAACGCGCTTGAGAGAGTCTTCATCGAGTCCCTCCTCGATGAGGCCCGAAAAAAGAGCCCAGGCATCACTTCTCGTCCTGGCCTGTTCCATTGTACGTGCCATTTTAGGTCTCTCTCCCGAACGGCTTCTTTGGCAAGCGATATGCCGCTGCCGTTGGACGAAGTGGACGCTTTAGCCAGCCTGGCCGTCGGGTCCCATCCGGGCTGTGGTCGACCGCGGAGCGGGTGAGTTTACACCACTCTCGATAGACTTCCATCGATCGTCGTGTGTCAACGTAGACGTCTCCGTGATTTTCACCGGGCTCCGCCTTGCGGACACTTATCGCCTTTTGCAACCAGCAATGTGCGCCACTGACCGGATCCGGATGCACCGCATGTGTCAGATTTTGGTGCACGCCAACATCGGACCACCAGATACGACTTGTATCAGGATCGATACTCGACCATGGCCTTCCTGGCTCAACGATTTTCAGACGGTTCCCTCCCTCCCCTTCCTTATCGAGGGTCGCTAGCGCCATCATGCCTGCACCACCGCCAAGGTCTTTCTGAAGTCGCCAACGGCCAAGATGATGGCTCATGGCGATGATTCCAGGCTTGATGCCCTGTGTCACGTACACACGGTCGACAAACCAACCTATCTCAGTCTCCACGCGGACCAGATCGTCGCGACCCACCCCAAGGCGGTCTGCATCGATCGGGTTCATCCACACAGGATTGGCATGACTGATCTCATAGAGCCACTTGGCATTCGCCGAACGAGTATGGATCAGCGTCGGCAGACGAAAGTTTGGCAGGAGCAACATCTCCCCTTTCTCTCGATCGATTTCATCCGGGTGAACATGGCTCTTGAGCGACCAAGGGATTACATACTCTCGCTCCGGCCAGCCCCAGTCCCGCATGGTCGGGCTGAAAAATTCGAGTTTCCGACTTGGGGTACCGAATCCCACCTTAGCGACGCCATCGATCTCAACGCCAAAAACTTTTCCGTCCTTGGCGAGACGGCGTTGTGCATCCAACAAGACACCAGGAACCCCCGCGTCATCGACACCTTTTTCGTAAGGGACATAGCTGTCGCGCTCAACCTCGAAGCAGCCATATTTTCGCATATAGGCTAGCGGACTAAGGCCCTCTTTTTGAGCGGCCTCCGGAAGACCCGGGACGCTGTGTTCAAAGACCCATCCCCAGTACTCGTCCTGCGAGATCAACTCCCCAGGGCGTTTAGGACTCTCGAACCACTGACGGATCCCCAGGCTACCATCCGGATCCATGCGCCCCGAAAGCTCGACCCAAAACTCAGCCTCTTCCCACACCTCTCCAGGGTTCGCTTCGTAGGTGTATTTAATTTTCTTTCCCGCTTGTTCAAGCGCAACACGGCGGACCGGCTGGCGAAATCCAATCCACTTCCCCGCATGGGTCTCTTGGCTCATGAGGTCGTGCCGCTCCCCCGCGTGCCCCATCGGAAGAATATAGTCTGCAAACCATGCCGATTCATTCCAGGTGGGGGTAAGTGCAACGTGGCACTTGATCTTGTTTTCGTCTCGCAAGGCGTCGAGCCACATAAAACCATCGGGGTTGATCCACATTGGATTGTAAACCCGCGTAAAATACAAATCGATTTCGCCACGCCCCTCTTCCAAGAAGTGTGGCAACAAGAAGCTCATCTCAAAGTGGGCAAGTGGCCACTCGTGGGGAAGATGCAGTTCATTCCAGTTTTCAAGCGGCGGTGGAGTTTTGAATGGTTTGGGGACAAATTTATTCCACGCATTAAACGATGTCCCCCCCTCCGTCCCGACGCTTCCGGTCAGTACGTTCAAGAAAAACAGGCAACGTGCCACTTGCCACCCACCGAGGTTCCCGATCGATGCAGACCTCCACGTGTGGGTCGCCAGGCGAGTTCCAGCTCGCTCGATGATCTCTGCCGCTTCGACGATTCGTTCGATCGGCACCTGAGCTTCTTCGGCGGCACGTTCGAAGGTGTAATCGGAATATAAGGTACGAAGACAAGCTTCAAAATCTTCGAACGACCCCTCCCCCACCGGAAGATTCGGCATCTTCGGCGTATCCGGAGCCATCGAGAGGAACTCCTCCCAGTTGACCCACTTACGGATAAATTCTCGGTCGTAACTACCCCGTTGAATCATGTAGTTGGCAATCGCCAACAACACGACAGTCTCCGATCCCGGCCAGGTGGGAAGCCAGACATCGCTGCGAGATGCCGTATTAGAGAGCCTCGGATCAAAGGTGATGATCTTCGCGCCTCGCTCCTTGGCTTCAATAATCCGTTGGGCGTGTGGGTTAAAATAGTGCCCGGTCTCAAGATGGCTGGAGATCAGCAAGATGACCCGTGAGTTCGCATGATCAGGACTCGGGCGATCCCCAGCCCCCCACAGGTAGTAGCCGACACGCGCGGATGCCGAGCAAATATTCGTGTGGCTGTTGTGGCCGTCAACGCCCCACGCGGTGATACATCGATTCGTGTAGTGATCTTCGCCTGGTCGGCCGACGTGATACATAATACCATCACGCCGCTTCATACGACTCGCACGCATCTTCTCACCGATCTCTGAGAGGGCCTCCTCCCACGAGATTCGCTTCCATTTACCCTCCCCACGCTCTCCGACCCGCTTCAACGGGTACAGGATTCGCTCGGGATCATAGACCTGATTGTGGGTGGCTGGCCCCTTCGCGCAGTTTCGACCACGGCTCCCTGGGTGAACTGGGTTGCCCTCAAACTTTCGGATTTCGTAGGTGGTCTTGTCGACATAGGCCAGGAGCCCACAGCCGCTCTCGCAGTTGAAACAAATCGTCGGAACAAGACTGTAGTGTCTGCTCTTGCGACGCGGCCATGCCTTTGCGTCCAGTTCTACCCAGTCGTTCCACATCTCGGGCGGTGGATAGGAACTGATCCTCCCATCCGGATGTTCAACGCGAGTCAGCTTCACGGCCGGCCGATCGGTCTCACCAAACGTCGGTAGAGCCGTGCCTGCCGCGTTGGTTTGCTCGTCGCCGTCATCAATATCGCGGCGGTCGCTGCGACCCATCATCGCTCCAAGAAGACTTGCTACCCTCGATGCAATATCACTCATGAGTTCGGAATTTCCTGTGGTGCCATGACAAAAACGTGCTCGTAGCAATAGAGACCGACGAGCGCGGCCGCAACCGCGAACGCGCTGCCGATTCCCAGCCCCGCGGCCCCGGCATCGGGCACCCCCTCCAAGGCCAGGAGGACCAGCGGGACGAGATGTCCTAGGAACATCGCGCCTCCCCAAAATGTCCTCGCGTGCGGTCCGTGAGTAATTCTGTGTGCTGCGCGAGCCGCAACCTCCGAAGCATGTGGAATCCCAAACTCACCCAGGAGAATCACAAACAAATCGAGGCCGATGCCGATCATGAAAGCCAAACGAGCCGCAGAAGACAGCGCGACGCTCGCGTCTACAAAAAGAGTCAAGACAAACACCGCACCTGCCCCGATCATCGTCGCCTGGATCAACAAATGAATTGGCAGCAACGGGCTCTGCCACAAGTCACGCCCTTCGGCCTGCCCAAACAAGAAGGCCGTATAGACCGCGGCTGCCACAGCCAGTGGAATCGTCAACCATGCCATCGCTAGCCGCGAGACATCAGGGAGTGCAAACCATCCGAGCGCGCTCCCAAGTTCGGCCGCAAACCACAGGCCAGTCACCGCTGAAAATGCGGTGACCACAAAGGCCCCCCGGGTCAGCCAGCTCTTCCACTGGGGACGGGTCAATATGTAAAAGAAACGTTCTGGCCGCTCAAGGTCTGCCACGAGCAGCCCGAGCGTCGCCAACATCGCCACGACACCGACGGCTCCTGCCGCCGCCATAAAGTCCGCGCTAGCATCGAACCACCCAAAGACGAGCCCCACAGCGAGAAACAAGAACAGTCCGGAAGAGATGCCCTTCGTGACCAGGTAGGCAGGAACCTGCCAATGCCAGGGAATCTCTCGGCGAACATCGTACGCCAGTTGAACCATTTGCTCAGCACGCGTGGCGCCTCCAGCCGCGATCGGTCCGTTCTTCGGCAGACCCTGGACCGATTTTTTAATCGGCTCCGGCGAGACCCCCTGTAGCTGCAGCCGTCCTTCCGAGAAAATGAGTGGTCCGGGTTGGTCGGGAAGCGCAGTGGGGTGCATGGCTTGAGAATCCCCTTCGATATAAAATAAATTTGGGGATGTACCCTGCTCAGGCTTGCGTACGGTCGTCTTGCTTACCGGAAGCAGTTTGCCAATTTCACTGTTCGGGTCGTCGAGGTCACCCGCAATAATCGCGTGGGTCGGGCACACGACCACACAGGCGGGTTCCAGGCCCTGCGTGACACGGTGCGCACAAAAATTACATTTTGCAGCGGTCCCAGACTGAGGATCGATGTGAATCGCATCGTAGGGGCATGCCTGCATGCACGCCTTGCAGCCGATACAGGCCTCCGAGTCAAAATCTACGATACCGTCGTCGCGCTGAACCATTGCGGACACCGGGCAGATCCGGACACACGGGGGGTTCTCGCAGTGATTGCACCGCGTGACCTGAAAGCTGCGCTGAGTGTTGGGGTAGACCCCCTGCTCAACATACTTCACCCATGTCCGGTACACCCCCAGCGGTACCTCGTTCTCCGATTTACAGGCAGTTGAGCAGGCATGGCAGCCGATGCAGCGTTTGTTGTCGATCAAAAAGCCGTAGTTCATGGCGACGCCGATGGCGTGATGATAGGGGCTACGCCCCGCATTGGGGTCCCGATCTCGGACAGACTACCTTCGACACGAATTCACAGCAACCGTCCGGCCATGGATACCAGAGAGGGCAGAATAGACAACGCGCACATGACGCGACAATGTTCTTCTCTGCCCACGGGAGCGATCTCGCTCAACCCTCGCCGTGGATAACCGCAGCGATCTCGGTCCAGCCCAAGACCTGATCCTCGGGGAACATCTCGGTGCGACCCAACGCCGCACCCGGACCCTCCGCCAGCAGTGCAGAACCTTCATCGACACCGTTCACAAGAGAACTGGATCGTCGCAAGGTCGCGATGCCCTCGTCCCTACCGCCACCAAGGAACACCCCCGACAGAACCAGTCGTCGAGACCCGACACGCGCTGCCTACGAGGACGTCCGTGCGCCGACAGAAAGTACGCCCTCTGATTTCGCAGAGCCCGAGGTGAAGCCCCGTCGAATATTTTACGACATGGGCCTGGATGCCCCCAGGAACCACGTAGATCTGACCGCGTTTGAGCGAAATCCCATCGACCGCCATGACAACTCGCCTGTCTATCAATCGTCCAATTCTCCAGGCCAATCGAGCTGTCTGTTCCAGGTCAATCATGTCCGCGGTAACCACAAGCGCTGGTGATCTCGGAGTAAAGACGCTCACGAATCGACACAAGATATCTTCGTCGTCGTCGCAGGCCGCGACCACTGCGACCTGCGACGAGAGGTTGCGGTCGATCGCCCCGGCGGCTCCCGACATTTGGGCCGAATTCCAGGATCGATCGAATCCCCTGATACCCAAGGTTCCATCGGTCCGAGGTGCACGAGAGCTCACCCAACGTACAACTTGGTCGTGGAAGGCACAGTCCCCCTCGTCGCCTTTGACGGGACGCGCCAGACCTATGGTCCCACCAACCCCCCCGCAACCGCATCAACGACCACGGATCGCTCTCGCCGTCTGCAACCAAGAGCACCGGCTTCGCCCTTCGCTGTTGAAACCGAAGAATCAACGTCTGGGCGTCTTGGTCCCCAGCAGCAAGATCCATGATCAAGAGATCGGGGTCGAGCCTCTGGAGTCGGAATTTAGCGATCTCGTAGGACGGAACGACAACACCCTCAAAACCGAATTCGACCGAAATTCGCCGTCGATACGAAGCCCGAGCGACCTCCGAATCTTCAACGATCAAGACCAACGGTAGCGAATATTCCGACCGGCGGCCGCCAAGCCCCTGCAACTCTTCAATCTTTCGCGCTGTCACCACGACTCAATCTGCCCCATGGTGCCGAACGGGGAGGTCACGAGGTCTGACCCGGTAGAATCAGCTTCGGCACGCCATGGCTCTTGCTTGAGCCCGTAAGTGATATTTTTGATGTTGATCCCACTCGAACGGACAACCGAACCGCCCCCTGGGGAGAGTTTCCGCTATGCTCACTCGCAATGAGCGAGCCGCATCTCGACCGTGGCCACAGGGCCATAGGGCTCCCGAGTGCCGCGGACCCATGGTTTGTCTACGTATTGCAATCTACCGCGGCTCAAAAAACCTACGTCGGGATCACCAAGGTCGTTGAGCGCCGGCTCAACCAACACAACGGCCTGCTACCAGGTGGCGCAAAATCTACCCGGGCTTCGAGGCCCTGGAAACTCGGCACGGTCTATGGCCCCTTCTTGGATCGGAGCCAAGCCAGTCGCGCCGAATTTGCGATCAAGAAACTTCGAGGGCCAAAACGCCTTCAAGCGCCCTGGCCCCGAGTTTGAGAGTCGCATCGACGAAATTCCGCCCCCTTGACACTGATAGTCAGTTCAGCGTTCAATCAAAGGTCCGATGGGCCCCAACTCTCCCAGACGTATCGGCTGCGTCGACCTTCCGGCCTTTCCACTCCAGCTTTTGCTCGAAGATCAGCCTCGCTGGCAACGATACCCCGCGGCAGTGATCGACGACGACCATGCCCAGGGGACCCTCTTATGGGTCAACGAATGTGCCAGACGACTCAGAGTCCTCCCCGGAATGCGCTTTTCGACCGCGCGGACCCTCGCATCGCAGCTTCGCGCGGCCCCAGTCCCTCCCGCACGCATCGAAGATGCGCGTGGGGAGATTTTCGCGCGACTCCACAATTTCTCACCACGCGTTGAGTCTCACTGTGATCACCCCGGTACTTTTTGGATCGATCCCGGGGGCTTGGTAAAACTCTACAGAAGCCTCGAACAATGGAGCGCTGCCATTGCTAGCGATCTGGCAACACGAGGGTTTCAAGCTTACATCGTGATCGGCTTTCACCGGTTCCGCACCCAAGCCATCACCCGAACCCTCGGGAATCAGGAGCATGTCACAGCCAGGTCGTCGCCAACGTCCGCGAAATGCCCTTTTGGGGTGATTCCAAGCCCCGAAATCGAGGCTTCCGCAGCGAAAAAAGTTCCCCTCCAGCGGCTCGACGTCTCGCCAAAACTAAGCGACGAACTCAAGGGGTTGGACATCATCACCCTCGGTGACTTTCTTGACCTTCCTGCTGGGGAGCTCTGCATACGCTTCGGCCAAGAGGCTCAAAACCTCCACAATATGGCTTCCGCAGGTTATCAGCAGCCACTTCAGGCCTGTGTATTACGTGATCCTGTCATCACCCGTCTCGAATTCGATCCGCCCGAAGACAACAAAGACCGTCTCATTTTTCGTATCAAGCCCATGGTGGATACGCTGATCGACGCCCTCTCCCGCTCGAGATCATCCATGGCGGCGATGCGTCTCGAGATTGTCCTCGATCATGCAGACACACTTGTTGAAAACCTTAGTCCGGCCGCACCGACCCTCGACGTCCTGCAAATTATTGATCTCATTCGTCTACGGCTCACATCTCTCACTTTGGTCGCCCCCGTGGAAGCTATCGTCCTCCAGTTCGAAGGCACATCTGCAACCTCCAGCCAACTCGCACTCTTCGCTACTCAACAAAAACGTGATCTCGAGGCGGGCTCACAGGCCCTCGCCCGTCTTCGTGCAGCCTACGGTAGCGACAGTGTCACCCGTGCACAGCTTCGTGATGCACATCTCCCCGAAGCCAGTTTTTACTGGGAGCCGACACAGATCCTTCGATTTCCACGAAAAAATGATCGAGATCATGGCCCCACGCCTCTGGTACGCTGCGTGCATTTTCGTCCTCGCCCGCTTACACACTCACCCAAACACAAAATCGACTCATGGCCTCCTCGCTATCATGCTCGCCCGCTCGTAGACATACACGGACCCTTTCGTATCAGTGGTGGATGGTGGGCTCGTCTGGTGGAACGGGACTACTATTTTGTGACCCAATCCTCCGGTCTCATGGTGTGGATATACTATGATCGTCCTCGCCAACGATGATTCGAGCACGGAATCATCGACTGAGCCCCCACAACTCGTGATCCACACCCAGGCATCCTTGCCCATGGGGTCACCTTCCCTCGCGCGATGATGCGAATCGACCACGAAAACAGCCCAAGCACAACGAGAAAGAGTGAAGTACCCTCGCCTCCTGATGAGTTCATCCTGGCGACGACTGCTCCTCCTGCTTGCGGCCATGCCTATCATCGTGATGGTTGTTGCAGTCCTCTACATGCTCGGCATGCAGATGTTCGAACACGATCCGCGCACCTTCTGGCAGAGCCTGGAGTGGGCATCGGAAACCATGACAAGCACAGGCTACGGCCGCGATAATCACTGGAATCATCCGATGATGGTGGTGTTTGTCGTCACGATTCAGTTTTTCGGGCTCGCGGTGGTTTTTGTACTCTTTCCCCTCGCTCTCATCCCCTTCTTCGAGCGCTATTTTGAGCAACGTCTCGCCCGGACCTTGCCAGAGCAGCGAAACGACTACGTCCTAATTTATCGCCATGGTCCAGCCGTCAACTCCCTCATCGCAGAACTCGGGCGGCACGAGGTCCCAGTCGTCATTCTCGAAGAAGACGAGGGGTTGGCCCGTCGCCTTCGAGAACGCGGGAACAAGGTCGTGCACGGTGGTTTCACGGACGATGACTTCGAGCTAGGATCCATGCAAAACGTCCGGGCGATCATCGCCAACGGCAAGGACCACGACAACGCCTCCATGATCGTCAGCGCCAGACAAGAGGGCTACAAGGGTCCCATTTACGCCTTTGTGGAGAAACCGAGCCACCGGCGCCCGATGGTCCTCGCGGGCGCAACTGCTGCCTACACCCCGCGTCACGTGCTGGCCGCGGCTTTGGCGGCAAAGGCAAGCGAACGAATCGCACCGCGCGTGGGCGGCGTCCGGCACCTCAGCGCGCACCTCGAAGTCTCCGATCTCCGTATCCACAAGAATAGCGAGCTCGCGGGAAAAACCCTGGTCGAGGCCAATATCCGGGCACGAACCGGCGCGACCGTGGTGGGCCACTGGGGACGCGGAGATTTTGTCGCCCTCCCAAGAGCAGACTCCGTGCTCGAGGCCGGTGCTCTCATCCTCGCCGTAGGCAGCGACGAGGCTATCGCCCGCCTCGGGAAGCTGGCGACCCCGCTATCTAGGCGCGGTGGTTTCTTGATCTGTGGCTACGGCGAAGTGGGATTCAAGGTCGCCCAAATGCTCCGCGATGTAGGAGAGAAGGTCACAGTCATCGATCGCCGCGATATTGAAGGCGTGGATGTCGTCGGCGACGCCCTCGACCCGAGAACCTTGCGAAAGGCCAACATCACCGAATCTCGCGCAGTTATTCTCGCCCTCGATGCTGGACCAACCCTGCTCGCGGCATCAATGCTCCGCGACTTGGCGCCCGAGGTGCTTCTCATCGCTCGAGTCAATCGAGCCGAAAATGTCGCCCGAGTCCGCCAGGCCGGAGTGGATTTTGCCATGTCGATCAGCCAGATCGCCGCTCAAATTCTCACGCAACAACTCCTCGGCGAACAATCGATCAGCCTCGAACCAAATGTGAAGCTCACCCGAGTAAGCGCCACAGGCCTCGCGGGAAAGACCCCTCACGAATCCAAAGTTAGCCAACAGACAGGGTGCGCCATCGTCGCCATCGAACGCGACGACAACGTCCTTGTTGAGTTTGGTGCCGGATTCACCATCCAAAAACACGACATCATCTATATCTGCGGCTCGCATGAGTCCGTAATGGACTATTTTAAGGCCTATCCGCAGCCCCGCGACCCCGCCCTGGAGCCGTCCCTTTCTTGAGGCGCGCTACCGAACACTGCGGCTTGAGCCGCCGCCCCCCATGGAAGCGGGGACCATGTCCACCGGCCGCGACCAAATTCTCGCAGACGTTCGCCAATATCACGCCCGTCGCCTGAGCCCATCCTTCATCCCTGGGGAGACCTACATCCCGGTATCCGGAAAGGTCGTGGACGCGGAGGACCTCGTGCACATGGTCGACGCCGCTCTCGACATGTGGCTGACCGCCGGACGATTTGCAGCCTCCTTCGAGACCGCACTCGCGACCTACTGTGAACTTAGGCGTGCTCTGCTTACAGTTTCAGGTTCGGCCGCAAACTTGCTTGCCTTTGCGGCACTGACATCGCCCACTCTCGGATCTCGACGGATCAAGCCGGGAAGCGAAGTCATAACCGTCGCCGCAGGATTTCCCACAACCGTAAATCCGATTGTTCAACACGGTTGTGTTCCGGTGTTTGTGGACGTCGAGGCCGACACTCACAACATTGACGTCCGCCAGCTCGAGGCTGCGCTCAGCCAAAAAACTCGCGCGGTCATGTTGGCCCACACCCTCGGAAACCCCTTCGACATCGCCGCCGTCAAGGCGTTCTGCACAAAGCATCAACTCTTTCTAATCGAAGACTGCTGCGATGCTCTCGGCGCCCATTTTGACGATCGTCCCGTCGGGACATTTGGCGACCTCTCCACGCTTAGCTTCTACCCCGCGCATCACATTACGACCGGAGAGGGCGGCGCAGTGCTCACCGACAATCCCGAACTCGCTCGTATTGTGGTCTCTATGCGTGATTGGGGCCGCGACTGTTGGTGCGCTCCCGGAGTCGACAACACCTGCAAAAAACGATTTTGTACAAAGCGTGGTGATCTTCCTGAAGGATACGACCACAAATATATTTATTCGCACGTTGGCTACAACCTAAAAATGACCGACCTTCAGGCGTCAATTGGTCTCAGCCAATTGACAAAAGCCGACAACTTTATCGCCAAGCGCCGTGACAACCACGCCTATTTGTATCGACGACTTCAGGATGAGGGGATGAGCCGATATTTTTCCCTGCCCCGCTCGCTGCCGAATGCCCAACCAAGCTGTTTCGGGTTTGCCCTCACGATTCACCCCGAGACAGGAATATCCCGCAACGAATTTGTAACTCGCCTCGAAGAGCGGCGGGTTGGCACCCGCCTCCTCTTTGCCGGAAACCTCTCCCGCCAACCCGCATACTCCGATGTCAACTATCGAATATCCGGAGACCTCACAAACACCGACCACGTGATGCGCAACTCATTTTGGGTCGGGTGCTGGCCCGGCCTCAATTTCACCATGCTCGACACGATCGTCGACGCTATCGTCGACATCGCCCGCTCGATGGCACCAGTATCCCGGGGCATCTCGAGTCGGACTGAGACGCCCCGATGAAACTCGTAATCCTCGCAGGAGGCCTCGGAACTCGGCTCAGCGAAGAGACGTCCATTCGGCCCAAACCCATGGTCGAAATCGGTGGGCGCCCGCTGCTGTGGCACATCATGAAACTATACAGCCACTATGGCATCGACGATTTCATCGTCTGCCTTGGTCACAAGGGCTACGTCATCAAGGAATATTTCGCCAATTATTTCCTTCACACCACCGATGTGACCTTCGATGTTCGCAACAACGACATGAAGATTCTCTGCCGCAGGTCCGACCCCTGGCGGGTAAGTCTCATCGACACCGGAAAAGAAACCATGACGGGCGGTCGTCTTCGACGCGTGCGCGACTACGTGGGTAATGACACCTTCGCACTGACCTACGGCGATGGCATCGGCGACGTCGACATCTCCGCGCTCCGCCGCGTACACACCGATCATGGAAAACTGGCTACATTGACGGCCGTTCAACCCCCCGCGCGTTTCGGACGGCTTCAACTCGGCAGTTCAAACACCGTAACGTCGTTTCTCGAAAAACCACCTGAGAACGGCGACTGGATCAACGGCGGATTTTTTATACTCAACCCCGGCGTTTTTGACCTTTTGGGTGACGACTCATGCATTTGGGAGGGCTCACCGCTTGAGACCCTCGCACGAACCGGTGAACTCCACGCACACAAACACACTGGATTCTGGCAGCCTGTCGATACACTCAGAGACAAACTCATGCTCGAGACTCTGTGGCGAGGTGGCGCCCCCCCATGGAAGGTGTGGTCATCCTCATGATGCACGACCCTAACTTTTGGAAAGGCCGTCGTGTCTTCGTTACCGGCCACACGGGTTTCAAGGGAACCTGGCTGAGCACCTGGCTTACGAGGATGGGTGCCGAGGTCGCAGGATATGCGCTTCCGCCCAACACCACACCGAGTCTTTTCCACTCGATCGGGATCGTCCACGAACTCACGCACATCGAGGCGAACATCCTCGACACGGCGCGGCTCCAGAAAGAGTTGGTGGCATTCCGGCCAGAGATTGTCTTTCATCTCGCCGCCCAGGCACTCGTACGTCACTCCCACGCATTCCCAGTCGACACCTTCGCTACGAATACGATGGGGGTCGTCCACCTGCTCGAAGCCGTTCGAAAATCTGCGAACACTCGCGTGGTCATCAATGTAACGACCGACAAGTGTTACAAAAATCGCGAATGGGCGCGAGCCTATCGCGAAACGGACCCCCTCGGGGGTCAGGACCCCTATAGCGCGAGCAAGGCCTGTGCTGAACTGATCACAGATGCCTTCTACCAGTCCTATCTACGCCGCCAGGGTGTCGCGGTCGCCACCGCAAGAGCCGGCAACGTACTGGGCGGCGGCGACTGGAGTCCCGATCGTCTCATCCCCGACGCGATCCGCTCGTTCACAAAAAACACTTCACTCTACATTCGCAATCCAACATCGACCCGCCCCTGGCAACATGTGCTTGAGCCGCTATCGGGCTATCTCCAACTCGCGGAGCGATGCTGGAAACATCCCGAACGTTTCTCCGGACCCTGGAACTTTGGGCCGCCCACCGGTAGCGAAACCTCCGTCGGTGATGTCATGGACGCGTTCACAGAACTTTGGGACGAGGGTTCGCGCTGGGCACCGACAGGACCCAACGTCACGGCGATCCACGAGGCGCGTAGGCTGAGCATCGATCCGTCCAAGGCCATCGCCGAGCTTGGGTGGCAACCCATGAATGATCTACAGCGATGCCTCGCATGGACCGCCCAATGGTACCAAAGCTACTACGAACGGGCTCCCAATAGGGCCTCGGATGTACTTCACGCCCAGATCGATGAGTACGAGGCCCTTTCGCTCCATGGCTTCGCCGCGACACCGTGTACAGCGGAAAATACAAGATTCGAGGGTGCCGCTTAGGGCACTCGCGCCCTCCAAGACGCATCATGAAAATCAAGGTTAGCGACTACATCGCCCGATTCCTCGCTCAGCGCAGTGATATCGGCAACGAAATATTCATGGTTACCGGAGGTGCGGCGATGCACATCAATGATTCTCTCGGCCGCCAGCCGGGTCTTCGCATCACGTCAAACCATCACGAACAGGCCTGCGCGATCGCAGCCGAAGGGGCAGCCCGACTCAGCAACAAAACCGGCGTATGTGTCGTGACCTCGGGTCCAGGGGGAACAAACGCGCTGACTGGAGTCCTCGGCGCCTGGCTGGATTCGATTCCAATGATTGTGATCTCCGGTCAAGTAAAGTTCGCCACAACTACGGAGTCCCTAACACTCAAAGGCCTCAGACAACTCGGTGACCAAGAACTGCAAGTCACGCGCGTCGTTCGTCCAATCTCCAAATACGCTCAACTCGTCACCGACGCGAACGAAATTCGTTACCATCTCGAGAAGGCTGCCTACTTGGCGAAAAGCGGCCGTCCTGGTCCCGTCTGGCTAGACGTTCCTCTTTGTGTTCAATCCACATATGTTACGGAAGAACATCTCCGTGGTTTTTCACCGCCCCCCCCCAGAGAACCTACCTGCTCGCTGGACACCTCCGTCGATGCGGCCATATCGATGATACAAGCCTCAAGCCGGCCCGTCATCATCGCCGGCAACGGAATCACTCTCTCCGGGGCAAACAATGACTTCCTCGAACTCATCCAGAGCCTCAGCATCCCTGTACTAAGCACGTTCGCTCGCTACGACATCGTTCGCGACGACCATCCGCTTCACTACGGCCGTAGTGGAAGCGTAGGTCAAAGGTCTGCGAACTTCATTGTCCAAAATAGCGATCTCGTACTCGGAATCGGCGCCCGATTTAACATTCGTGCGGTCGGCCACAACTGGAAGACATTCGCTCGCGCTGCAAAGAAAATCGTCGTTGATGTCGACCCCAATGAACTCGACAAAGGAACAATCATTCCAGATCTTAAGATCGAATCCGATGCCGGAGCTTTCATCCGAAGGCTGACCCAACGGCTACGCCGACATTCCCTCCCGAGCTACGAAACATGGACCACCCGCTGCGGCCGTTTTCGAAAGGATTTCCCCGTTACCATCGCCAGAACGACCTCATCTCAAACCAAGATCAATTCCTATGACTTTTTCTCTCAACTCAGTGTCAGCGCGGGACCGGATGCCGTGTTCACCCTCGCCAATGGAAGTGCTTGCGTCTCTGCATACCAGACGCTGGCGCTCCATGGACGCCAACGAGTGATCGTGAACTCGGGATGCGCCTCGATGGGTTATGCGCTCCCAGCCGCCATCGGAGCGTGCCGAGCCCACAACGATGCTCCGATCATCTGTGTCACCGGCGAAGGAAGCATGCAGATGAACCTACAAGAGTTCCAAACCATTGTTCATCATCAACTCCCGATCAAACTTTTTGTGCTCAACAATGCTGGATATTCCTCCATTCGGAACACTCAGAATGCCTATTTTGATGGTTTTGCGGTGGGAACCGGTCCCGAGTCCGGACTTAGTTTTCCCGACACCCTCAAAATCGCCGATGCCTACGGCCTGCCGAGTCGCCGACTCAACACGCCCGACTCGCTGCTCAAGGACCTCAGAGAAATTTTCGCGGCCTCGGGACCCTATGTGTGTGAGTTAATGATTGACCCATCCGAAGTCGTCGCCCCCAAGTTGTCATCAAGAGTCCGGGACGATGGAACTCTCGTATCCTCGCCGCTCGAGGACCTCTATCCCCATATCGACCGTGACCTACTCCGCGAAAACATGATCATCCCGCCGCTTGAGATCTAATGCCATCAATACCGGCCACGCGACGCAGAGTCGACACTCGCTCGGCACGATTTCGAGCCTTGCAGCGTTCGCGGGCCGTCCCCACATGCCTTGGAGGGGACCCCGGTAATGAGTAGGACAAAATGCGGCGACCCAACTTCGATAGGATTCACTGGCCAAGGAACGGATCGTCCAGCGGAGTATACGCACAGAGGGAGCCCACGCTACGACATCACTCCGCGTCCGCTCTCCTCGTACCCCTGCTTTGTCTTTGATCTCGACGGGACGCTTTGGCTCGACGAGCATGTGCTCACTGGCGCACACCAGCTCTTCCGTAGCCTGACTCGCCACGGACACAAGATCCTCGTCTACACCAACAACACTCGTCACAGTCACAACGAGGTCCACTCGAAACTTCAGCGTCTAGGTCTAGGTCTCGCGGCCAACTGTATCTACACGGGTTCGTCGCTCTTGGGCCGCGCACTCAATAGATATGGCATTCAAGAGACATTCGTCGTTGGCACATCATCCCTAAAATGTGAAATCCAACGATCTGGAGTACTCGTCCTCGACGATCCAAAAGTTCCCATCGATGTCCTAACGATCGGCCTCGAGACCGGTTTTGACGACAGTTCACTCGCCAACATCGTTCGCATCGCCAACCAGGACACCCTGATTTTTTGTGGAAATCGCGACCGAGACTTTCCAACATCCACAGGACCGAAAATTGGCTCTGGGCGAATCGTCGCTCAGATCGAGTCGGCCTTGGGATCCCGTCACATCACGGTTATCGGCAAGCCCTCCGTCTTTGGGATCCAAGCTCTCGCACAGGACCACCACCTTCAACCACGTGACATTATGTTCATCGGCGACAACTACGACAGCGATATCGCCATGGCGAAAGAGTACGGGTGCGACTCACTGTTCGTTGCGCCACCAACTCCGGGCCGAACGCCTCTCCCCACCACCACGCTTATCGCCATCATCGAACGTTTGGAGCACTCCCATGAATCAACTTGAGCTACAGATGAGTCCCCTGTTGAACACTCTAAAATCGCGCTATGGCGCGAAAGAAATCAAAGCCGAGTTTGAGGCCGAGGGAAGCCGAATTGGGGAGATGATGCGTCTCAAGGATGTCACATCCGCGTCAAGACTTCCGATCATCGTAAAGATCGGTGGCGCCGAGGCCATCACCGACATCCAACACGCGCTCGCTATCGGTGTCGCGGGAATCGTTGCGCCAATGGTCGAGAGCGCGTTCGCGGTCTCAAAATATATCAATGCAATCAGATCTTCTATTCCGGATGACGACCAATCTTCGATTGAGTTCGCAATCAATATCGAAACGATCACTGCGATCGAGAATCTCGATCGCATTCTTGCCCTTCCAGACATTGATCTTTTAGGCAGCGTCACCGTCGGCCGTGTCGACCTCGTGGGTTCGATGGGCCTACCACGTGACCAAATCGACAGTCCTGAGGTCAACCGAATTGTCACTGACGTATTTGAACGCTGTCAGAACCACGGAATGAAAACCGCGCTCGGCGGCGGTATCTCCAGTCGCACTCTCCCCTTCATCGACACCCTCGTTATGCGTGGTCTGCTCTCAAAATTTGAGACCAGAAAAGTGGTGTTCGCCTCCGAAAGCATCCGTCACGGCGAAGAAGCCATCCAGTGCGCGATTGAATTTGAATTGTTGTGGCTCAAACGAAAACAGGCCCACTACACGAGAATTTCGAGGGAAGATAGCTCGCGAATCGAGATGCTCACCGAGCGACTCGCCCGCACAGTTACGCGTGGTCCGGTGCGCCGTGTCGCCTAACAAAGGGCGTCGATATCGGCCATCGATTTCACAACAATGAGACCCACTATTATGACCAGCGCATCTGTCACGGCAAAGGTTCAGCCACGCATTTATTCCGCCAGAAAATCGTCCATCGAAGACCAAATACCGCTCGACGCGCCATTTTCAGTACACATTGATGTATCGAGTGTCTGCAACTTCAAATGCAGTTTTTGCTTCCAAGCCGACAGCGAGGCTATGAAAGAAGTTGGTCTGAGGCGTGGCAAGATGTCCTTAGAACTATTCAAAAAGATCATCGACGATCTCGCAGAATTTTCAGGACCCATCAAAAAGATCAAGATCGGAAACCACGGCGAGCCGACTCTACACCGTGAACTTCCGGCGATGATCCGCTACGCTCGGGACGCCAACGTCGCCGATGTCATCGAACTCTTCACGAACGGATCACGCCTAACACAGGACCTCAACAGATCACTGGTCGCCTCGGGGTTGCAACGTATCAACATATCGATCGAGGGGCTCACATCTGCACGTTATCTTGAGGTCACAGGCGTCCAACAGAACGTCGAGTCGCTCGTTGCTGGTGTCCGCCACTTACATAGCATACGGGGCAATGATCTGATAATTTATGTAAAGATTGCAGACCAAACACGGCCCCTTGATGAAGAATCGACCGACTCATTCGTTCTCGACTCCGAAGAGAGATCATTGTTCTTTTCGACCTACGGAGACATCTGCGACGAGATATTTATCGAAAAGATCGTGCCCCAGTGGGCGGAGGTTCAGGTCAACAAGCAAAATGAACTCGCGGCCACTGGAATGTATGACCAGAAAATTCAGAGGCAGAAGGATGTTTGTCCATTCACTTTTATGTACCTTCACTTCAACTGCGATGGTTCTGCCAGCCCGTGCACCTTGGACTGGCCTCGAAAAGTCCTCGTAGGCAATGTTCGAACTCAGTCCGTACACGAGATATGGAATGGCAATCGACTCCGGGACCTTAGGATCGCTATGCTACAGGGCTCAAGAAACCAAATTGGATTCTGTAAAAACTGCTCCGCACCGATGGTCTGCGTTGACGAGAATCTGGATGCCCACAAAGCGAAGGTACTTCGAGCACTAGGGGCCGACAACGAAAGCACGGTCCCGAACCAGTGGATCCAAAAGAAGTCGCCCCAGCTTGTGAAACTTTCGGTCGGGCCTCGACCGAGTTCATCGACAACGACGGTCTGACAATGAGTGACAAACAAAGCCTATTGATTCTAGGATCGAATGGATTTATCGGACGAAATGCAGTGAGCCACTACCAATCGGCGGGCTACAGGGTCCTGGCTCCACAACGTGATGAACTCGACCTTGCCGACACCCCCGCCGTTGATTCCTATCTTCGTGCACACCATGTCGACATTGTCCTGTTGGCGGCGGTGAACATAGATTCGCTCTCTGACAACGTCCGAATGTATCTCAACGTCGCCCGATGTTCTCCCCATTTTGGACGACTTATCACGGTCGGATCCGGTGCTGAGTACGACCGCCGGCACTACGTCCCTCATCTCTCGGAGAATGCATTCGGGGATCACGTTCCAGCCGACACCTACGGACTTTCGAAGTACATCATATCCAATGATATCGACGCAAATGGCAAAGACATGGTCAATCTACGCGTGTTCGGCATCTTCGGACCGCACGAAGATTACCAGCGACGATTTATCTCAAACAACATCTGCCGCGCGATCGCAGGACTCGACATCTGTATGAATCGCGGCATGAGATTTGATTTCATTGATGTTCGTGATTTCCTTGCGGCCTCCCAATCATTATTCAGCGGACCCATTCGTCACCGTAACTACAACCTATGTACCGGTCGAGGCATAGAGTTTGCGGAACTTGCGGCCATAATTCATAGAGTTAGCGGGTCAGAACAACCCATTCGTGTGTTGAATGACGGGCACGGAGGCGAATATTCCGGTGACAACACACGATTCACGCGGGAGTTTGGCCCTCTCGACCTCACTAGCTTCGAGTCGTCGATCGAGTCTCTCTACTTATGGTATCGATCCCGCCCCGATATCGATGCAATTTCGACGCAACTTCGTACGCTGGAGTCGCGTCCGTGAGCAGATCCGTAGCGACTTTTGTTGAGGACATCGACGGACGTCCGATTGTTATTTGGGGCGCACGGGCTACAGGGATGGGTCTTCAACGATTTGCCCGAAATCATGCTCTCGATGTCGTGGGATTTGTCGACTCCGACCCGGCACTCGTGGGCATAAAACTCAGTGGCGTCCGTGTGTTGGCGCCCGAGGAACTGGGAGCGCTACGGATGGAGTGCCCCCGATTATGCGTCATCGTTGCCGTCTCGGTCAAGGGTAAGGGCATCGAGACCCAATTGCATAAATGTGGAATCACGTCAGATGATGTTCTGATTTATTCTGAATACTCCGATATATTCTTCACAATCGACGTCATGGGCGCATGCAATCTTCGATGCCCATCATGCGCTCATGGTGTCGATGGCGTAAGGGCACCCAGTGGGTCCATGTCATTTTCTACATTTGTTGACGTGGTCGATAAAATAAAGCGGGACAGTGATTTTGCAACTCATATTAGCCTCTACAGTTGGGGAGAGCCCTTTTTACACAAGGACCTACCTCGTCTGGTCGACCATCTTCACCGTGAGGGAATCTCCGCTGCGCTCTCCACCAATCTATCTTTCGAGTCGGATGCGCGCCTACGCGACGTCATCAAATCAGCCCCCGAATACCTCAAAATCTCACTCTCCGGCTACGACGCAGTCGCGTATGATCAAAGTCATTTGGGCGGATCTATTGATCTCGTTAAATCGAATCTATTTCGGCTTAGACACTACATCGACAAGTTTTCGGCGGGTACTCTTGTTGATGTCAATTACCACCTCTACAAGCACAATAGTCGAGGAAATCTCCGCGACATGAAGCGATTGTGCGACGAGCTTGGATTTGTACTGTCGACGACTTACGCACTCGTGATGCCGCTCGAGAGAGTCATTGATCATTGCGATGGTGTCGTCAACCTTCAGACTCGTGCGCTCAACAAGATGCTGCTGGTCAACATCGACGAAGGTATCGGAGCGAGTCAAGTTTCGAATGTAGAGAACTGCAATTTTTTGACGAAACAGGTCGTCGTCAACTGGAATCTAAGTGTTCCGGTCTGTTGTACTGTATTTGGTAGCGACGAGGCCATCGCGGTCATCAACTTCCTCCAATCGTCGCCCGAAGAGATTGTCGCGGGCAAGGAACGGTGCTCGATCTGCAAGAAGTGTGAGCACCATGGTCTGCCGGCCTACAATATGGGGTTGAATCGATCGAAGTGGATCGAAATCGCTGACAAAAAGTCCGGCACAGACCGGTGCTAGTTCCACCCAAAACATCACCGTTTTTTGATACAATGCCACATCACCACTCAATCGCAGACTGCCGGCTATGTCGGTCAGTGCTCCCATCGGCACCCATCGTTGAGATGGGCCCGTTTCCCAAGGCGGCCCAGCATTTTCCGTCCAGGAGCGAAACAAAGGAAGACATCGGAGTTCAGCTAGAGGTGTTTCAGTGCCAACAGTGCGATCTGGTGCAGCTCCGATCAGCCCCTGTCGGATACTATCGAGAGGTCATCACCGCGGCAACACTCTCCTCGAGGGCCCAAGCCACGCGGCTCGCCGAGATTGTCCGCTTTGTTGAGAGATACGAACTCGGCGGCCGTCGAGCCCTTGAGGTCGGATGCGGAAAAGGCGGCATGCTCAATGTATTGGGGGCGGCGGGGTTGGTTGCAGAAGGACTCGAATTTGGTGATCTCAGTTGCTGTCCGCCAACATCTTCGACGGCTCCGACTATCCATCGAGGCTATTTGGGCGATCGGCATCTCCCCCACAAGTCCGATGTATTTTTCTGCTTCAACTACCTAGAACATCAGCCGGACATCCTCACCTTTATTCGTGATCTTGCGAAATCCATCACCGTGGGTGGTATGGGATATATTACGGTTCCAAACCTCGACTATCTAATTGAGTCGAGATGTCTTTATGAGTTTGTCGCCGACCATTTGGTCTATTTCACAGAGGACACGCTGCGACGAGCATTTGAGTTCAACGGATTTTCGGTACTGGAGACTCGGATCATCAACAACGACAATGATATCTTGATGATCGTTCGTCGCCGAAGTCCTCGAAACCTCTCGGCGGACACTGCTTGTCTTCGCAATGTCTCGAACGCCTTGAATACTCTCGTCGCGGCGGAGGTCGACGCCGGCAGACCTGTCGCCGTCTGGGGCGCGGGCCATCGAACTCTGGCGCTACTGTCGGTGAGCGGTCAGAAAAGTATCGAGTTCATCGTCGATTCTGCGCCCTTTAAACAAGGAAAATTTAGCCCAGTAATGGGTACACCGATCGTCTCACCATCGACCCTAGAATCATCTCAAGTCGAGTTGGTCATTGTCATGGTCCCAGGGATCTACCCCCAAGAGGTTCTACAAACGATCAAGTCGTTCAAGCGTAAGATGGGCTTCGAGGTGGTGGTGCTTGAGGGGAATAGTTTTGTCAAAAAATAGATCGACGGATTCCACGCAGGAGGCCACTTCACATGGCACGGGATCCAGACCAGGTGCAAGATCCCTTCGTCGAAGAAGTGAGTCATGTAACCTAGTGTCCTGAGTCCGTAAAACCACCCGATTGGTACGGAACGATGAATTTTGCACGTGAAGTGTCGTCTACAGGGCATGAGCGAACAAATACGGAGAGGAGGCCGCCGTGCCCGTCCCATCACGCTGACCGCGGAACCGAAGGAGGGTCTTGAGCGCTGGGCGCGAGGACGAACGGTGTCTCACCAACTCGTCCTTCGAGCGAGACTCATCCTCTTGTGTGCCGAGGGGATGGTGTTACCGATCGCTAACATCCGCGGGAATCCGCGCGCGAAAGGACGTTCACGATC
>CAYTFJ010000008.1:0-45072 GCA_964437075.1 uncultured Nannocystaceae bacterium
ATCGCCATCGCCATCGCCATCGCCATCGCCATCGCCATCGCCATCGCCATCGCCGTCACCATCGCCGTCGCCATCGCCGTCACCGTCTCCATCGCCACTGCTATCGGCGTCGCTGCCTTGCTCAGTGTCGTTGGGGTCGTTCCCATTCGCGGGTGGGAATCCGCCGTTGTTGCTCCAGCTCGCGTTGCTGTCATCGGTATCAATAGCGCACGATGCGCTGATTGGCGATGCCCCAACAATCATTGCGAGGGCGAGGCTATTCGATGTCAACCACGTAAAATTCATGCCTGGATCATAGTGTGAGGTTACCCACCGGTCAATATTACATGCGCCATTCGCGTCGGGTCGCGTTGCGTGCGTGCGTGTGTGCGTGGGGGGGCGGGGTGTATTGGGACTCATTCGTGGGCCCTGTCACGCCGTGTGGGTACAATGGGCACCAAAATGGCGCCCGACGGAGCGGTATTGCGGCTTCGTCCTTTGATGGGCGCGAGAAGCGATGCTATCTAGCCGGCGGTGGAGCCCAAGGTCCGTACAAATCCCATGAAGGTCGCATTTACCCTCGGAGGTACCGACAATGGGCGTTCTGGCCTGAGCACTTACGTGCGGGCTGTACTTCCTGAATTTGTTCGAGAGGCCAGAGACGCGAACTTGGACGTTGTGGTTTTGGGTACACAAAAGGAGTTCGCCGTCTACGGTGAGGCGGTCGGAAACACTGAGCGTTGCGTTCTACCGTCATGGGCAGATTCTGCGGCGGGTAGCGCGATTTTCTATCTCTTGTTGGCCTCGCATCGCGCGAAAAAGGCAGGCGCTGACGTCGTCTTGTACACCGCCGCAAATCGTAGGATTGGCGTCCTACCGGGGATTCCGAGCGTCGCCGTTGTTCACGACCTTGGCCAACTGCACATCGAGGGCAAATACGATTTACTACGCATGGCTTACGCGAAAATCGTAGTGATCGGGTCACTCCGCGCGGCGACCCGCTTGGTGGCGATCAGCGAGGCGACCCGTAGAGATTTAGAATCGGCGTTGAAGCGGTCGAACGCAGCATCGCCCTCTCAGTCCGTGGATGTTGTTCTCAATGGTATCGATGCGAAACGCTTTGTCCCGCTGAAGGCAGATGCTCCGGAGGTTCTTGCCGCTCGGACCGCGACGGGGATCGAGGGTCCGTACATTCTGTACGTAGGACGCTTAGAGCACCCCGGAAAAAACCATCTGCGTTTGATACGAGCCTTTGCAAAAAGCCGAGTTCGTGACTCGCATTGTTTGGTGTTGGTCGGTGCGGAGTGGGGAGCGCGAGCGATGCTCGAACAGGAGATCGAGCGGCTCGGTCTGGTGGAGCGGGTTTCCTACGTCGGATTTGTAGCGACGGAGCATCTTGCGCCGCTTGTCGCCGCGGCGGATGCCGTCGCCATGGTGGGGCTTCGTGAGGGCTTCGGACTTCCGGCGCTCGAGGCGTTGGCCACAGGACGCCCGGTGTTTTGCTCAAACACCGGGGCGCTGCCGGAGGTTGTTGGTGATCTCGCAGCGCAGTGCGACCCTTTCGATGAGCGGTCGATTCTCGAGGCGATGGAGCGCTCTGTTTTTGACAAGGGGTTGCGGCAGCGAATCGAAGAAGAGGGACCATCGTATGCTGCGGAACATGGCTGGAATCGAACCGCGCGTGGCTTGCTTCGCTCATGCATCGAGACCCTCGCCTCGGCGGGCTAGTTGCTGGCATCGCTCAAGTCAGAGTGATGCCAGCGTCAGTCTGACTTGCGACGAGCGCTCGCGGCCTGCTCTTCGTTGAGCGGGGGAAGGACATGGTGTACTGTCGCGCGCTTGCGCTTGGAACACCGTCGCAAACCACACGTCATATGGGTCTAAAGAATACACTCCTCGGGCTGTTGCTCCTTGCGTCAGCATGTTCACCCGCGTCTTTTGTCTGGGTGACAGAGCATCCGGATCGACCCGCACCGCTGGCCGAAGACCCGATTGGGGCCGGAGATACGCTCGCCGTGCTGGTCGAGGGGCAGACGGATTTGTCAGGGGATTTTCAACTTGATGACTACGGAACCTACACCCATCCGATGCTCGGAAAATTAACCCTCCGAGGGCTGTCAGCCGCTCAGGCGCAAAAAAGAATCGCGGAGAAGCTCCGCGGTAAGGTGCTTGATCCCTTGGTGTCGGTGTCGGTCATCCATCGTGCGCTGTTTGTGAGCGTGTTTGGAGAGGTTAGTTCGCCAGGGGTCTATCCGATGCGGATCGGGGAGAACGTCTTGGAGGCGCTCGCGCGCGCAGGCGGGGTGACGGCCTTTGCTCACGACGACCGAATCTATGTAATGGGTCCGACGCTTCCGACCCGTGTGCGTCTACGCTATGAATCGCTTATCGCGGGAGATCCGAAGACGCTCGGTTTTACGCTTCGCGACGGTGATATCGTAGTCGTCGAGTAGAGACGGAAATCACGAGTGTGTGCACGTGGCGGGCACACACTCGACGCGAATTAGGGATCCGTTGAGGGGCGGGGGCCGGCGGCCCAAGCGGCCATATCCAGCATGAGCTCGAAGTAGTCCGTGATCTCGGTGATTGGCTTCTTTGAATCGAAGTTCATGAGAAGCGCAGAGTAAGAGTCGGGGTGATCGGGGCGGTAGCCGTGCATTCCCTTGAGGGGGACATTTCCCATGTGGGAGGGATTGAGCAGATAGCTGGGCTCCAGGGCATAGACCGCATCACAGAACTTGCCGTCGCTCCAATAGGTTCCGTACTCGCGATGTTCTTCCTCTCGGACCCAACGGCCGTGGGCGGCATCAGGGAGGGCCTGGCGAATTTTTTGCTCGGCACCGGGACGAAGAAACCAAAAACGAAGCATGGTGGAGTCGTAGATGCCGACGTAGTCGGTCCCATAGCAAAGATCCAGCGCGTCAACCTGAGGCATGAGGTCCACCACATGCTCCACGGTGCACATCCCGTGGTCGGAAAAGAAGGCGACTCGAACTTCATCGTAGTGGGCGTGGGCAACCTCGAGTGTCCGCCTGAGCTGTTCTTGGTGCTCTCGAAGAAGTATATCGACGCGAGGAGAGTCTTTGGACTCGTCGTGCATCAGCGCGTCGAGACGGGCGGTGTGTACGTAGGCGAACGAAATCTCCTCGGTCTCGATCTGGCTACGCAGCACGTCGAAGTTGTATTCCTCACTTTTACGCCACTCGGACACAAAGTGAGGCGTTCCGTTCGCCACGAGACGGTCAAAAATACTATCCCCCTCGTTGATTCCTCCGGGCCGCAAAATGTCACGTTTTTCTGCGTAGTCAAAGAGATTGAGGATCTCGAAGGGAAGGCTGTAGATCTGAAAATATCCTGTGTATTTGTAGACCGCCGCGATCGCCTTAGAGAGGTAGCTTCGGACCCTGCCCCGATCGACCACCGAAGATGGGAGCCATTTCATGTGGCGGAGCATCTTGAAAGGGCTGGTCTCGGGCGAATAGAAGAACGAAGACCAGTGGCCGTTTTCGTTGGGTTTTCGTCCCGTGAAAATCGCGGGGATGCAGGCCGAGGAGTAGCCGAAGATCGATGTGACCTGCTGACGCCGATCCAAATCAGGCATAAACCAAGGACGTGATCGCATGACTTCCCAGCCGGAGGCGTCTGAAAAAACAGCGATAGCGAGTCGGCGAGGAGGTCCGGCGGCCATAGGATCGGCTACCATAGCCCTGGTCTCAGAGACAGTAGCGAGGAGGATCAAAAGGGAGCGGAGCCAAGATGCACATCAAGGGCGAGCGACGATGCGGCCGTGCGTTTCGGCTGGTTTCGCCCGTGGCTTTGCGGGCGATGGCGTCGCTTGCGTCTGGAGTAGCTTTGTGGTCTTTGTCCATGGTGACGAGGGCCCGTTGATCTGTCTAACCGGTGATTTACACCACATGGGGCTTGGGACGGGAAACCAAGAACACTGCGATATCACTGAGCTTCAGACCGCGCGCCGGTTCTTAGGTCTCCTGGAAGAGCGAGAAATTCCAATCACCTTTTTTGTCTCGGGACGATGTTTTGTGGACGAATGGAGCGACATGCAACCGATCGCGGAGCATCCGTTGGTGACCCTGGGAGGTCACAACTTTTCTTGCTTTACACCCGAACTGTTTCACAGGGTGTCCAACAAGCTCCTCGGTAGCTACAACGGCCCAAAATGGATCCAAGAGCGGGATGCACGACAGACCATGGAGGCCGCCTGGAAACGGACCGGAAGGCGCATCGAATTTTGGCGCAACCACATGTACATGCACGGGCCTCATACAGAGGCAGTGTTGGCTCGTCTCGGATTCCAGATGTGTTCAGATGGTACCGAGCGCGGCGGGGCCAAGGGGCCACGCTGGCACGAGGCTGGGCTGTTCAACTTTCCGATCAACGTAATCCCCGACCATGAGCATCTGTTTCACGCCGAGCGAACGCCAGAGTGGGTTTCGCGCTGGCAGGCGCGATACAACTGGACCGACGACTGGGGGAGCCAATCCTACGAGATCGATGAATGGGTTGAAATCGTCTTGGATGACTTGCGGCGAAACGAGGCGAACGGTGTCATCTCGAACATGATTATTCACCCGATCACAATGTACCTCTGCGATAGGTTCAAGGGAGTGGCGAAAATTCTCGACTTTCTTGCCGAACATCAGACGCTCACCTATTCCCAGGCCTACGAACGCGCCGTGGCGGAGCGCGGATAGGATAGGCCCGTGCGAATCGTTTGGATCAATGAGTCTGCGGACTTCGAAGGAGGGGCCGAGGGGTACGTTGCGCGAACGGCAACGTCGTTGGCGAAGAGCGGCTGTACCTCGATTTTACTGCATCGGGCGGGAACGTGGGTCGGTCCGGATTTTGCTGAGTCTTTTTCCGCATGTTTTCCGGTCGTCGACCTTCGTGCACAGCTGGAAGACTTAAAACCTGACATCGTATACCTGCATCAGTTCTATGACCGAACACTTTGGTCGGAGCTGCTTGGCTTGGCCGAGTCACTGTCGTTCCCGCTCGTGCATTTTGTGCATGACCACCGATTGTTTTGTTTGCGAAATCATAAATATACGGCGTTGTCCGAGAAAACCTGCACAAAGACCGTTGCGCGCATTGCGTGTTACCCCTGTTTGGGATTTGTTGAGCGTACTCGGGCTGTGGGGGCGCTATCGCCGATTAGGATTCGAACTGTCTCCTCGATTCGCAGAGATCAAGCACTCATTCGAAAATTTGATGCGATCGTTGTGGGGTCGAACTACATGCGAGCGCACGTCTGTGCCCATGGTTTTCCGGCCGGTCGGGTTCATCATGTCCCGCTCGGGATTCGTCAGCCAAATGAAGCGAAGGCGGAGCGCTCGCGCGACGTCGATCGACTGCTGTTCGTGGGCGCCTTGCTGCGTGGTAAGGGCCTGGACATCTTGCTGACCGCCTTGGCCGGACTGCCGAATCGAGTTCGGCTCGATGTTGTGGGAGAGGGCGCTCAGCGGGATGCTATTTGTGCACAAATTACCGAGCTTGGCCTCGACGCTCGGGTGACGCTCTTGGGGAAACTCAACGCAGAGAAGTTGTCGGAAAAATATCGCAGCGTCGCCGCAGTGGTCGTTCCGAGCCGTGCTCCGGAGACCTTCGGTTTTGTCGGGCCCGAAGCCTTGCTGCACGGGACTCCGGTGATAGCGAGCCCAATTGGCGGGACGACCGAGTGGCTGAAGCCTGGTGAGACCGCGTTTTCATTTGAGGCTTGCGATGCCATGTCCCTGAAGCGTACCCTCGAAAATGTGTTGGCCGATCCAGAGGCTGCTTTAAATATTGCTCGTGCCGGGGGTGAGCATTGCCGGAAGTTGTTTAGCGAAGTGGGTCATGTCGTTGCGCTCAAGCAGCTGTTTTCGAAGCTTGGCGAAGCTACGGGGGCCGTGTGAGCGGCAGTTGGGGGAGATTTACGCTACGTGGCGATGCACGCGTGGAGAGCCAAATCACCAACGATGTCGAGCAGGTCAAGGACGTTGTCGCGCGGACGCTAGACCCGTCCAGCTATCGTGCGCTTGTTATGATCGGTGGCTATGGTCGTGGAGAAGGCGGGGTCGAGCGTATTTCCGGGGTCGAGCGCCCACATAACAATTACGACTTCCTGGTGATCCTCGAACGGGGCGGAACCCCGTCGCTGTCGGCGATCAAGGAAAAACTAGATTCGGCGATCGCGCCGATCATCAAGAAAATTGGGATTGGTATCGACATTGGTCTGACCACGGTTCGGACCCTCGCACATGCCCGTTGTTTGGTGATGTGGTACGACTTTCGGAACGGTCATAAGACGATTCTTGGAGATCGATCATACGTGTCTGGCTTGAAACAGTTCAAGCGCGAGCTGATTGATCCGACGGACATCCGTAGTTTGTTGGTCAATAGAGGTACACTTCTGGTGATCAATGAACTGCTGCTCGGGAGGCAGAACATGAGCACAAGCGAGGCTCGCACCGTCGTGAAACATGGAGTTAAGGCCATTATTGGTTATGGCGATGCATTGTTGTTTGGAGCGGGTTTGTACGACTGGAGTTACGCCACGAAACAGCAGCGCATGCGATGTGCGACCGTGGGGACGCCGGAGTTTCGCGCGCTCTACGAGGAGGCTATGAATTTTCGGTTTGAGCCGGATTATTCAGCGTACCTCGATCGAGATTTGCGGTCATGGAATCGTTCCTTGCTGTCAGCCTTGGCAGAAGTCCACCTGGAATACGAACGGTTTCGTCTCGGCGCTCCGGGCATCGAATGGTCGTCATACTTCGAGAAGGCGCTGCGTTTCCAGCTCCTCGATGGAATGAGTGGCCTGCGTGGTGTGGTAAAAAAAATTGTCGCGCTAAGAGAAAATCGCGCGGTTCTGGGTCCGCTTGAACCCCTTGCTCGATTCGGATTCCGCAGCTGTCGTCCGGCAGAATATCTTCCGATGTTATTCCCGGTGATCGCGTACGATCTCCGCGACTCCGACTACAGACACGCAACGCGTGAGATCCTTAATGTGCGTTCCGATTCGAATGTTGATCTTATGTGCGCCTATCTGCGTGCATGGGGAGAACATGGAGACTCCAATTTCATGCATGTGCTTGACCGGCTAGGGCTCGCGCTTCAGGGGGACGTCAAAAAGCGGAGACAAGAGGGGACTGAGGACGATGGCGAAGGCAACTGAGGAACTCAGTCATCCACGCGTGAGCGTGGTGATGCGTACAAAAAACTCCGAATGGGTAATTAGCGAAGCCCTCGCGGCATTGTTCTCGCAGACCTATGATAATTTTGAACTGTTTGTCGTCGATTCGGGATCCACGGATCGTACGCTCGAGCTGCTTCGTAGTTACCCGCATCGTTTGGTCGAGATTCCACCTGAGGACTATCACCCAGGACGAGTTCTAAATATGGCCGTCGAGCAGTGCCGAGGCGAGATTATCGTTTTTCAAAATTCCGACGGTGTTCCACTTACTACGGAAACCCTCGGACGTCTGATTGCCGCCTTTGATGACCCAGAAACGTCAGCAGCATTGACGCGGCAAATCCCTCGGCCCGACGCACATTCGTGGGTGCGCAGAGAATACAAGGAGAGCTTTCCCGATGCGGAAAAAACTCCAGATTGGATCACGTTGTCGTTGCCGATGGCGGCGATCCGTCGGTCAGCATGGGAGCAGCACCCGTTTTATACCCAGTGTTGGGGATCCGAGGATACCGAGTGGGGACACTGGGCGAAACGCGAAGGATTGCGGATTCAGTACGTGTCCGAAGCAACGATCATGCACTCTCACAACTACTCATTGCATCAGCTATATGGGCGGATGTTTATAGAGGGGGAGGCGGATGCTTTTATCTACGGAAAACATGAGACCCTCGTCTCCGCCGCAGCTCGAACCGTCGTTCGTTCATTTCGAGATTTTGGAGCATGCTTGAAGCAGGGCGATCTCGAGGATGTGGCTCGCGTGATCCCGAGGCGGTTGGTGCATCATCTCGCCTACTACCGAGGCAATCGCTTGGGAAGGCGGCGCCGTGAAAGTGGTGATATTGATCCCAGCAGGGCTCAAAAAATCGTCTTACGTTCGCACCACGGGCGATCGGCTACAAAAAAGGCTTAGGAGTCGATGGCGCTGGGGCGTGCTAGGCCTTCGGAATGGCGATGTTGGCCAGCTCATTCCGTCGAATGGCGTATCGACGGAACCAAAGAAGGACGGCGAGAAGCAATCCTGCCACCAAGCCCAGCGCGGCGCCGGCAGCCATGCCCGCGGCCGAAATCGTACGCAGGGAAACCATGCTCGCCTTTGCGGGAGCAAAGATTTCTTGACGGCTTTCTTCAGAGGCGCGGGCGCTGGCGAGCTGCAGCTCGGTTGCCTTGAGTTGTTTGAAAATTTCTGTGTGAAGGTCCTTCGTCGCCCCGTATTCACGGGTGAGCTCGGAGTACTTCGCCTCGACTTCAGGAAGATTCTCTGCAGCCTTATCGAGCGAGGCCAGCTGGCTTGAGAGCATGCTGAGCTCTGTGGACGCCGCGCGACTTGAAATTTCGAGTTGACGAATACGGCTAGCGGCGCTCCGTCGTTCAGAGTTTGCCCGGCGCTCGAACTCTGTAGTTTCCGCCTGAATTGTCGACTCCGTGAGCGTCTGCAGCTCACGTTTGCGCGCCTGGAGTTCGGTAATTTTGGGATGTTGGTCCCCGAGTCCTCTTGCACGAGCTTCGGCAAGCTTTTGGTTCACGCTCGAAATTTCCTTGACGTATGGCTGGGTGCTGGCGACCTTGCTGCTGAGCAGGCTGTCGCCACTCTTGAGCTCTTCGCGTGCAACCGCGAGTTGAGAGTGCAGACGCTGAGCCTCGGCAGTGAGCTGGGTACGTCGAGAACGGAGGCTAAGGCGTGAATTGAGGGCCACACCGACCTGATCGGGGAGTCCATCGATGTTGTCGGCCTTGAGCTGTTTGAGATCCTGCTCCGTCTTTGTCAGGTTGCTCGCGGTCTCTTCGAGATCGGATCTCAGCCGGCGAGCTTCCGTGTCGAGGACGTGCAGAGCGTTATCGACGGCCGTCGCTAGGTAGTTGTCAACGTGCACCGCGAGCAACTCCTCGGCGCGGCGGGGATTCGCGTGAAGATATTTGATCACGTAGACGTTTGAGCCTTCGGGTTGCAACGACAACGAGCGGATATTACGTTGGACCTCAGCGTCGGTCGGCGTCGAGCGATCAAGCGTCGTTAACGTTTGAGAAAAAAGGTCCGGTCGCCGAAATCCAAGTTCAATCTGGTTGAACCGTGCACGACGACGGCTGCGGGTATCCTGTCGTTCGTCCCCGGCGGCATCGGGTTGTAGAGCGATTTTGATCGATGCCTCGGAGCGTGGTGGATTGAGGATGGCGATCGTCATGCCGACGATCGCCCACCACAGCGTTGACGTCGTGATGAGTTTCCAGTTTGAGCCCAAAAAAGCACGTACGCTCGCGATCAGGTCCAGAATACTGTCGAGCGTGCGATTTCCACCGCTCGGCATCGTGACGGTTGCAGTCGGGGCGAGGGCCGAAGCTTGGTAAACGTCGACAGCGACGGCCGGCTGCCGCTGTGTGACCTGGAGGGCCTGGCTAGGTGGAAGTGCGCGTTGACCCCCTTCAGGCGCCAAGCTGGCGTTGTTTTCCATGTACAGGAAACCGATGTTTCCGAAATTGAGTACGTCCCCCGCTCGCAGTTGCGTCTCGGTGATGAGCCGGGAACCGTTGACGAAGGTGCCGTTGGTCGACTCTAGATCGCGCAAGGCACACGCACCATTTTCGTAGTGTATCCGCGCGTGGCGCGAAGATACCGATGGATCCACCACAACGATGTTGCACGCGTCGGCACGGCCGATGATCTGTTCGCCGAAACACAGCGGTCGAAGGCCCGAAAAACTGTTTCCGTCGATGCGAACGAGGTAGGCACCCGACTGGCCGGTTCCCGGGGAGATGTCAATGGTCCCCATCTCTGGCGGAATGGCACCTGCGACGTCGTAGGGGGAAGTATCCTCTGGTTCCACGTTGTACATTGGCAATGTTCGCGGACTAGTCGAGATTCTTCGCGGGGGAGGAAGAATCGGCGCTGTCTTTTGATCCAGAAATAAGCTCACGCAGCGCGGATTGGATACGCTCTGGATGAGATAAGCCAACGTAGAGTCCCCATGTGCCAATGGCGAGAAGGACGATCACAAGGCTCGTTGGGATGCGCTTTTTGGCCCTTGAACGAGGGGGGAGACGAAGCGTTTGGGTGTGGTGATGGGCGCCAACGGTGAGGTCGGTATCGGTGGTCTGCGATGCATCATCAGCGCCTTGACCATCTTGGCCTTGGCCTTGGCTTTGGTCCAGATGCTCGTCGGCGAGTCCCGATCCGACGGCGTAGCCGCGCATCGTCTGGCTGCTCGTCTCGGAGGCTAGCGATCGCCGAACCCATTCCGCGATCGCGTCTGAGTCCGCCAGCTTTGTATGGGACAAGGCGACACTCCGAAGATCAAGCAGCATCTCTTGTGCTGAGTGGTATCGTTGCTCACAGTCACGCGCGAGGGCTTTCATACAGACCCGATCGAAGGCCTTGGGGGGACGCAAGCCGACCTCACTGGGCGGAGCAATCTTCGTTTGAAGAACATTTTGAAGCGTAGTGTCGACCGATCTCGCCTGAAACAACCGCGTGCCGGTGAGCGCGTTGTAGAGAACGATACCGACCGAGAAGATATCGGACCGAGCATCGAGAGTTGCGCCGCGGACCTGTTCGGGCGAGAGATATCCTGGTTTTCCACGGACCTGTTCGCCGACATTTGAGGGCTGGACGGAGCGTGCGATGCCAAAGTCGGTGAGGCGACAGGCGCCATCAAGCCCCACGAGCAAATTGTGGGGCGACACGTCACAGTGGACGAGGTGCTGGGGGCGGCCGTGTTCGTCGCAGACCGTATGAGCTGCGTGCAGGCCCTTGAGAAGGTCGAGGACGATCGCGGTGACCAACGCGGGAGGCCGACTGTTGGGGCTGGCGGCGAGGAGCTGATTGAAGTTGCAGCCCTCAATGTAGTCCATGACGATATACGGGGACCCGTCATGGGTTCCGTGGTCAATGACATGCACCAAATTGGGGTGGTTCGTTTTTGCGAGAACCTGGGCCTCTCGCAAGAACATTGCGGCCGTGTTTGGATCGTTGCGCAGCGTCTTACGGATGATTTTTAGCGCGTAGAGGCGAGTGGGAACGGGACCCGGATCGGCAAGTCGACAGGTATAGACGGTGCCCATGCCGCCGTGGGTGATGAGATCGCAAATCTCGTAACGTCCGATGCGCTCTGAGTTTTGAACCTTTGTATCGTCATCGTTCTCGGCGAGAGAAGACTCGACCACTGCAGGCGCCCAAGCTTTAGACGCGTGCGGGGCGACGACTGAGGTCGCGGAAGATCGCGTCGATGGCAGGTCAACCGTGAGCGAGGTGGAGGTTCGGACCGAGCTCGGATTACGAAGCGACGTGAGTAGCGCCCGGAGCCGTTCTCCAGCGATCTCACACAGGTCTTCGATCTCTGCGCGATCACGCTGGGATAGGCTCGGTTGTGATGTCTCAACGTAGAGCATCAGTACGGAGCGGTTCTCAACGCGCACAGTGGCGAGCAAGCAGCTGGGGGACGGCGGGGGGCTCGCAGAAGGATTGTCCAGCCCGAGGGCCTCTCGCAGGCCAGGGTCGTGAATGGTGTCATCCGCGACTTTGGCACTTAGCGAGGCACGAAGCGTCGGGCTGATCTGGATTTTTTTCCCGGCAATTCGGCTCGAGAGCCGACCTGGTCCCGCAAGGCCAACAAGATGTTCGCGCTTCACGCCGAAAAGTGCGGTTCTCGAGACGACTAGCTGGCTGGCGGCCAACAAGCCAAAGGTGATTCCGTCCCGATCGTCTGCCGCGAGTAGTCTTGCGTGTGCCTTGCTGTAGCGGCGAGAGCGTTCGTTTGTGTCAGCGTCGTGGCTGCGGCCGGAAAGCGGAACCGAATGGTCCACGATTCGCCGGTCGCTTACGGCGTACGAGGTTGCCTCGATTTCGGAGCTCGATGCCGCAAAGGCTGCGACCAGCGTCTTTCGACGCGTTCCACCCTCTTGCTGGGGCGAATGAGGGCTCGACGAAAACTCCGAACGTGGCATCCCGCTTGAGGGTCGGTCGGAGTCCGTACGACTGCCGCTTCCGGGTGAAGAACTCATGATGAAAGCTTGGGGATCTTCGGAGAGAATAGTACTCCGCGGCCCGCTGTTCAATTGCACAAAAGGCAGCCCTCTCGTCAACCCACGAAGACCTTGCGTAAGCGCGCAAGTTGCACCGACGTTCGCCTCAAAAATGCGTGGTAGGCCGATCCCTGGGGCAAGGTCACCCTAAAACGCGTTTTCCTTTGCGCGTGATCCGGCAACGGTGAGAAAGATGATGCGCAGATCCCAAAGAAGCGACCAGTTGTCGATGTAGTGCAGATCGTGGTCGACTCGACGCTGCATCTTTTCAAGGGTGTCGGTTTCCCCACGCCATCCGTTCACCTGGGCCCAACCGGTGATCCCCGGTTTTACTTTGTGCCGAAGCATGTAACCGTAGATACTTTTTCTGTACTCTTCGTTATGCGCGACCGCGTGGGGCCGCGGGCCGACGATCGACATGTGACCAAGAAACACATTGAGAAACTGCGGAAGTTCGTCGAGTGAGTTGGCGCGGAGAAAGGCTCCGAGGGGCGTCACCCGAGGATCGTTGCGTTGGGCTTGGCGGACGACGGGACCGTCTTCGGTGACGCTCATCGTTCGGAATTTATAGACGGGAATATTTTCCCCGTTAAGGCCGTAGCGACGCTGAACGAAGAACGCGGGTCCCGGCGAAGTGAGCTTGACCGCGATTCCAATGGCAAGCATTGGGAAAAATAGGAGCACCAGCAGCACCGAGGATACCGCGATGTCTTCGGCGCGTTTGACCCAGCCCCCGAGCCCGTGAAAGGGCGTGTTAAAGATGCTGACGACAGGAATATCGGCGACGGCGCTCCATTGGCCCTGCATCAGCTCAGAGCAAAACACGACCGACGCCATGTAGACGGTCGCGGTCGTGTTGGCGAGCTGCCGAACATAGTCGGCGATGCGTTCCTCTGCGCGCAATGGAAGCGCGATGTAGATCGTGTCTATTTCGCCGCTTTTTGCCTTTTCAAGGAGCTTTTGAAATGGACCCGCGTGATCGGCGACAGCCACCCGTGCGTTCCCTGGAGATGAATCTGCGAGCCGATCGTCGTAGAATCCCTCCACCCGAATCCCAAAGGCTGGATCACTGAGGCGCTGCGCAAGTTGAACGCCGATCTGTGTTGATCCTAAGATCGCCGCGGTTCGGCTGTTTCGACCGGAAGCTCGAAAGGAGCGAAGAGCGAAGCGCACTGCGGCGCGTCCCGCGAGCATGCAGGTCGGTGTCAAGGCGAACCAGATCAAGACGGTGGTCCGGGAGTAGTCGGCGCTGGTTTTGGTGATAAACGCGATAAACAGCAAGATTGGCAGGGCTGTGGCCCACGTTGAGAGCGCTCCGATGAGCTCGCGTCGCAGCGGCGATCCTCGCCACGAACGATAGAGACCGTGCAGCTCCGCGAGCATGTAGAATGTCAAAATTGCGGCGGCGACCGCGAATGTGTGGCGCGTTTCCCAGTGGAGTGGATACAACGCAGTTGCCAACGCCAGCGCCCCATAAATGAACAAACCATCGAACAGTCGCTGGCCAACTTCGACGGCACGATCGAGGGGTCGCGCCGCACCTGATGGCTTTACGGACATGGGTTCGGGTGCTTGATTTACCGTTGGGCTATTTTTCACGATCGATCTCTTTGCCGCTGTTGATCTTGTTGTGGCGATCCGCCCGGGGGATCGCCGAAATGAGAAACTCGGACCGCGACTGTAACACGCAATGGCTCTCTATTGATTGACAATAGACGAGGAGGGCGATGACGACCGAACGCTGAGAAGATGAGTGGCTTCGTAGAATCCATTGTCAGGCATTGTCAGGCATTGTCAGGCATTGTCAGGTGCCTCGATCGGCTCTTGGTCGTCTGGATTCGCGTACCGCGGCTCACAAACTTCAATCGAACACAATTGGAAGAGTGTATGGAATGTTCGGAGGAGTATTGTACCTAGCTCGCGCCTCCGAAATATCTATAGTGGTGACACATGTCTTTTGCCACGGACCGCTCGTCCGTGGGAAGAATCTGAAGATTTCCCTGAGAGAGCCATCAGGCGCCTGCTAGGAGGATGCGCCGTGCGCGGAATCGTGATCGAAGGCTCGCAGAAAACGGAGGGCGCCGAGAGAGTTCGTCAATCTTGGAGTTCAACTCGAGGACAATTCATGGGGTCCGTATTCGAAACGTTTTATTGGTGGCCTGTAATACATCGCAAACGTCACGAAGGGCGACGGCTCAAGTGAAACTGCTGGAGTCGGCCCCACTTGAGGTATTGAGGTGAGATCGTGGTCCGTTTCAGGCCTTTTTAGTCTCTAGGGGGGATCGGCCGCGGGGGGGGGGGCCTCGGGAAGCAAGCTCGCAAAAAGCAGCACCATCGGAGCTTGGGTCTCCCAGACAGAGAACTCGTTGGTCGTGACCGAGAGTGGAGAGTCCGCGTAGCGGAGCGAAAGCGGCTGTTGGCCGAAGGCAGGATAAAATCCTGCCACCACCGGGAAATAGTAGCTGGCCTTTGGGGTCTCAAAGACAGGCCCGAATACGGCGATTCCTGGGACCGCGGCCTTGCCGTCGGCGATGGCTGCCAGCGAGTCGAGGTGTAGCGGCTGTTGCGGGTAGTGAGTCCCCAGGCCCGTGATGTACGACATGCTGGCCGGATTGCAGCCGAGAACGTAGTCGGCGGCCAGGCTCATGGCATCGAAGCTTGTTTGGGACAACTGGGGATCGAGCGAGAGCGCGCCGAGTTGGTATGCGCCGTCGAGATGGCGACCTTGCCCCACAAATTGACCCCAGTCGGGCCGAATCCCCTTTGGAACGGCGCTTCGATGGGGCCATGGCGAATCGATGATCGCCTCGGTCGCCTTGGCGGCAATTCTGCCAAGTTGTTTCTTGGCGACAGCAAGCACCTCTGGAGAAGCGTGGGGGGCCCCCAGGTAGCCCATGACGTAGTCGATCATCGCCGGATGTTCCTTGGAGAAAGACCCTGGGTAGATCTTGGCTGCACGGACAAGGTGATCAAATGCGCCGTTGCCATAGCGATCGATTTTTTTCCAGTGCTGGAGAAAGTCTGCACCGAACGCGGCCCCGCCAGTGAGCCGTGCCAACTCACCCGCAGGGTAGAGGAGGTACTCGTCGGCCGCGCCGTGGCTTTTGGCGTACGTGTAGGATTTTTTGGCCGCGGTCTCAAGCGCGGCTGCTCTTTGCGCATCGAATGGCTGCACCAAGAATGCGGCTTGGGCGAAGAGCCCGGCGACCAGGGCTGAGTGGTGGGGATCCGCATCGTAGGTGAAGTAGACGAGGGGCTCCTCGTGGGCGTAGTAGTAGCCCCAAGGGTGGCGGGTGGACTCGATCCCTAAGCGGACGCCACCATCGGGGTCTTGGAGGCCCTCCCAGACAAGAAGGCTGTGCAGTGCCTCGTCGAGTAAATCTGGGACCCCGTTGGTTCGCGTCAGCGGATGAAATTGGCCATCCCCGAATTTTTTCGGTGTATTTTCAAAGGCGCGCAGGAGGTATTGGGCGACGAGTACGTGGTATCGGCGAATATCGAAATCACCGGCGTCATAGTGGCCGCCGGCGAGGGGTCTGAGATCGTCGGTTTTCTCGGAGGTCGGAAAAAATCCAGATCGGCGGCCTTGGGTCCAGACTGCATCGCAATGAGCGCTTGGTCGTACGATTGCACCTTCACCTGGTTTGAAGTCCTGGCAGCGACGCATGTGGTAGAGCCCCGCTGCAAGTGTCTTGAAGGCCTTCCGGACGCTCGCATTGCTGACGGCCGTGGGAACGGAGACGCCCACGCCTGGAATCCGAATGCGGTAGCGGATACCTTCCGCGGCGGGCACCGATCGCAGGTCAAGTTCCCGTACTTCGCTCTCGGGAGTTATCGATCCTATTCGGGGGCGAATCTTGAGACTCCCCGCGCTCCGGCGGCCAGCGCTTCGGGCGGCCTGGGGCCCGGTGTCTTCGATCAGCAATTCGCCCGCCTCTGGAAAATTGGTGAGGCTCATGAAACCACCATCACCGAGCCACTGTGAGAGATACGCGTATCGGGTCGTTGCGGCGGGGTTGTAGCCCACTTGGTTGACCTGAATGGTTGGGGTTTCTGTGTAGAGGTCGCTCAGGGGGAGAATGAGATCGAGCCGGGTCGACTCGTCTTGGCCTTCATGTACGACGGACAGGACTTCTTGAGAGCCGATGGCCTGCGCGAGATCGAGGTAGATGCGGTGTTCGATTCGCATCTCGTGCGGGGTGTTCACGCCGTAACCTGTCTTGATGTGTTCAAGCCCGTGCGAAGACGAGCGGCGGTAGGCGTCGCGGACGGCAATTTCTTGTCCGTTCGCCCTCCGAATCGTCCATTTTCCTGATTGCCAGTCGGCACCGAGATTGTGGTCCAGTTTTGCGCCATCAAATTGCACGCCTTGGTCGAACACCAGCGCTAGAATGCCTGGTCCAACGAGATGGTAAGATCCCAGGGGGGAGCGGCTTCGAGCCTCGGCGGTCCGGAGAACATGTACGTGTGTGGCTCCCCAGACGGGAGAGGGCAGACCCTTTGCGACCAGTGTAAAAAACACATGGGCGCCGGGAGCAATTTTCTTGATCGAGGTGGTCGTGGCATCCTTCGCTAGTTCAGCGATCATGATCCCAGAATCGGGTTGCAGTCCGTCATGGGAGGGCTGCGGTGACAGAAAAAGAGTGTAACCAGTCGCATCGGGAACTTGTTCCCAGAAGAGAGAGAGCCCCTCGTCACCGTGATCGCGGGTGACGAGTATGATCTGACCTTGATCTTGAAATATTTCCCCAGAGTTTTCGAGCTTTGGCTGATCGACAAGGCGCGTTGAGCGTTGTGCGATATGGGGCTCGGTGGCGGGGGAAATCGCTTGACCGTCTTCTCGAAGTTCTTGTGATCCCATGCGCAATCGGTCGCATCCGCTCACAAAGATGCAGGCGAGTAGGCTTGCGGTGACGGTCGATCGCGGGGATCTGCAAAAGTTATTCATCGTGTCTGTCTTTCCAAGTAGCCGACGATCAGGTCGATCGCATTTTTGTTTTCTCCACCCTCCGGGATGATGATATCGGCCCACCGTTTTGTTGGCTCAACAAACTGTTCGTGCATCGGTCTCACACTCTCGTGGTATTGAGCACAGACGTCGTTGAAGCTTCGGCCGCGAGACTCGATGTCCCGACGTATCCGGCGCAAAATTCGAATGTCGGCGTCGGTGTCCACGTAAAGCGCGAGATCGAGACGCTCGCGTATCTGCGGGTCGGCAAGCAACAAGATGCCTTCGACGATGATTACAGGGGTTGGCTGGATGCGCCGGGTCTGCTCGCTGCGAAGATGGGTGGCGAAGTCGTAGCTTGGACTCTCGATGTCACGCCCTTCCCGAAGTGCATCAAGGTGTGAAATGAGCAGTCGATTGTCGAGAGCGTGGGGATGATCGAAGTTGATCTTGCTACGTTGTAGGGGTGAGAGATCGACCCGTGATCGGTAGTAAGAATCGTGAGAGATTATAGAGACTCGACTCGAAGGTAGGCCTTCGGCGACGCCCCGAGCGACGGTGGTTTTTCCAGAACCGGTACCTCCGACGACTCCAACAAAGTAGGGTCGAGCGCGTGATGAACTGTTTGCTTGGCTGCGCATCATGATCGTCCCTGAACTCAGGTGACAACTTCGCACGAAGGTCGTGTCGAGTGCCAAGCTTCTCTCATTTTCCGCGCCTGGAGAGACTACCCCGCGTCGAGACGGAAAAGCTGTTGCCCTATGAGGATCATCGAGCCGTGAGGGACGACGTCGGTCGATCGAACCCGTAAATAGGTACCGTTGGAGCTTCCGAGGTCTTCAATATGTACACCGGCATCGTCACCGATGATGCGGCAGTGTGATCCAGAGACGTAGCCGTCGTCAGGAAAGGTCAGGTCCCCTGATTCCCGGCCGATCTGCAGGCCCGTGCCCTCCACTGGAATTGCAGATATTGCGCGATCGGGTGTCGCTAGGATTTCGACGCGGCCCCAATACCCAGGATTGGGACTTCCCATTCGCTCGGTACCGTCGGCGACTGTCGTTGGCTCTGGCAGGTCATTGTATCGCAGAAGCTCCTGTCCCACTCGGAAATAGTCGCGGTCTCGAAGTTCACGTTTGCCGACCAATTTGATGTAGACACCATTTAGTGAGGCGCGGTCGTCGATCAGCACTCCGTCTGGCACCACCGTGAACTGGGCGTGCTCCGGGTCCAAGTACGCATCTGAATCAAAGGGAGGGCCGTAGTTTCGGCCGATATTCTCCGGCCCGCCCTCGATTACGAGCACACCACCTGGCGATCCGTCTTCTCGCAGAAGTACGAGTCGGGCCTGTGGCGTCGGGGCCGGGGCACCACCCGGGGCAGCATCGTCGTTTCCTCCGGGAGAACTGACGGCAAAGACGGTTCGAGCGGATCCAAGGTCGGGGGCCGTCTGGGGAACAAGCTCGCTCGGACTGCCGAGCTTGTTGCCGCAGCGCCCGCAAAAGGCGAAACCGGGAGGATTTGTCTGCTGGCAACCCGAGCAGGAGTTTTCAGCCTCGACGGAACCCGTGGTTTTCACAACATGATCCGGCGGGGTTGTCTCCGGAGGGGGGGGGAGTGCAGGTGGGGCTGCGGTGGGCTTCAGTGCGGGGTCCGGGATCTTCGCACCACAACCGAGACAAAATTTGTAGTGGTCCTGATTTTGCTTTGCGCAAGTAGGGCAGACAATCATGATTCCTCGTGCGCTAGGGAAATTCGACCCGAAAGAGCTGTTGACCGACGAACAAATAGTCGCCGTGGTGGAGTTCCTGCGCGCCTTTGATCCGTACGAACGTGCCGTTTCTCGACCCCGTGTCGGTCAGAAGTATTTGGCGTTGGTCCGGCGCGACTTCGAGTCGCACATGGTGACCTGAGATAAAGCGATCCTTGGGGAAGTTGAACACGTTGTTCTCCCGTCCGATCGTCATGGCGTGACCCGCCGATGCCACCATTCGGCCCTCGCCTCCGCCAGCAAGCAATTGCACGACCCTAAACGAGTGGTCGTTGCGCGGACTGCTGTAACAGTGGGTGCCGTTCTGGGAGGGCGTTTGTTCCGGCAAGGGCTCGGAGTCCAAACAAAGGAGCTGCTCCCCGACGAGAAAACAGTCTTGGTGGTCGAGAGAAACGGGACGGCGGATTCGAACAAAAACTCCGTTGGTACTGTCAAGATCCTGCACAAACAGGCGACCATCTTGGACAGAGAACTTTGCGTGTTCAAGGTTCAAGAACACGTCTTCAGGAAAGGAGATATCGCCGCTGCCGCGACCGACCACATGGGTTGTTCCGCTTAGATGAAAGGTTGTGCCATCGCCGCCTTCGCCTTTGATCACGACCAGTCGCGGTGTGACAGTCTCTTGCTGGAGCGCTCCGAAAAACATGGTCTTCGCGGCAGGTTTTGTGTCCGCACGAACCAGTGGTTGGCCGGTGGACGGGTCGAAGCGGGGAGCCGGGTCCGGAGAAGCGTTCGCCAAAGGAGGCGGGCGCTTCGACGTTTGTGGTCCAGCGTTTGTAACCGCCGCTGGCGAGGAGGGAGCCAAGCTCACGGGCGGCGCGGCGCTTGGGACATTGACCGGCGCGGGGGCCAAGACATTGCCGCAGCGCGAACAAGTCTGCGCGCGAATTAGGTTGAGCTGGCCGCAGACCGTGCAGGCAAGGCCGATTTCCATGACCCCGGGATCTTTGCCTCCGGAGGTCGGCTTGTCAACGCGAAGTCGCGGAGGATTTCCGGAAATTGTGAACCGAAGTAGCCTCCGATGAGAGGGGAGCGGCCGCTGGGCTGGGGCGGGGCCTCAGCCCAGCGCATTGTCTGGCAGGGCCGCTCGAGTTGAAAAAAAAGCGGTGTTCTCGCGTTTCGGCTGCAGCGAGTGGGAGGCGTGGGTCGGAGCGAGCAGTGAATGGAGGCACTGCTCCAGAGGCTCGGAGCCTAATCGGGGGCAGCGCTGGCGGGCAAGCGTCGCTGCGGAAATCTCTGACCTGGTGCCCGCCTCGGATCGTCTGAGTGCGAGCTCGAGCGCGGTGCGTAAACGTTTGGTGGCCAATATCGTAAGCTTCGGGCGCCAGAGCGGGAAGGGCTGGGTTGGGATGACCAGGTCGCGGATCCAGCGCTCAACGTTCGACGCCCACCGGTTTTCCCCGGGGGGGCAAATAAATTTTGTGGATGCGGGTCCTGGTCCGAAAAGTCGGCGGAGCGAGGCGATCGCCGCGTCGCGAGGGACTCCCGGCGGACCGAGGTAGACTTGAAAGAGCGCCTGAAGACCCCGGTCAGGGATTGATGTCAGATCGATACTTCCCAGCCTCCATGCGGCGATCGCCGCGATGGTGGTGTCGCTGTGGCGCAGCTGTTCGATGAGGCTGGCTACGAGGTGGTCTGGAGTTAGAGAGGCGTCTGCGAGCGAGCAGGCATGTCGGACGGTCGCGTTCCTCGAGCGACGCGCTGCGGAGCGTAGTGCAGCAAGTTCCGTGTTGTGGCGGTTCGCGGTCGGGTGTGTGGCGATGCCGAGGCACGCCAACGAGATCGCTAGATCGTCGCTCGTGTTGAGCTGGTGATTTAGCGCCACGAGTGTCGACGGATGACCCGATTTGGCGAGTGCCCAAAGGGCGACGTGCTGAATCTCGGGTACGGGCGCTGGTTGAATCAGCCCACGGTGTCCGACAACCTCGAGTGTTGCAGGGATCGACTCAGGGGTGTCAAGCGTCGCGGCCGCCTTGATCCCCGAGACTCGGGCTCGAAGGTAGGATGCCCGCAACGTCGTGGTGGCATCTCCCGGTGCCGCCAGTTTTCCGCCGAGTCGCATGAGCGCGGCGGCGGTGTCGGAAAGGCGGAGCGATCCCAGATGTCGGGCGGCGTCCGAGCGAATATGAATTGGGCCACGAGAGAGCGCTGCCACAAGCGGTCGTCGTAGATCGGTGGCGCGACTGGGGTCTTGTTCTGATTCGGAGCGCGACAGCCAGTGTTCGATCTGTGCAGGGGAAATCCTGTCGAGCGTAGCGAGCAGCAGCACCCATGCGTCTACGGGGTGCGTCGTCCGTTTCGTCCGCGCGATCGCTATTGAGAGCAGGTCTTCGAGAGAGTTTGTGACCTCGGCGAGTGCCAACGCTCCGTGTTCTGCGCGAAGCATGAGATCGGCTGGACCGTTTGTCTTCAAGATCGCCTGAAATTGTGATGCAGCATCCGGTAGATCTCCGGAGGTCAGTTGCAATTCGGCCAAAGAGACCAGAGCTCCGGTGTCCCCGGGATTGATCTTGAGCAAGGAATTGTAGGCGGATCTTGCTCGCGCAAGGTTTCCCCGCGCTTCATATCGCTTGCCAAGGGCAAGGAGAGCCGAGCTCTGGCCGTGGGCTTGAGCGGGATCGGACGCCGCAAGGGAGGCCACAAGCTCGGCCCGATTGAACTGGCCGCGTTCGAAGGCGAGCTCAGACAGGAGCATCAGAGCCTTGGAGCGAAGTTGTGGATCGACTTCGAGAACTCGTTCAAGGGTGTCCATCGCGTCGCTGAGTCGCGCTGCTCGACGCTGTGCGCCGGCAAGGTCCATGAGTAGATCTCCGTCGTTTGGGTACAGCAGGGTCAGGGTCTTTCGTACCTCAACCGCGAGTCCGGTACGGTCTTCTCGGGTATAAAATTGAGCGAGGAAAAACCCAGATTCTCGTGCCTGCGGGGATGCTCCTGCATCGAGGTCTTGAATTGCCGCGCGAAGGACTCGGTCTCGCAGTTGGGATCGATTTTTTAGATGGGCGCCCGCCAGAAGCTCTATCATGCGAGTTCTGGCTTCCTCTCGGACTCTGCTGTGCAATGGGGTTGTGGCGTGATGATATGCCAGCTCCCAGGTGGCGTACGCTCTTCCGTAGGTTCTGCGGTCCTCCTCAAGGGTCGCTCGCAGCCGCAAATAGTTTGGGTTGTTCGGCGACAGGTCGAGGGCCTTCGACAAGGCCGCGAGTACCGTGGTCTGCAAGCTTCGGTCAATCCGCGCATGGGCGCTGAGGACCTGGGCGTGGCGAGCCCAACCGAGGTGACGAGGTCGAACAAGTGACGGGATACGGGCCCATTCCTTCAGGGCCTTGGTACGCATTCCCAACTCGAAGAGCTGCTCGCCCAAGGCGATGCAAGCGTCCGGATCTCGTTTTTGACTGGCAACGATCTTTTTTGCGACCGCGAGGGCGCGATGGGGCTGCCCCTGGGCGTTGTAGAAATCCAAAAGTGTCCCCAATGCCTCGGGAGATCGGCCCGCGGAGGTACGAATATGCTGGATAATTTGGGCGGCAGAATCGGGGGCGCCGTTGACGATCAGTCGTGATGCGATGTCGACACCCTGCTGAATGTTGGCCGGGGAGAGTTTCTTAGAGGCTTTGAAGGCCACGATTGTGGCCGCGATATCGCCCCGAGTCTCCAGGGCCGTGATGAGTGCGGGACGGAGACTCGGATCGCGCGGGGAGCGCAACAGTGCTTCTCGCCACGCCTGTTCGGAGTCTCGTCCCGAGTTGGCCAGAGAACGTGCCAGACTTTTCCAGGCTGCGCTTTCGTGCGAGTTCGCTACGGTTCGAAGCCAGCGTTCAAGTCGATCTGCGAGTACGTCACTTGTCACCCTATGCTGGTGAGCCTTGACGAGGTCATTCCACCAACTTTGACGGGTGTGCTCTCGGCCCACAGCCGGATCCCGGAGAAGACGCCAGAGGATTTTCTCGGCGAATTGGGCGTCGCCGACGTCGAGGTGGGCCTGGGCCTGCTCGTGAAGTATTCTGATTTTTTTTTCTCCCTGAGCGTTTTCTGCTGCGGTGCCAAAGGCTCTGTCCGCAGTCTGCAGATGGCCGGCCGCGTGGGCGGAGCGAGCGACTTGTAGGTTGTATTTTTCGCTCTTAGGATCCGTCGCGGCAATTGCTTGCGAAATTTCAAGTGCGTCTCTATGCAGGCCATTGCGGCTGGCGATCGTGTACGCGCGATTTAGCGATCTTAGCGATTCCTCGGGGAGAAGGCTTCGGCCCCGTTCTTTGAGCACATTGATGGCTCGGTCCCAGGACTTCGCGGCTTCGAGGGCCTCTACATATAGCCAAAAGAGGCGCGATTCCTGGCGACCCGATCGCGGTAAAAGTTCAGAAAAAATGGTCGCCGCCGCACGGAAATCTCTGGCTGCCATCGTGGCTCGCCCGCTTAGAATGCCGAGATTGAGGCTGCGGGGCGTTGCACGTAGTGCCGATCGGATGGTCTTGGCGAGACGAGCCTTGCCCAGAGATTTTTCAAGCGCACGCCAGTGCTTTTTGTCGAAGGGCTGTTTCTGGAGTTTATCGAAACGTTGTCTCTCCGCGAGAGCGTCGGACCCGAGGGATGCCTCCATGGACCAGGCGTCGGGCGGCGATGCCCCAGCGACCCGGAGAGAAGCGAGCGAGAGGAGGCCGATAACCATGAAAAGGCCGATGCCACGAGGGGGTGCGTGTTTCGCGGATCCCGCCCCCGACGGAGCGCCCCGACGTCGTAGTCTCGCGTCTTCAGCGGCGTGCTCTGCGGCTTCGTCGACCCAGTCGGACGCTGTCACCCCCCGAGCGTAGCAGGGAAGTCGGGGCGGCACAGGCCCAGGGCGAAGTCCATGGCTCTTGACGCGCCGCCACCGAAGAATAGAGTCCGGGGTGATGCCGATTTACGCCTATGCTTGTCGCAAGTGCGGTGAGCGCGAAGAGTACATCCAAAAGCTCAGTGATCCCCCAATGACGAAGTGCGAGCATTGTGACGGAAAACTCGAGAAGCAATTGACGGCTGCGGCCTTCCATCTGAAAGGAGGTGGCTGGTACGCCGACGGCTACGCGAGCTCAAAGGCGGACTCAAGTGCCGAAGGATCTGGAGATGGTGGCTCAGACAGCGGCAACGGAGCCGACAGCCCCGCTGTCAAGTCGAACGAGCAATCGAGCGATGGGCCGAAAGCCGAGAAGAAGGAGAAAAAGGAGAAAAAGCCTGCGACAACGAAATCGAGCACCCAAAAATCGGACACAAAAAAGAAGTCGAGCACCAAGAAAAAGAACGGCTAGATGCCCCGGAGTCCGGCGAGGCTGACCTCGCATAGGGTCTCAAGCACGCGCGTACGAAGCTCGCCACTGTCGACGGGCGTGGAGACGACGCGTGCGTATTGAACTGCACGGTCATGAAGCCCCGGGTCGTTTGCCGAGCAGAGCGCGAGGATCGGCGGCGGGCGTTCACGGTTCGAAATCTCCCGTAACAGGGCGATAGCGACCTCTGGGGCTCCTTTTAGATCGACGACGAGAAGATCCGAGCGTCCGATTTGGAGCGAAACTCTGTCGTCCAGTTCAAACTGACGAGTCTCGCAGCTGAGCAGCGAGCGAAGAAGAGCGTCAAGGTGGTTCGAGGAGCGACCGACGCTTGATAGCAGATCGATTCGGAGAGGAGCTGCGTGCGTGACAAGTCGATCGATATGTTGTCCGAGGACTGCGTCGATGTCTTCGAACTGTAGGCCCATCCCTGCGGGGCCTTCGGAGTCGCTTTGGAGACGAATCCAACGGACAGCTGCCATAATGTTGGCGGGTAGCGATCGACCTGGAACTCGAATTTCAAGTGTGATTTCGGTGCCGAGGGGGAGTGGTGTTGCGGTGCTGACGAAGAGGCCTCCCTGAGAGAGATTCGTGCAGTACGAGACCAAAAACTGTCCCGCATTGTGGTAGCGGACCTCCAATACGATGCCGGCTCGCTCTCTTCGTTGGTTTTTTGAGTCACCGCTGCTCACGTTGTCTCATCTCCAGCGCTCATCAAGATGTGCAAGAGGCGATTGAGTTCATCGAGGTCACCGTAAGGAATGTGAATCGCGCCGGGACCTTTGTTGTCTTTTCCGCCGGTCTTGAGGGTGACACGGGTCCCGAGTTTTCGCTGTAGCCTCATCTCGAGGTCCGACACAATCGTATTGTGGCGTCTTTGGCCGTCGCTATCGCTGGACTCGGGTGCCGTCTGAGGGCGAGAGAGCTTTCGAATCTGGGCTTCGGTTGCGCGAACGCTCCACTTTTTGCGAACGACGTCATGGGCGAGGCGAAGCATCTCTCGCGGGTCATTGACGCTCAATAGTGCTCTGGCATGGCCCATACTTAAACTTCGTTCGGCGACGAGGTCGCGAACTTTTTCGGGAAGCTTGAGTAGTCGCAAGGCATTGGCGACGGTGCTTCGTTCTTTGCCGACCCGGCTAGCGAGCTGTTCTTGCGTGTAGCTGTGCAGCGCGATGAGCTGGTTGTAGGCTTCGGCTTCTTCAATGGGATCGAGCTCCGCACGCTGGATGTTTTCGACCAAGGCAAGCTCGAGACGCTCGCGCTCCGGCGTGTCTCGAATGAAAACCGGAACCTCATGAAGACCGGCCATTTGCGCGGCTCTCCAGCGGCGTTCTCCCGCGATAATCTGGTAGGAATTTTGGCCTTGCTTGTCTGGAACGGGTGTAACTACGATCGGCTGAATGATTCCCTGCGCACGGATACTCTCGGCGAGTGCACCAAGTGCACGGGGATCGAAACGCTTTCGTGGCTGGTCGCGGTTGGGGAAGACACGTTCGATGGGGAGTCGTCGAGGGGAGCCTTCGCCTCGACTGCCGGTGGACAAGAGTGTCGTGGCTGGGGGACGTTTCTCGGGGATCAGAGCTCCGAGACCACGTCCGAGCGCGGGACGTTTTTTGTTCATGCGGGTGTCTCCGTGAGTCGAGAATCCATGCGAGCGAGGAGTTCGCGGGCAAGTTGCAGGTAGGCCTGTGCGCCCTTGCTCTCAATGTCGTATAGGATCGCCGGTTTCCCGAAGCTTGGGCTCTCACTAAGACGAATATTTTGTGGGATTGTCTGCTTGTAGACCAGGCCGGGGAAATGATCTTCGACTTCCTGAGCGACTTGCTGGGCGAGGTTTGTTCGCCGGTCGAACATGCAAAATACAATGCCGTCGATCTCAAGCTTAGGATTGAGACCGTTGCGGATGCGATCGATAGTCCCGATCAGCGATCCTAGGCCTTCGAGAGAGAAATATTTGGCCTGCATGGGTATGAGAACGGCGTCGGCAGCGACGAGTGCGTTCAATGTCAGCAATCCCAGGGACGGAGGGCAATCGAAGATCACAAAATCGAACTCTCCGGCGCCACTGTTTCGCAGATCGTCGAGCGCTCTCGTGAGCAGCATCTCTCGGTCTTCGATTCCAACCAGCTCGATTTCGGCTCCGGTCAGGTCCGCGGATGCGGCGAGTACAAAGAGCGTCGGCAGCTCGGTGGCCTCCATGAAATCGGTGACACTTCCTTCTCCGAGCAGGAGATCGTAGGTGCCGTGCCGAACATCGAGTCGTGGGTAACCAACGGAGGAGCTGGCGTTGCCCTGAGGATCGAGGTCGACCAGCAACACCCGGTGTTCGGCCGCGGCGAGGCTCGCCGCCAGATTGACGGCGGTGGTTGTTTTACCTTCGCCCCCTTTTTGATTGGTCACCGCGAGGATTCGGGGGCCTTTGTGATTTGGCGCGGGCACGGACTGACACCCTTACCATCCCGGGGCCTAGACCTGGATCGCCGTCGGACTCTTTCTGGGACGAGGAGTGGAATCGGTCCTCAAACCCAAGTTGGCCTCGGATGCAAAAAGGTGAACAATTGTGATCCAACATAAGACACGTGGGTTTTTTGCCTACATGTAGTCACCGTCTTACAGTTGCTTCGTTGATGTCCAAGACGATCACCGATTCCGCTCAGACATGTCCCCCGGGTCCAGAGGTCCGGGCGATAGACGCCAGTGAGATCGCCTCCGTGAATTCCGGGGACGAAGCGGGTGGGATGAATGTGGTTTGGAGTCGGCAATTGTGGGGTCGGTTTCTCCCAGAGCGGCGGGGGGATCGATTCTCGCGGTGAGAGCACTCGCCGATATCCCTCCTGACACACCATGTGCGCCAATAGCGGGCCACATCTTTTGAACCATATGGCGCAATGGGCGCAGATTTTTGGAGTAGAGCATGTATTTTCGCCGTCGTTTCAGCAGTTTTGAAGAGTTTCAACGCGAGTCTTTTGACCACGGGAGTTCCGAAATGGGGAAGGACGAGGTGGAGCTGATCGAGGCACTCGAGGATGCCGACGATTTTTTCTTCCGCAGTCGAGCGCGAAGACGGTCCGTTTGGGACGGATAGGCGCGATTCACGGAACTCCGGGGCTGGGTTCGCCGAAGGCCCACGAAGATGGTTTGTCCGGAGACTCAGGATCAAGCCGATGGACTGGAAGCTCGGTTGTGATGGGATAGGGATCCGCCAACGTGTCGGGCCAATCGCGATACGTCGAGGCGATAGCCCCGGTGGGAGTCCGAAGGACCACCGGCTCTGAGTTTGTCAATCCACCATCTGCGATCGTTGAGTCGTCGCATTCCATCACCAGCGCACCGTGACTCGCGCCCCGGTAGGTGTTGCCAACGAGAAGCGCTCTTCGTCCCGGCGCAAGGCAACTTTCGCCCTCGCATCCGCCGTCTCCTGACCGATAGGAAATTGGGTCTGTCCCGGGAGAGCCCTCGCTCATATCGTCGGCGATCCACCAACCAGAAAGGTAGATATTTGATTCAGAAATATTAATTAACTCTATGTATTCATAGAGTTTTTCTGATGATGATAGTCCCGGGGCATTGGCCAAGACTTCCGTGATGACAAGCGCTTCACGAAGTACGCCGACTCGGTCGGTGTCGGTGTCGGTGTCGGTGTCGGTGTCGGTGTCGGTGTCGGTGTCGCCTGGACGGCTGTGGGCGGGGTCGCTTGATGGAAGGCGGCCAGGTGTGGGGGAGCAACTCGACCAATCGGTCGAGTCATTCGCATCGGTAGAGACCTCTAACCTGCAAAGACTGGTGCCCGATGCTGGTGCTTCGCAGGCCCCGCCCGCCCACGCCTCCGGTTGGTTGAAGGGAGAATCTTGCGAGACGCCGTAGTCGCACTCGTCTGCGATACCGCTGCGGGAATTTCGGATGAGGATCGCGCCATCTGCGTTTCTCATGCCGGAGGAGTGTGAGAATACCGCGACGATGGCGCCGTGATCGTATCCAGGGAGGGGCGATGGGATGACGGCGTCATTGGCGTAGCGGAGAATGAGGAGGATGCCTCCGGGAGCGAGAATCGCGTCTGACAGGCCAAGCGCTGTTCCTCCGAGTTTTGGCCACGAGCGGGCTTCAATTTCGAGGCCGGCGAGCGGCACCGGGTGGTCGCCGTCGTTCAAAATCTCCAAGAACTCCGGGCTGGAGTCACCACCGTCCTTGCCGGCAGGATCCGCCAGGAACTCGGTGATGCGCAGATTGTCCAGGCCAGGATCGGGGGGATTTGTCGAAGAGGTTTCACCTTCCTCGGAGCTGGGAGCGGATGCGGTTTCGCTTTCTGGCCCCTGCGAGCTCGACGAGGACGGATCGGCCGTTTCCGATGTGGGGGGCGGAGGGAGCGAATCGATGGGGTCCAACTGTTCGCCCCACGTGGGGGTGTCACTCGATTCAGGTCGGGGCGAGTCCTCATCCGATTGTACGAGTAGGGGAGCTTCCATGCAGCCCGCAGACTGTAGGATGAACCAGAAGAGCGGTTCTTTGCGTCTCATTGACTTCCCGTCGGCCACGGCTAGCGACTGTTGCAAAGCACGGCTCAATCAAGACCATCGCGCGAATTCTAGGTCGATGGGCGCTATCGGTCGGCGGCACTCTGTTGGGCCGGTCATTCGCCTCCGCGGGTCAATTTTTTGAGGTCGAGGAAGAAATCGCGCTGTTGACAGGTCGGTGCACGGTGTTAGGTTTGGCGTTGATCTACAGCGTTTTCCGATGTCGACCACCTCACAACCCGACGAGAACCAAGACCTCCCCGAGGTCGTTTCCTTGCTCCCCTTGCGCAACTCCGTGTTGTTTCCGGGGGCGATCATTCCAATCGATGTGGGTCGACCGAAGTCGGTTCGACTCATTGAGGAAGCGATCGATGCGGAGCGTCCGATCATCGGCATCGTCACCCAGCGCGAAGCCGCCGTGGAGGACCCTGAGCGCCACGAATTACACGAGATTGGCTGCGCGGTCCGCATCCTAAAAGTGATCAAGCTAGCGAAAGACAGCTACAGTGTGATTCTTCAGGGGGTGAGCAGAATCCGTATTGAGAAAATTGTATCGGATGCTCCCTTTATCCAGGCAAAAATTAGTGAGCTGAAGGAGATTTCAGCGGATCCCATTCGCTCAGAAGCTCTGGTAGCGAACATCAAGGAGACCGCCAAGCGACTGATCGAGCTTGTGCCCGAATTGCCTAGCGAGGCTGCAACTGTGCTCGATAACGTCAGTGGCCCCGGCCAGGTCGCTGATCTTGTTGTTTCGAATCTCGATATCGAACCCGCGGAGAAGCAGGAAATCCTTGAGGAGCCCGATATCACCTCGCGCCTTCAGAAGGCGTTGACCTTATTGACGCGTCAGCTCGAGATCTTAGAGATCAGGGAGCGTATCAATTCACAGGTCCAAGAGGAGATGGGTCACTCGCAGCGAGAATATGTTCTCCGTCAGCAGCTAAAAGCCATCAAGGGCGAGCTGGGGGAAATTGACGACGACAGCGCCGATGGCGATGAGTTCGCCTCGAAAATCGAGAATGCGAAGATGCCGGCCGAGGTCGAGAAGGTTGCCCTCAAGCAGCTCAACCGTCTCCGTCAGATGCAGCCGTCGAGCGCGGAATACACAGTGACGCGTACGTACCTGGAGTGGCTCGTCGATCTCCCGTGGAACAAAAGCACGGAAGACAAACTTGAGATCGGCAAGGTGCGAGATATCCTAAATGAGGAACACTACGACCTCGAAAAAGTGAAAAAACGGATTCTTGAGTACATGGCGGTCCTCAAGTTGAACGCGTCGAAAAAGGGGCCCATCTTGTGTCTCGCCGGGCCGCCTGGGGTCGGTAAAACATCGCTAGGGAAGAGTATTGCCAAGGCCATTGGACGTAAATTCGTGCGCATCAGTCTCGGTGGTGTTCGTGATGAGGCGGAGGTCCGAGGCCACCGGCGGACCTATGTCGGGTCCTTGCCGGGCCGTGTGATTCAAGCCCTGAAGCGCGCGGGGACCAACAACCCAGTGATCGTCTTGGACGAGATTGACAAACTCGGTAGCGATGTCCGAGGGGATCCCTCGGCCGCACTTCTCGAGGTTCTAGATCCTGAGCAAAATCATGCGTTTAGTGACCATTACCTCGAGGTTCCTTTTGATCTTTCTCGGGTGATGTTTATAGCGACGGCGAACACGCTCGACCCGATCCCGCCGGCCTTGCGTGATCGACTGGAAATCCTTGAGCTCCCTGGATATACCCGGCAGGAGAAGCTCGCTATTTCCAAACGTTTCTTGATCCCAAAACAGATCGAGGAGCATGGCCTACCGGCCAACAACTTCGATCTTACCTTTACCGACGATGCCGTGACGTCGATTGTCGACAGCTATACTCGGGAGGCCGGCGTTCGAAACCTGCAACGCGAGGTTTCCGCGGTAATCCGAGGTGTCGCAGTTAAGGTAGTGGAGGGGGATGTTGAGACCGCGCTCGAGGTCGACGCCAAGGATATTCCTGACTACTTGGGACCCGAAAAATTCATGCCGGAGATGGCCGACCGCACGGCTCAGCCGGGGGTGGCTACGGGGCTGGCATGGACGCCGTCAGGCGGAGAGATTCTCTTTGTGGAAGCGACAAAGATGCGCGGGAAGGGCGGGCTAATATTGACCGGCCAACTGGGGGATGTGATGAAGGAGTCTGCCCAGGCGGCGATGAGTTATCTCAAGAGTCACGTGAAGGAGCTGTCGCTGGCCGAAGATGTGCTCGACGGACAGGACGTTCACATCCACGTGCCGGCGGGCGGGATCCCTAAAGACGGTCCCTCTGCGGGGGTAGCGATGTTCTCCGCCTTGGTGTCATTGTTGACAGGCCGGCGTGTGCGCAGCGATGTCGCTATGACGGGGGAGATTACCTTGCGCGGCCTGGTGCTTCCGGTTGGGGGAATTAAGGAAAAGATGCTCGCAGCCCATCGGGCCGGTATCAAGCGGATATTACTTCCAGACCGCAATCAGAAGGATGTGATCGACGTCCCCGACGAAATTCGTGACGAAGTTGAAATCGTCTTTTGCAAGCGCGTCGATGACGTCTTGCGCTTTGCGCTGGTTGAGAGTTAGTTTCGATCGGAGCGATCTTGGTTCGTGAAGCGTTTGACCTGGAGGTTTTTGGTCGAGCGCTTTGCGCATTTTTGCGTGAGGGTCTCGAGCCGGACTGAATGGACCTCGAAGAGCCCTCTTCGAATGTTTTTCGTGGTAACGAGCGGGCGTACAGGCGCGGTTGACAGCATCTGAGAGGTGCTTAGGTTCGCCGCAGAACTCGATGTCGGGTTCGCCAGCTTGCGGACGACGTGCTCCAAGAATCATTTCAGGGACCGGGTTCGTACAATATTTTCAACAGACAGACCAAGACACCAGCGAAGGATTAAAGAGGAATACCGCAATGGGAAAGATCATCGGCATCGACCTAGGGACGACAAACTCCGTTGTCTGTGTAATGGAAGGGGGAGACCCCAAGGTCATTCCGAACGAGGAGGGGGGCCGCACTACGCCGTCCGTCGTCGCGTTCGAGGCGAATGGCAATGTGCTTGTTGGGCAGCAGGCGCGTCGGCAGGCCATTACCAATCCGGAGAACACAATTTTTTCGGCCAAGCGATTTATCGGAAGGCGCTACGAGGAGGTCGAGGGTGACTCTGACCGAGTGCCTTTTGAGCTTGTCCGAGCGGACAACGGCGACGCGGCGATCAAAGTTCGCGGCAAAGTGTATCCGCCGCCTGAGATTAGCGCGCGCGTGCTGATGAAGTTGAAAAAGGCCGCAGAGGACTATCTCGGCGAGACGGTGACTGAGGCCGTGATCACCGTGCCGGCCTATTTCAACGATTCCCAGCGTCAGGCGACCAAGGATTCAGGACGTATCGCAGGGCTCGATGTTAAGCGCATCGTCAATGAGCCGACGGCGGCGGCTCTGGCCTATGGCCGTTCGAGGGGAACGGATGACGAGAAGGTAATCGCGGTCTACGACCTTGGCGGCGGCACCTACGACATCTCGATTCTTGAAGTCGCCGAGAATGTTGTTGAGGTGATTTCGACCAACGGTGATACCCATCTCGGGGGCGACGACTTCGATGATCGGATCATGGAGTGGCTGATCGAGGAGTTCAAAAAGGACTCCGGACTCGATGTCTCAAAGGACAAGTTGGTGCGCCAACGCCTGAAGGATGCAGCAGAGAAAGCCAAGATCGAGTTGTCGTCTCAGCCAGAGACCGAGATCAATCTTCCGTTCTTGACTGCGGATGCAGCGGGTCCCAAGCACCTTCAGATTCGCTTGTCTCGCGCGAAACTCGAGGACATGGTCAGCGATCTCGTAGAGCGCAGCATTGGGCCAATGAAAAAGGCGCTCGCAGACGCGAAGAAAACCGTCGACGAGATCGACGAGGTCCTGTTGGTGGGGGGGTCGACGCGGATGCCCATGGTGCAGTCCAAGGTCAAAGAGTTCTTTGGAAAGGACCCGAACAAGGGCGTTAACCCCGATGAGGTCGTCGCGCTTGGGGCTGCGGTTCAAGCCGGCGTGTTGTCCGGTGATGTTTCTGACATCGTGCTGGTCGATGTGACGCCCCTTAGCCTCGGAATCGAGACTCTTGGTGGTGTCATGACGGTGCTGATTCCACGGAATACGACGATCCCTACCCGGAAATCGGAGACATTTACGACGGCCGCTGACAATCAAGGTTCAGTGGAGGTCCATGTCCTTCAGGGAGAGCGCAAGATGGCTGTAGATGGTCGCACGCTCGGTAAATTCAGCCTTGTTGGGATTCCGGCGGCGCCGCGCGGCGTCCCTCAGGTGGAGGTGACCTTCGATATCGATGCCAACGGTATCGTGAATGTCTCAGCCAAAGACAAAGCGACGAATAAGGAGCAAAAAGTCACGATCACAGCGAGCTCGGGCCTGTCTGAGACTGACATCGATCAGATGGTCGAAGATGCCAAAGAGCACGAGGAGGAAGACACGCGACGACGTGAGGCGGTTGAAAATCGAAACGCGCTTGAGGCAATGGTGCTTCAGACCGAGAAACTCATCGAAGAAAACGGCGACAAACTTCCGGAAGAAGCAAAAACGGCGGCCGGTGAGGCACTGACTCAGGCGAAGGCGGCACTCGAGAAGGAAGATGCCGGCGACGAAGTTGTTGCGGCGAAGGAGAAGCTTGAGAAGGCATCTCATGCGCTTGCCCAGGCTATGTACGGTCAGCAGGGCGATCCAAGCGGCCCCGAAGGGGCCGCCGACGGAAACTCGGAAACCGGTGCCCCTGAATCGGAGGCCTCGGGTGGTGACGGCGAGGTGATCGACGCGGAGTTCGAGGAAAAGGGCGACTAGAGCGTCGTTGACTCTGTCAAAAGAGTAGGGGAGCGGGGAGCCATCGGGGGTTTCCGCTCCTTTTTTACGCCGCAAAGCCCATGCCTTTGGCCAAACTTTGCTAGGAACTGGCGCGAATGAAGCCGCTAGGCGAGGTTGGCGAACGTGACAGCTCTTGAACGACGCCGCGGCGCTCGGACCCTCGTCGCTTTGGCGTGGTGGTGTGGAGCGAGCCTAATCTGCTCGGGGTGCTCTGCGGCAGGTTTGTGGACGGACTTTACTAGCGTATCGGTTGGTCGGGCGGCAAGTGGGCGCCTGCATAGGCCTGAGCGGCTACCGGCCAGCGGTCGCGGCTATACAGTCCCGCCGGCCTGGCGTGTACGCGGAAATCGATACGGAACGCGCGAGCTGGTGCGACTGATAGAGACCTCGGCTGCACGTGTTCGAGCCGAGCACCGTGGCGCCCGGCTCGGCGTAGCAGACCTCTCCAGACTGCGTGGGGGCCGAACGACCTGGCACAAAAGTCACCAGAGCGGCCGAGACGTCGACCTCATCTTCTATAGTAAAAATTCGAGGGGGCGTAGCCTCCGTCCTCCAGATCTCCAGATGGTGCACTACGGCCCTAAAGGGTTGCCATTTGTGCCCGAATCCATGCAAGAGAGCGGGTACGACGAGAGCGGATGGCAGGATCGTCGTTTCGATGACGAAAAAAATTGGTCCTTGGTCGCCGCATTGCTGTCGGATCCGACCGTGCGTATCCAGTGGATATTTGTCAGCCGAGCGATCAAACAGCGCCTGCTTGACTACGCCGCAGGGCAGGGGCGAGCGCCGTGGTTGATCGCCTACGCAGAGGCGGTCATGCATCAGCCCGGAGGGCGAGCGTCTCCTCACAACGATCATTTTCATGTTCGGATCTATTGCTCTCGGAGCGATCGAACGATGGGGTGCGTGGATACCGGTCCAGTATGGAAGCACGAGAAGAAGACGCACAAATATCCCGGTCCGGAGCGATATGATCCGAATCTCTGGTCCGTGATTACGAGCCTCCCCCTATTTTTTATGCGAATTTAACAGCGTTCGGCGGCGATGATTGTTCTGTTCGCAATCCACGCGGCGTCGTGTTGCAGGGGGGCCGACATGCAACGCTGTGAGTTCCGCGGCCGATGGACACGCGAGCGATATGCACGCGTGCCTCGAAGCGACCATAGTTCATGACGATGCTCCTACCCGTGAGTGGCGTGTCACCGAGGACCTGTCGGGGGTCCTTGACACCCCGGCGCATTGGCCAACAGGCTCTAGGGCTTTGAGGACGGTCGGAGACTATCAGCTGCTGCGCAAGATCGGAAAAGGGGGCATGGCCCAGGTCTGGATGGCGCGAAAGGCGACCCTTGAGGGGGCCAGCAAGGCTGCGGCCGTGAAGTTGTTGCTCGGCAATCTCGCAGACGATCCGACCTACCGAGAAATGTTCTACGACGAGGCGCGGCTCACCATGTTGCTCTCGCACTCAAACATCGTTCAAGTATTTGATGCTGGTTTGTCTGATGGCCAGTGCTATTTGGCGATGGAGTGGGTGGATGGCGTGAACCTGGCTCAACTCAGCCAATGGATGCGAGAGATGGGCCACACCCTGTCTTTGTCTGCTGTTGGATTTATCGTCGGCGAGGTTCTTCACGCGTTGGCGTACGCCCATTCACTTTCTCATGATGGCCAGTCCCTCTGCATTGTCCACCGCGACGTGTCGCCACAGAATGTCTTGGTTTCAGTGTCAGGCGAGGTCAAGCTCGTTGATTTTGGCGTGGCGCGGCTAGCAAAGGAGGAAACCTCGGGGATCCATGTTCGCGGGAAACTCCGTTATATGTCGCCTGAACAGCTTTCCGGAAGTTCAAGGCAGCCCACAGTCGATCTTTTTGCGGTCGGCGCGCTTCTGCATGAACTGCTCGAAGGACGAAAATTTCGAGATTGCACGGACGAGCGAGTGCTCTATGGCGAGGTCCTGAGTGGGTCGATTCCGCCGCTCGCTAGGCAGGGGGTTCCGCGAGAGCTCGATCAGCTACGGCTGGCGTTGTTGGAGGCGGATCCTGGGCGCCGGATTCAAAGCGCCGAGCTGGGGCTGGAGCGGTTGCATCGTTGGACCGGCTACCGCACAGCATCGCTTGAGATCTCCCGTTTTGCCCGAAGCCTTGTGGGAGTTACTGGACCGCGCTCCGGCGTTCACGTCGCGGAGCGCAGCAGCGGCGCGTGGGCAGAGGTTCGGCCGGATAGTTCTCCGAGCCCTCGGCGACCCTCGGGCTCGGAGAACAATAAGTGGCAGGCCGAGGGGACGGTCACCAACTTGCACCTGCGGACGCCTTCGTTCACCAATGACGTGACTCGCCAGGCTGAGGTCTCGTCGAATCATGGTGGCGAGCAGCGACGGTCTTGGTCGAGCCGGCACGGAGTTGTCTTCGCCACAGGGACTCTTGCGCTCCTGGTCCTATTCGTGGCCTTGTCCAGCGGCCGAGATGCTCGGAAAGATGAGGACGGGTGGGGCGGAGAGCCAACATGGGTAGCGAGCGGAGGCCTACAAGCGCGAAAGATTGCCGATGTTCGAGATCACAGTCCCATCGAAGAAACCTCCGACCTCATCTACGATCTTCCGAAGAAAGCGTCGTTCGTGGATCCGGACCGGGCAAGGTTGCGAACGGCCAATCTCGCGGTCACTGCGATTGACGGTTTGACCGAGGCCACAGACCAAATCGTCTCCAAGTCCAAGTCCAAGTCCAAGTCCAAGCTCAAGCTCAAGCTTGGCGAGTTTCGCTACGTGGAGATCAAGATCGGACGTCGAGTCCGCGAGCTTGAAAACAATCAGCAGGTGCTCGATGTCTCGCCAGGAAGCTATCTCGTGAAAATTCGAGTAGGGCGCAAGGATCCGTGGAAATCGGTGGGGCGGCTCCGAGTTCGCCCAGGAAATGACTACGAGCTCACCTTTCTCAAATCCTCCACGTTCACGGTTAAGAAATCCCGATCCCGATAGTAGTGGGGTCGGCGCTGATGCGCGATCCGTGAACTTCTCGGGGCGATGGCTCTGTGAAGTTCATGGCTGTCGATCTATTCACAAGATCGGACTGGTTTCTACCGAGCGCACGATGCGAGCGGACTCGTCGAGAATTGAGATGGGATCGCGGGAGATTTTTGGCGTAGCGATGTCACTGATAGGATGTTCAATCGATCGCCGGGTTTGGCTGTAATCGAGACAGCGTCGCTGATCCAAGTCGGTCTCCCTGTGGGCGATCTCGTATCGCTACGTTCGGATTCATGACGGCATCTCGACCTACTGAACGATATCTCAGTAGGAAAATGAAGAAAGTTTTGAATCCTCAGTAGAAAATGCTTTCTCGGATCTACTGAGTAGACTACATTTGCGCGAGTCGGAAAAAGAGATCCTGACTCACCAAAATCTCAAACGCTTCTCTACGAATCTTCTTCTTCGCGTACCGCCAATGTCGGTATTCGACTCGGATCGTTCCCCAGGCGCTTGGGTCATCCCGAAGACTCTCTCCAACCTCTCCACTCTTTTGTCGCCATGGCCGACGCACTCTCCGAAGCTCAGATCCGGGACATCGAGTCCAACAATCCCGAAGGATTGACCTCGTCTGAGCTCGTGTCGGCATTCTCATCGCGTGAGGTCCGTTTTAGCGAGGCAAATTTGCGTCGCTACGTGCAGCTTGGTCTGGTGCCACGGTCCCGCCGAATCGGACGCAAGGGCAAACATTTGGGGTCTCGCGGGGTTTACCCACTTCGCGCGGTTCGAAGGATCAACACCATCAAGCGGCTGATGGCCGAGAGCTACACCCTCGAAGAAATCCAGGCGAAGTTCCTGACGTTCAAGGACGGGATGGAAACCTTAGATGAAGCCCTTGCTTCGCTACTCGTTGCCTTCGAGCAAGGTGTCGAGGCCGAGGAAGCCTCGCCCCATGGGGAGCAACTGTTTGCAGAGCTTCAGTCGATCAAGTCCGACGCCGCTCGTCTCCTCGAGGGCGTGCACCGGCTCGAAAAGCTTCTTGTTGCTTCACGTGGCGGTCATCGACCACGCGGCGGTGGCGTCGCAAGCCCCACAGAGCTGCTTTGAATCTTATTTACCTGGTCTATCGAGATCCTAATCCTTTCCATCCCCTGTCTCCTCCCTATGCGGCCCTCTAAGAGCGGTCGTTCCCCTCGCAAACGAGAACTCCGATGCTGATTCAAGAAAACGTCCCCGCCGCAAACAGCCCGCTTCCGGATCCCAAGCCACTGACGCGCCGCCCTCGAGCTCGCGCCAAGACGATCGCTATGAAACGTCTGACGAAAGAAGAGCTACGTATCGGAGCGTTGCTCTATCCCGAGCGCAGCTACTGGCGTCCGAAAGAGCGGGGCGAGTGCGCGAATGTAGCTCGTCCCTGCCCGTATGTGAGCTGCAAGCACCACCTCTATATCGACGTAAACCCCACAACAGGAAGTATAAAAGTGAATTTTCCTGATCGCGAAGTCTGGGAACTGAAGCACAGTTGCGCACTCGACGTAGCCACTCAGGGTGGGATTACGCTGGAGGAAGTCGGAGAGATTTTGAACCTTACCCGGGAACGAATTCGTCAGGTCGAAGTTCGTGGGCTCTTGAAGCTCAAAGTGGCCGGAGGCGAAGACCTCGTCTCCTATCTCTCGGCGAGTTAGGTGCGAAGGGCAGTGTTGGCGCCCGGAAGACCCCCGTGGGCAACTGAAGGAGTCGTTTGCCAGAATATGGTGCCAACGCTCATGCATGTGCAGATCGGGGCGGGGTTGACGAGAAGCGGGTCGGTCTGACTCAAGTTTTTTTTTGCATGGACGATGGCTGATCGATCCACGCGAAGGGGAGCTAAAATGGAAGTCAACATAGGGCCACACAGAGGGGAAGTCTATCGGACGCTTACGACACCGAGAGCAGATTCGGACGCCGATCGGACCGCTCTCGGGGCTCATACATCGGGGGGGGGGGCGTTTATCGATCGTTTTGAGGGAAGTCCCGAGCTGAATATGAGGCTCTCTCAGGACATCTTGATGTCGGCAACGGCCAAAAAACTAGAGGCGATGTTTGCGGAGCACGGTCTCGAGCTTGAAGACTATGGAGGGGTCGACATGGCTCCAGAGGCAACCGCCGAACGGATTTTCGGATTTGCGTCGGGAATGATCGAAATTTACCGCAAGCAAAATTCGACGTTGAGCGACGAAAAACTTGTCGATCAGTTCGAGGAGACGATTCGGGGGGCCGTGAAGCTGGGGTACGAGGAGGCCGCCGAGATCCTAGAAGGAATGGGAATTTGGGACGGCGCAAAGGAAAATGCGGAGCGGACAATGAGTTTGGTGGACAAGAAATTTGACAATTTTTTCGCCACATTGCGCGGCTCAAAAGAGGAAAGTCCGGTCCATGACGATCCGGGCAATGCAGAGGTGGATACGCTCACTGCCAGCGAGCGCGGATGGACACAGGTCGGGTAGGCGCGAGTCTTGCTCGTGGAGATCGGTCTCAGGTTCGGGATAAACGGAAAAGAAGGATAGCGTGACAAGCGCGGCGCCGGCGGGCCGACTCTAGCCTGGTCAGCGAGGGGCGCTCTATGCTACCGCGGCGACGTGTCGATATCGTCTTCTCCAGTTCGTCGCGCACTCGTGAGCGTGAGTGATAAGTCCCATCTTGGCGCGCTGGCAGCTGCGCTCATCGATCACCGTGTTGAGGTTCTCTCGACCGGGGGCACCTATAAGGCGTTGTGCGCGGAGGGGGTTGCGGCTGTGAAGGTCAGCGAGTTCACCGGGGCTCCGGAGATTCTTGATGGTCGAGTTAAGACACTCCATCCGAAGATTCACGGCGGTATTCTTGCGCTGCCCAACGAAGCTCACGAGCGAGAACTCAAACTGCACGGCATACCCCCGATCGATCTTGTGGTGGTCAATTTATATCCCTTTCGAGAAACGGTCGCGCGCCCCGACTGCACCTTTGCCGAGGCGATCGAGAACATCGACATTGGGGGACCAACGATGGTTCGCTCGGCTGCAAAAAACTGGCCCCGGGTGTGTGTGATCGTGGACCCCGCAGACTATGACCGATTGGCCCAGGTCTTAGACGATAACGCTGGACAGGTTCCGGAGAGCTTTCGTCGTGAGATGGCGTGTAAGGCATTTGAGCACACGGCCGCCTACGACGCTGCCATCGCCACGTATTTGCTCCAGCACGATGGGCATAGCGGTGAACAGGATACGGACACCATGCCAAGGGCAATCTACATGGTCGGCGAGTCCGCTGCCCAGCTTCGATACGGAGAGAACCCGCATCAGGAGGCTCGCTTTTTCAAGATGGGGTATGCCGAGACAGAGCCCGTGGGGCTCGACCGGGCGATTCAACACAATGCTCGGGCGAAGGCGCTGAGCTACAACAATCTGCTCGATGCCGATGCCGCGCTCGGCATCGCTCGTGATTTGGCGCCGCTTGGACGCGCTGCGGCAGTCTTCAAACATCTCTCTCCCTGTGGAGCCGCCGTCGCTGTCGGAGACGAGCCCTTGGCGGCTGTCTATCGCCGCGCCCGCGAGGCCGACTCTGAAAGCGCCTTTGGAGGTATCGTTTCACTCACCGATCGGGTTGATTTGGCCACGGCCCAATGCATCGTCGAGACCTTTATCGAGGTGGTTGTGGCACCAAGCTATGCGCCCGAGGCTCTGGCCCTTCTGGTCGAGACCAAGAAAAATCTTCGCGTATTGGAGATTCCCGGGATGCTCGCCGAGAATGAAGGCCCCCAGCCGCTGCGGATTCGCTCCGTGGCAGGAGGCCTCTTGATACAGCGTGAGGACGAGATATCGGTCGCGGTCGAGGCTGGCCAGGTCGTAAGCGCACGTAGACCGAATTCGAGCGAGAGCATCAGTATGGATCTCGGACAAAGGGTGGCGAAGCATGTGCGCTCCAACGCGGTTGTTCTGGTCAAAAACGGTGTTACGACCGGGATTGGGGGGGGGCAGACATCGAGGGTCGAGGCTGTGCGACAGGCCTTGGCTCGCGCTGGCGAACAGGCACGGGGCTCGGTGTTGGCTTCCGATGCATTCTTCCCCTTTCGCGATAGCATCGATCGCCTTGCGGAGGCGGGAGTTGCCGCGGTCGTGCAGCCCGGTGGATCGAAGCGCGACGGAGAGGTCATTGCAGCCGCCGATGAACATGGAATGGCAATGGTGTTTACGGGGCAACGCCATTTTCGTCACTAGATGGGCGTCGTAGAGCGGTTAAATTTCGTCCGAACTGAGAGCGTCAGCAACAAGATGTCACGTGGAAAAATACTCATTGTCGGTCGCGGAGCACGGGAGCACGCGCTCGCTTGGCGAGGTGCCCACGAGGGCTTTGAGGTCATCGTCGCTCCAGGAAACGAAGGGATCGCACGGCACGCGCGGCTGGCGGAGGTCGATGCCGGAGACCACCAAGCCTTGGTCGAGTTGGCGACCCGAGAGCAGGTCGATGCCGTGATCATCGGTCCCGAGCAGCCGTTGGTGGACGGATTGGCGGATGCCTTGCGCGATGCGGGTGTCCCGACGGTCGGGCCTAGCGCAAAAGTTGCCGAGCTCGAAGGAAGCAAGGCTGTAGCGAAGGCATTTATGGCGCGCCACAGGATTCCGACCGCAGTGCACAAAACGGTCACGTCCGTCGCCGAAGGGCTTGACGCGATACGGAGTTTTTCTCGCCCCCCGGTGGTAAAGGCATGTGGTCTCGCTGCGGGAAAAGGGGTTGTTGTCGCGGAGACATTCGCAGAGGCTGAAGCCGCTCTCCGAGATTGCATTGACGCTAAACGCTTTGGTGAGGCTGGGGCTGAAGTCGTTCTTGAGGAGCGTCTTTTGGGTCAAGAAGTCTCCTTTTTCGTTCTCACGGATGGCGAGGGGGCTGTGACCTTCGCACCTTGCCAAGATCATAAGCGAATCTTTGAGGGTGATGCGGGTCCCAACACGGGGGGAATGGGTGCCTACGCGCCCGCTCCAGTGTTCACGGAGGCCGTACATCAACGCGTAACAGAGCAGATCGTTCGTCCGACCTTGGCCGGTCTGCGTGCGGAAGGGACCCCCTTTGTCGGGATACTTTTTGTGGGCTTGATGATCGACGAGACCGGGGCCCCGAAGGTTATCGAATACAACGTGCGTTTGGGTGACCCCGAGGCGCAGCCCTTGATGTTCGGGCTCGATGGCTCCGTGATGGACCTGTTTGTTGCGGTCGCACGTGGCGAGTTGGTGTCCTCGCATTTGGCCTCACGACCCGCAGTGTCCGTCGTATTGGCATCCGAAGGCTATCCGGGGCATGTGAGAAAAGGCGTGATCATTGAGGGCCTCGAGCCGGATGGGTCGCTGCTGATGGAAGACGTGATGGTCTTTCACGCGGGAACCCGGCGCGACTCCGAGACGGGTGCCTGGCTCACAAATGGGGGGCGTGTCCTCGGAATTTGCGCACGCGGTGAGACCTTGGCGGAGGCTACGAGTCGCGCATATGACGCAATGTCAAAAATCGAGCTTGAGGGAGGGCAGTTCAGGCGGGACATTGCCGCCCGAGCGCTTTGATCGTTCAGTTTTTTCAGTGCGCATGGACGTCGGCCGAGAGAGCAAGGTATACGCCTAGCCATGGCCCGGATTCGCCCATTCCACGGTCTTCGCTACGACTCATCTCGTGCCGGGGAGTTCTCTGATCTTCTGGCGCCTCCCTACGACGTGGTCGATGGCGCGGCGCGTGCCGAATTGTCTGCTCGATCACCGCACAACTGCATCGAAGTAATTCTTCCTCAAGCGCCGGCTGGCAGCGAGGACGGCGATGCCAAATATGACGAGGGGGCCCGACGGTTTCGAGAAATGATTAAAGCGGCGCTCGTTCGCGACCCAGAGCCTGGCTACTACGTGTATCACCAGCGTTTTGAATCAGAAGGTCGACGCTTTGTTCGAAAAGGAGTCATCGCGCTTGTCGAGCTCACCCGATTTGGGGAAGGCCCCGTGCTCGCCCATGAGCGAACGATGAGTGGGCCGAAGGCTGATCGACTCAAATTGATGCGGGCGTGTGATGCCCATCTGGAGCTCGTATTCGGGATGTTTTCGGATCCGGAAAAACGATGGGAGCAGGCGGTGCGCGATGAACTCACGACTCCAGTGTTAGACTGCGACTTCGATGGTGTTCACCACATCCTTTTTCGGGTGGCGGACGTTAGGGCCTGCGCCGCCTTGGCCGAGGCGATCGCGCCCAGCTCCATATATATTGCAGATGGTCATCATCGCTATGAGACCATGTGCTCGTTTCGCGACGAGCTGGAAGCCGCTGGAAGAACCGAAGAGGCACGCTGGGGCATGATGTATCTGTCGAATCTGGACGACGAGGGCCTCGTGGTCCTTCCAACCCACCGGATTGTCTACGGCTTGGACAGCCTGTCGTTGGCCGACATCCTCAAGAGTGTTTCGACGTGGTTTGATGTCGAGGAGAGGGACCTGCCTCCCAATGTCGTGGAGCTTCGAGCGGTGCTTAGCGATGCCGGGGTAGACGGCGCGGCTTTTGGTCTTGCGGTCCCGGGTTCGAAGCGACTGCATGTCTTACGACTTCGCGCGGACTACGATCCTGAGAGCGCTGGCCTCGGGGCGATCGCTCCGGCATTGCAGCGACTCGACGTGGCGTTGTTGCACGAGCTTGTACTCGAGCGCGCACTCGGCATCGATAAGGAGGCACAGGTCGCCAAGACCAATCTTCGCTATTTTAAGTCGAGCGAAGGGGCGATGGCCCTGGCTCGGGAGGGTGGAGAGGGCGTGCAGCTTGTCTGTTTCATGAACGCCACGCCGGTGCAGGACGTGGTGAACGTCTGCGACAGCGGAGAGGTCATGCCGCAAAAAAGTACCTTTTTCTATCCGAAAATACCGACGGGGCTCGTGTTTCATTCCCTTCGAAAGCCGGATTAGGTCGCAAGAAGGGGTTCATCGAGCGGACCTGAATCGTGATAACAATAGCGAAGTCTGCGCGCTTCAGCTGACGGCGGGCAGTTTCGCTGGCGTCGAATCAAGCGTGTGAGTTGGCCGCGCAGTCCACGATTCGTGTCGGATCTCCCACGAGCGATCGGTGGCTTTCGCTACAATTCATCGCTCTATGCGGTCTTCACCGCGTAGGCTTGGTCGCAGTCAAAGATTTTATGGGCCCGGAACGACCGATCCGCACGGTCTCGGAGTCCACCTGGGGCGCGGCATTGAGCCCCAGGAGCACGGGGCACGAGGACTCGTATCGGCGCCAATCGCCCGTAGATGTGTAAATTCTGTCCTTTTCATTGGCGCGACGGACCCCCGGCGATCCTAATTTGCCGATGGGCAATGGTCTTGCATACGGGCGTGGCTTCAAATGGATTTTGTTTTCACGCACATCGCGCTGACAATAAATTTCCACAGCCTCGGCCTGTTGTCCGCTTGGCTTTGGTTCCATATAGTGCGGCCCGGCCGTTACCGCGTTTCCAGTACCGCTCAAACGTAGCGCGGAACGCCGCTCAGGATGCTCGCTTATGAAGATCGAATGCGACAAGTGTCAAGCGAAGTACTCGATTGCCGACGAGAAAGTTCGTGGCAAGACGTTCAAGATTCGCTGTAAAAAGTGCAGCAACGTCATTATCGTTCGCGACAAAGCCGCCGCTGTCACACCCGCGCCCGCCGAGTTGTCATCGGAAGCTGACGCCGCGACTGAGGCCTCCGGTTGGCACATCGCCGTGGATGGCGAGACCGTGGGGCCTATCTCTGAGGATGAGGTTCGTCAGCGATACGATGCTGGCGAGATCGACAAAGAGACGTCAATTTGGCGAGAAGGTTTCGAAGACTGGATCACCCTGGCTGAGGTCGATTTGTTCTCCGACTTGGCTGACCGCGACGTTGCCGACGGTCCTGCCATTGCCGACGACGGGCCTGATCCCTTTGCACCGAGCGGGGAGCCATTCTCCGCTGGGGATGATGCATTCTCAGGAGGGGACGATGCGTTCTCAGGGAGCGGCGTGTCTACGGACCTCGATGCGATGTCTGCTGCATCGGCCCCCGCCGAGGAAAATCGGCAGCTCACCGGGCAGCGCAACGAAAATTCAGTGTTGTTCTCTCTTGAGAACCTGCAGGCGATCGCAACGGGGGGCGCGGACGCCTCGACAGACGTGAGCCTGTCGGCACGGCCCGCGACTTCAGCTCCCACGAGCGAAGGATCGGGTCTTATTGACATACGAGCCATGGGCGCCATGCTCAGTGGCGGGATTGGCAGTCCATCCAGCAGTGATAGTGACCTTGCGGGATCTTCCGGCACCGATGGCGATGCACTTCCAAGTTTCGGCGGTGGATTTGGCGGGTTGGCGGCGCAGCCACTCGCGGAAAATGCCAACGAGAGTACAAAGCTGACATCGGCATCCGGGGAACGGTCGAACACCGGTATGTATGTGGTCGTCGGGGTTCTGGCCGCGTGTGTCGTTGCCATGGGTTCAATGATGATCTTCAAGGAAGATCCCAAACCCACGGTGGTTGCGAGTATGAAGGGGGATGTCCCGGGCCGAGTCGGAGACT
>CAYTFJ010000008.1:45172-87690 GCA_964437075.1 uncultured Nannocystaceae bacterium
CCGACAAGGACTCCGACAAGGACTCCGACAAGGACTCCGACAAGGACTCCGACAAGGACTCCGACAAAAAAGACACCACTGCCGACGATTCTGGGAAAATCTCGAGCGATGACACGCCTAGCGGAGACCGGCGGCCTGACAGGGTTGGGAAAAAACGTGGGCGCAAGGGAAGCCGGAAAAGTGGGTCGTCGTCCCGTGGGAAGAAAACCGGCGGCGGCAGCCGAAAGGCGTCGGAGCCATCGTCAACACCCAAGTCGACCCCCAAACCTTCGCCGACGTCCAAGAGCAGCGGCCGAAAATCAGGTGGGGGCTCGCCAGACGTAGACTGTCTTTTGGACCCCGACCTTCCTAAATGTAGAAAGAAGGGCGGCGGTTCCAAGCCCAAGGCAAAATCCGGTCCAAAGGCCCCCTCGAATGCACCGGCGAAACTCGCGGCCAGTGATATGAAGGCAGGGCTGGTGCCCGTGAAGGCCGGAGCCAAGGCTTGCGGATCGAAGCACGGGGCAGCGCCGGGTACGAAGGTCCCTGTAAAGATCTCGATCGTTGGGGCGACTGGGCGAGTGAGTTCCGCGGTGGCGACCGGAGCCTTTGCTGGAAAACCGATCGGGAGCTGCGTTGCCAAGGCCGCCAAAAAGGCCAAGTTCAAGCAGTTTCAAAACGCATCACAGGGCTTCACCTTCAAGTTTAAGATGTAGGTACGCGCATCGATGGTTGAGTTCATCTCAGGGAATGAACTCAACACCGAGGCTGTGGGCCTCTCAAGGGTCGATCGCCGGCGGTAACATAGGGGGAGCGCCGCCCTCGGGTGGAGGCGAGGTCTCTGGAGGCGTCGGTGCCTTGGGTGCGAACGGCGCAGGTTGGCCCCGTTCTTCAAGGATTTTTGCGGCCAATCCGTCTGCGATGCTGCTCGGTAGGTAGGTGGGGCCGGCGCCAGTATTTACGACGAGGTTGACACTTTCGCGTCCGGAGGCATCCGTGGTCTCGATCATCTCGAGATGCCCTGATCCTTTGCTGGTGCCGTTGAGTGGGAACTCGAACATGATGTAGCCGGCATCCTGATCGCGATCCGTGATCACATACTTGCGGTCGACTCGTAGATAGCGAACAGCGGTGGGCCAGACCTGTTTGATCGGGTAGCGGAGGAGCCTCTTGCGTTGAAGCATGGGCAAGGGGGCGATACTAAGCTGGCTGGCCTGCCAGGCCGCCTCGGGCTGCGGCGCGGACATTGCATCTTTCCCCGAGACAGCCATGAAACGAACGGTGCCACCCATGAGGGCGATTGACGCACCCAAGGCGCCGCAAGCGAAGAGACAGGTTCGCCGATGGGTTCGTGATTCTCGACGCTGAGAGGATGAGACCATCTGGGCAGGCTAGCGGGGGTCTGGCCGAGGACCCAAATTTTCGACATCTTGGAGTGGTGGTGGGGTAATGTCACCCCCCCTCTAGTCGGTATTTACGCCAACAAGAAGATTCGAATTATGTCCAGAGAAAACTCTGCCCTCATCGCTCTCGCTGAACTCAAGAACCTCGAACAACAGCGGGTCGACACTCTCGAGGCGACCCGTGTCAAAGCTGCGGAGGTCGAAGCTGCCCGACTCGCGGCCGAAGAAAAGGCTCGGGTCGAAAGGGAAGATGAAGAGCGGCGAGCAGAGGAAGAGCGCAGTCGCGTCGACCAGGAGCAGAAAGACGCGAGCGAGCGGGAAGAACGTATGCGGCTTGCCGAGGCGGAGGCCAAGGCCAAGGCCGAGCAGGAAGGAAAGTTGCGCGAAGAGAAGATGCGTTTGGATGCTCAGGTGAAAATTGCTGAGCGCAAGAAGACCCCATACTGGCTCTATGGACTTGCCGGCGTACTTGTGGTCGGGCTCGTTGGCGTTGGCATCATGTCGAAGAACAGCGCAGATGCAAGCGCAGAACGACTTGCGGCCGCCGAAGCGGAAACGAACAGAGTCGAGAAGGAAGCCGCCGCCGCAGCTCGAAAAATCGAGAAAATTGAGGCTGCTCAGGCTGCGACCGAAAAAGAACGAAAGACGTTGGAGGCTAGACTCGCAAGCGCAACGAACGATGCCGAGCGCGCCGAGGCTAAGGCGGCGCTTCTTGAGAACGAAAAGAAGGCTGAAGAGCTGGCTGAAGAGCAAACCGCGGTCAAGAAGAAACCAGCCACAAAGACGCGCCGTCGTCCGAAGAAGAAGAAGAAGAAGAAGTCTGGCGGCAAGAGTCGTCCGGCGGAGAAACCTGCGAGCTCACAGCCGAAGGGTCGGAAGAACAAGATTGAACTCTCCGGCGGCGACGGTCCGCTCTAACTCTCTGCGGCAGGCGGCAGACCTTGGTCCTCCTCGGCAGAGGGGGGGCGACGGGTGTCCGTGTCGAACCAAACATCGCCTGGTGACGGCTCACGTGTGCGACGCTGCGGAAAGACTTGCTTCAGACTTGCTCGCGTGTTAGTAGATTCGCCGGCCTGGCGCGGTCGCCAAGTGGTAAGGCAGAGCTCTGCAAAAGCTCTATTCGCCGGTTCGATCCCGGCCCGCGCCTCTAAGAAAGCCCCGATTTGTTCGGGGCTTTCTTGTGTGATGAATCGTGTTTTGGCGGGGGGCGAGCAGGTCGAAAAATATCGAGTCCGCCAACAAGATGGGGCGGGTGAAGATCAAAAGGGGATATCGTCGTCGCGGAATGAATCCCCGCCGTTTTGGCTCTCCGGAAATGGAGTGTCATCGGCTGGAGGCCCGCCGGTGGATGCATCCCCGAACCCGCCTACAGGCTGTGATGGTTCTTCTCCCGCACGGCTGATCTTCCACCCGTGGAGACTGACAAAATATTTCACATCGCCGCGTGGGCTCTTCCACTCGCGACCACGGATGTCGATTTGAATATTGACCTCCTCGCCAGGGCGAAAGCCGTCGAGAAGTGGAATTTTGTCTTGGGTGAACTCGACGAGAATCTGCTGTGGGTAGCGAGCCTCAGTGGTGAGCACAAGCTCGCGCTTGCGGAATGATGCGCTGATCACCTGGGTCTCGAGGATGATTTTGATGGTGCCGGAGAGTTCCATGGGAGCCAGACCACAGGCTGGTGTCTGGCGGGGGCGGAGTCAACCTCGGTCCCGACGTCGTCAATTTCGAGAGGGACCTACAATGAGGCGCCCACCGCGAATGGGGCACGGATGGTTTTTGGAAGTCTTTGCCACCGTACGTAGTGCTGAGCCATCTCAAATTCAAAGAAGGATAGCATCCCGGTCTCAATGACCTTTGCCATGAGGTCCAAGCTTCGGTCCTGTGCACCTTCTCTCCATGCGCGTAGTCCTTCGTAAAAATGGGCCTCTGCGCGTTGTCCCTTGCTCTGGGCTACGTCCAGGAGATCTTGGTAGGAAGCGATCCCGCGGGAGTGGCGAGCCAATAGATTGTGCCACCGGGACCCCTTGTAGTCCTCGATAAAGGCCTCGGGATCGCCTGCAGATTTTCGACCGGTGCGCGAGGAAAGATCATGGAGCCAGAGTGAAAAATATAGCTTGAGTTCGGAGTCGACCTCAGAGCGGCCCCTCGCTTGTGTGTAGATCTCTGTTGCGATCTCGATATTTCCATGGGCGATGGCAAAGAGTAGCGGGTCCGCGTACACACCCGCTTCACTCGGAAGGGTGCTCGCGGCCTGGCGGAAGTCGACCATCGCGGTCTCGTTGTCGCCTTGATAAAAGAAGACCATCGCTCGCTGAATCAAGCGACCCGCGAGCTCGTGCTCGGGGAGCTGAAGCTTGAGGAGTACGTTGAGCTGTTTGAGTTCTGCGCAGAGGTGTTGAGCACTAGCGACCGAGTTCCCGGACTCCCCGGCGATCTGAGCGAGCTGCTCGTTGGCTCGAACCTCCCAGTTGACGCGTGAATACTGGTTGTCGTAGGGCAGATCCATTATGGATTTATAGCGACTGCCTGCACTTTCAAACAGGCCTCGGCGCAGGTCGATACTCCCCAGCATGTCGAGGGCTTCGGGGGTTGGTTCAACTTCGAGCGAGCGCAGCAGGACATTTTCGGCCTGCTTGGGCTCTCCGGAGTCATAGAGAGCGGCTCCGACTGCGAGGTACGCATCGTTCACGCTTTGGCGGAGCGGACGGTCGCGCCAACGTTCGTTGGCTGCGGTGTGAAACTGCTCGATCGGCCGGAGTTTGGGTACAGCTTCAAGTGGAGAGCGATCGGCTTCTTGTACGATCACTGCGTGGTGCGTTTGGGCGAGCTCGGTCCATGTCGCAAAGTTCTCGGGGTCGACTTTCAGGGCTCGCTCGTAGTGGATCTTCGCTGCGCGGCTGAGTCCGTTTTGTACGTGGCTCCGTGCAAGAAAAAGGTTGGCGGTGGCATTTTTGGGGTCGAGGTCGAGCGCTCGTCGACTCAGATTCTCGACGATTCCCCAGCCTTGGGCGATGATTGCGGGAGGGAGATGCTCGTCGGATCCGGGCTCAAAATATCGGATCAGATCAGTGAGCGACCGCGCGATCCCCAACGGATCCGATCCATCCATTTCGCGGTTAATAGCCGCTGCTATCATGTCCCGTAGGAGCCTTGTGGGCTTGTCTATAGCGATACGATCGAGAAGTTCGACTGCTTTTTCCGGGGCGTCTGCGCGTAGGTAGAGTCGAGCGATAAGATAGCCGGTGAACTCGATGCGAGGGTCGCGTGCGGCCGAGAGCGCCGCGCCGTGGGTGCCCTGGTGCTCTCGGTATCGCTCAAGATAGACCGCGGAGAGCTTGTCGGTGAGCCACGGGGTTGGAAAGGTCGCGGCCGCGTGCTCGAGTAGCTGCTCGATGTTTCCAGCCGTTCTCGGATCTCGGGAGTACTCGGTGCCGCGTGTTACCCAACGTTCCAGTTGGGCCCAGTCACGCTCGATCTGGTCTTGCTCAGCGACGGGTGAAAACCGTTGTCGAATTGCGAGGCTGAACAAGGCTTGGAGCTCTTGACCGGTGCGGGCAGCCGCACGGTAGAGCTGATTTGCAGCCTCAACGACTGGGGCGACGGTGGGTAAATCGCCCTGAAGCTCCGCCGGGGAGTAGAGGCGTGCAACGTGCTCTAGCCGCGTCATCGCTTGTTCGTGCTGCCCGCGCGCGAGCAAGGAGTGGACCTCTTCAAGGAGGTAGTTCTGGAGACTCTCGCGCAAGGCATGGCGGCGCGATTGCGTGGCATCGTTCAGTGGGCTCATGAGCGCCCACTGGTTGAGTATGAACCCGTATTCCTGGGCGGTCTCAATGTCTGTCGCTGTGTCCGCAGGAGAGTCGAGGTGGGGCTTCGATGCATGTGCGCACCCCGCAGTGGCAGAGAGCACGAGGGCCAGAGCCAACGGTCGAAGAGGGGACTTCACCGCCCTAGTCTACGCAGACAAGCCCGGTTGGGCCACCCGTGATGGGCCGGGGGGGAGCTGGTCAGCGGCTCTCGCCCCAGCGTAGCCCGAGCGTCATCGTATGGAGTATTCCAGTGTACGTGGCAGCGTTCGTGGGTCGGCCCCGCCCCTGAAGAACCGCGTTTGCGCTGGTAGCGTTGATGTCTCCCCCTGAATCCTCAAATTGGAGGGCAAGATTGGGGTCGTATGCGGGATCTCTGCCGCCGGGACCGACACGGGTCGGTATGACAAAATCGAGGCCGTAGCCAGGGACAAGAGACCATGTTCCCAATGCGCTCGACGATCTTGATGGGATTTCGAAGATCGCTCCGAGGCTGGTTGAGAGTGTCCATCCATCGCTGTACATCGCCGTGATCGCGCCGGGTCGGACTCCGGGCGAGCGGACGCTCCCACCGAGAATGAGGTCGACCCTCGGCGTGCATGGACGCTCACGGTCTCGGCGGCGAGTACCATCGCAAAAGAGCCGACTGGGTCCGGCCAATCGTTTCTGCAAATCGTACCGAGCCCAGATTTCAGCTCCGTAAATGTCCTTGAACCCGCGGTAGATAAGGCTCTCAGGAAGCACGGACACGGATCTCTCGAGACCGACAAGGCTCAGACGCAGAGCATCTCGTCCTCCACACCCGCCCGCCGCGGTGGGACCGGGACAGCGATCAATCCAGAAAAAATTGGTGTCAACCTGCCAGCGTTTTCGACCCCCGAGGACGATGCTGGCACCGATAGCGCCCTCGCGTGGAATCTCTTCGTTGACGGTGGCATCGACCGGTGAGCTGTCGGTACAGGCAGGGAGCTGATCGACATTGGCTTCGCGGACCGCGTCCGGAGGGGTGCAGACAAGGGCTTCGCCATGGAGTGTCAAGACGCCGCGATTTCGAAGCGGTCGACTGCGGAAGCGGGCGCCGAGTGTGACCCGGTTGTTCATCGCAAACGAGATTCCAAAGGTCACAGCGAGGTCAAGCGGCGAACTAGGCCTTTGGTTGAGGCCAAACAGGCGCCATCGATTGACGCCATGGAAAGCGATTCGTTCAGCACACCGTGGATCTTCGATCCCTTCACCATCGACTCCGCAGCCTGGTACGCTCTCTCCTGTCGAGGTGAGCCCTGTGTCGTTGTCGTGGGCGAAGCGAATTCGTGAGCGCGGAAAATGGGCGGCGATTCCCACCGAGACCTTGTTAAATGCGTAGGCGAGAGCCAAGGTAAAATCAGTGCGCATCTGAACTGCGCCACCTGAGTCGAGGGAGGGGCAACTTTTTCCCCGGTCGACCGCGCAGCCTAGATCAGGGGTGGGCGCGAGGTGGTAGCGCAGCAGCGGCGCGCTGTTGATTCGTATCCGAGTCTCGTGGGTGTAGACGCCGACCCCGACGGCGATAGGATCGAGAAGAAAACTCGCGCCCACAAAATAGCCCGCGGTTGGGTTGACCAATCCTGTGCGACCGCCGATTTTGGTGGTCGGTTGTCCGAGGTTGTCGGGCGCAAAACGGCGCACGAGCAGGTGATCGATTCCGCCGCGGAGTTGGGTGTGGAAATTGAAGCCAGGGAGGCCAGTGAGCATGGCCGGGTTATGATGAATTGCCGTCACTGACGCGGTCGCCGGCCCCTGCGCTTCTGCGCCCGCAAGTCGTGTTGCCTCTCCCGGGGCCGCGTTTAATGTCGTGGGGTGGGATGCCGCCACGCACATGGCCGCCGCCGCGAACTTGATCGGTATCGAAGCGATCGATCGATGCGTGACATTCGCGCTTTCGCGCAGGCGTGGAAAAGTCGGCCAGCGTCGGGCCATGGGCTGCGACCATACCCTTTGGGCCGGCTCGGTGAGAGAGCCATTCGGCCTCAGCGGGCCCATTAACTCCAAAAAAGAGAGCTCGCCCCGGCGCCCCGGGAGGGATCGCCCCGCTTTGGGCGACAATGGCGCGGAAAATGTTCGGTTCGTCTCGTGCGGTTGACCCTCGGCGCTTTGTGGCTCTACGATGCGCGGCGAAGCGGTCTGATGAAGTCCGCACAAGGGGAGCGAATGAGCAAGTCGGTTCAGCAGTTTGAATGTCGTGATGACATCTGGAAGCGGGTGGTGACGCTCGCCGAGCGGCGTGGAATCGCCACGGACGATGTCGTGCAAGCCGCGCTCGTTCAGCTATTTAAACGGAAAAAGACAGCGAGTCCGGTTCAGGACTCGGCGCCGAGGGCGTCGTCGGATGCGGGCCCGTTGTCTGCGCCAACCTCCGGGACGAAGCATACGCCCGCGGTACCCAGTCCGAAACGGCGGGTACCTACGGGGCGCGTCCAACCGGCCCGGCCTGCCACTGCGACGCCAGAAAATGGGACGCCGAGGGCCAAGACACGGCCGAGTTCTGTGGCCCCCGGGCGAGGGCTCCCCAAACCGGGAGGCCGCCCCGCCGCACCTCAGGCACCCCCCAATCCAACGCCCGATCAGATCCCGCCCCTGTATCTTTTTTGCGAGGGGCAATGGCATACGATCGACAGCGATCAGTTTGTGATCGGCCGCGGTAGCAAGTTCTCGGATCTTCCGATCAAAGACGCGAATATTTCCCGCCGTCATTGCGCGGTTGTTCGCCGCAACGGTGGCTATTTCATCAAGGATCTCGGAAGTACAAACGGAATCGAGTTCAATGGTGAGCGTGTCGATGATCATCAGGTCAATGACGGGGCGGTCTACTTTTTGTGCGATCACGAGCTGCGGTTCTCTTTCGCGTCGCCGTTCTAGTGCGGACCCGCACAGGGGAGGGGTCGACGCCAGTGCGTGACTTTCTCGTGGCGTCTTCGGGGTCGGGTGGCGGAAGTCGCCGGCCTGCCGAGGCGGGGTCAAGAAGGGCTCGACAGTGGCCGTAGATTCGCTCGTTGCACTGCGTCGTATCTTACGAAGAGCGGCAGCCGATCAGTTTTCGGGCGTGCTCGCGGCAGGGATTGGGCCAGAACTACGAGAGACGACCGATGCCTTTTTGCGTTGTGTTGTCCCGAATCCTGCAGAGGATGCTCTGGTCACCCAGTTGCGAGGATTTCGCACTGGCCTCACTGAGTTCGAGACTCGAGGAATGCACGACCGAACTCGCGTTGTCGCGCATGGCCTTCGGGTGTGCATGGCGCTTGATGTCGGGCGCCATCAACCGACGGTGACCGCGAGCAGACGACCATCGCTTGGTCGCAAGCCGAAAAAGATGTCCAAGACTCGGCTTCGACAGCAGGCGGAAACGGAAGTATCGCCGGGGGTGGCCAAGAAAGGCAACTCGAGGGGTTCTAGAGCAGGTCCTGTTGGGACAAAAAAGAGCGGCAAACGGGACTCCGCGAATAGGGAACCCTCGAGCGGAGACGCGCCAGCGGATGGGAAGCACGATCCCGTCGGAACACTGCCTGGAGTGGGGCCGAAGACCGCGAAAAAACTCGAAGCGCGCGGACTCAGCACGATTGAGGACCTCGTTTTTTTGCTCCCGCTTGGCTACGTCGACTTGAGGAGACGCGATAGATTGGCGGCTGTCGAGGAAGGTCAACGGGCCGTTGTAGAGGGGGTCGTCCGTGGCTTTCGCCAAGGGTGGTTTGGCGGGCGCTACCATGCCCGCCTCGACGTTGAACAGGAAGGAACGCTAGGTGGACATATGGAAGCCCGTTGGTTCCATCCCTTTGGAGGCATGGGATCGACAGTTACCACCGGGGACATCGTCGTGCTCGCTGGAACGATCAAGAGCTTTCGCGGGAAAATGTCGATGATTCACCCGGACGTGCTCGACCCGGAGGGTAAAGACCCCGGGATCGCCATTCGCTATCCCGTGGTCGAGGGGGTGGGGCAGCGAACGCTTCGAAAAATCTGTCTGCATGCGCTGGATCGTTTTTGTTCAGGAAATCCCACCGATGTTCTACCTAAGTCCGTGGTTGAGACGCATGGCCTACTGGCACTGGAGGTTGCTCTTCGAGATCTCCACTGTCCGTCCGATGACATAAGCGAAGAAGATGTGACGAGCCTCGACCGTCGCGGTTCAGTAGCCCACCAACGGCTGGCGTTTGAAGAGCACTTTTTTGTGCAAATTTCGTTGTTGCAGAAGCGAGCTCAATGGCAGCAAGCGGCGTGCACACTTGGCGTGATTGGCGCGGGGGCTTTTGACCGCGAGAGTTTACGGGCCAGCGTGCCGTTTGAGCCTACAGGGGCGCAATGGCGGGTGATCGATGACATCGAGAAAGACATGGGTATCGCGCGGCCGATGCTTCGGCTCTTGCAAGGGGACGTGGGGTCCGGAAAGACTCTGGTCGCATTTGCTGCAGCGCTCGCTGTCTCTGTCGGAGGGGGCCAATCTGCGATCATGGCGCCAACTGAAATCCTCGCGGAACAGCATCTTCGGACGCTCGGAAGCTGGTGCGAGCGGGCGGGGCTTCGAATTGCGCTCTTGACTGGATCGATCGGTCGTCCGCAGAGAAAGACGCTGCTCTCGCTCGTGGCTGCTGGTCAGATCGATATTTTAGTGGGGACCCATGCGCTGCTGGTTGACGATGTGCAGTTCGCTAGTTTGGCGTTGGTTGTTGTTGATGAACAGCATCGTTTCGGTGTCGAGCAGCGCAGCGCCCTACGCGATAAGGGCCGGGCGCCGCACTTGCTGGTGATGACGGCGACGCCGATTCCAAGGAGCCTCGCGCTCACAGCCTTTGGCGAGCTTGAAGTCTCGGTAATCGATGAGCTTCCACCGGGGCGAGAGGCCCCTGTCACGACGTTGTATGCTGGAAAAGTCGCGCTCAAGCGGGCTCGATCTGCACTTAAACGGGAGATTGATTCGGGTACCAAGGCTTTTGTCGTGTGTCCATTGGTGGAGGAGAGTGAGGCGATTCACGCGTCCAACGTCGAGGACACCGCGGCCGAGCTGAGAGAGCTGATGCCGAAGGTAGCGATCGGCGTCGTGCACGGCCGGATGCCGTCGAAAGAGAAAGACGCGGTGATGCGCCAATTTAGAGACGGCGAGCTCAGGGTGTTGGTGGCGACGACTGTGATCGAGGTAGGGGTCGACATTCCGGACGCCACGGTGATCTTGATCGAGCATGCAGAACGATTTGGCTTGGCCCAACTTCATCAGTTGCGCGGGAGGGTCGGTCGGTCTTCGGGAGCGTCGAACTGCTATCTACACACGGTGAGTTCCTCGGAATCGGACGCGGGGCAACGCCTAAAGATACTTGAACGCTCAAGTGACGGCTTTGAGGTGGCGGAGACCGACCTGCAGATGCGGGGTCCGGGTGAGGTCTTTGGGACACAACAGTCGGGAGTTCCACGGCTCCGGTTCACCAGTCTCGTCGGGGAGGGCATGCGCATGCTCCACCGTGCAAGGGATGCCGCAAAAACGCTGATCGAGGAGGATCCGAGCCTCGCGGCATATCCAGAGATCCGCGAAGAGATCGAGCGGCGGCTGAACGACGGAGGTGTTCATGCCGGTGAGTCGGGCTAAGTTGCGGACTTTTCATTTTGCGCATTTTGCGTCGATAATTTATGCAACGTTGGGTCGCTAGGGTCGAGAGGACGAGGTGCGCGTCTTTACAGTGATTTGCGCCCGTTCTATACCGCCCAGCGCGGTGTTGATCGTGCAAAAATTCGGAGGAAGTTCTGTGGGCTCCCTCAAGCGGATTCGCGCCACGGCGGCGCGCTGCATAGAGACCGCCAAGGCTGGCAATCGGGTTGTTGTTGTGGTCTCCGCAATGTCGGGGGAGACCGATCGTCTGATCTCGATGGCAAACGACCTGGCGGTCCCTCGTTCCGATAGAAGCCCCCGGTTGGCTTCGAACTCCCATGGCTGGGTACACCCGGTCGGTAGGGGCGCTGACTACGAGCGCGAGCTGAGTCAACTCATGAGCACTGGCGAGAAGGTTGCCGCTGCGCTCGTCGCTATCGCCATCCAGGACCTCGGAGGCCGCGCCGTCTCGATTGTGGGGCACCAGCTTGGCTTGCATACCAGCGGTCGGTTCACCAATGCACGGATACGAGAACTTTGTGATTCTCGTATTATCCGAGAACTTGCGGACGGAAAAATCGTCGTGTGCGCAGGTTTTCAGGGTATGGATTCCGCCGGCAACATCACGACCCTCGGCCGGGGGGGAAGCGACACGTCCGCCGTGGCTGTCGCCGCTGGGCTGAAGGCCGAGGTGTGCGAAATCCTTACTGACGTCGATGGAGTCTACACTGCAGATCCGCGAATCGTCCCGAATGCACGTAGGCTTGATCGCATCTCTCACGAAGAGATGATCGAGTTGGCAAGCGTCGGCGCGAAGATCCTACAGATCCGATCCGTGGAACTCGCCATGAAATATGGGGTTCCGTTGCACGTACGCTCAAGTTTAAATCACAACGAAGGAACCTGGATCGTGGCTGAAGAGAAAAACATGGAGTCCGTTTTGGTCCGTGGAGTCGCCCTTGATCGCAATGAGGCCAAGGTGACTCTGACCGATTGTCCTGACGTGCCAGGCACCGTGGCCTCGGTGTTCACAGAGCTCGGGGCGCAGGGGATCGTTGTAGATATGATTATCCAAAACGGATCTCGGGCGGGCAGAACCGATGTCACCTTTACGGTCCCGAAGCCTGACTTGGATCAGGCTCGTGCGATTTTTGCGAGTCTTGAGCTAGCGAACGACGGAACCGTCTCGGTCCTGACCGATGCGGACATTTGCAAGATATCGATCGTCGGCGTTGGAATGCGAACTCATGCGGGGGTGGCTGCGCGGGCCTTTGGTATCTTGGCGGACGAGGGTATCAATATTCAGATGGTTTCGACCTCGGAGATCAAAGTGTCGGTCGTGGTCGCGGAGCGTTACGGAGAACTCGCGCTTCGTAGCTTACACGATGGCTTTGGGCTCGAGCGACCGGTCAAGTGATTCAAGAGGACGGTCGTCAAGGACAGCCAGGGGCCACTTTTGCCGCGAAAGATCGGGCACCGGAAACCGTATGGGCCTGGCATCGTGTCGGGATGTCGGCGGCGCTCATTGTTTCGCTCGTCAATCTCGCGCCCAGCCTCGGTCGCTCCTCGCACATACGCTGCGCCAAACCGGTGATGATCGATGGTGTTCTTGTTTGCGATCCCCCCCCCGCGGTCGAGGTCTTGTTTGTCTGCGGCCCCGAACTGCGGGCTGGCGATAGACTTTCGACCGATCGACCGTGCGAGAGGAGGCGTATGGCCGCGATAGACCTGCATGCGCTGGCCGTCGCGGTGGATGTAAATATGGCCAGCGATGACGAACTTACATCATTGCCCGGTATCGGACCGACGAAGGCCGCCAAAATCGTTGCGGCGCGTCCATATTGGTCGATCGACGGTCTGCTAGATGTGCACGGTATCGGCGAAAAAACGTTGGAAAAAATTCGAGATCGCGTGCGGCCCATTCGGCAAGGGGCCCAAGACTGACTCCCGCGGCCGATTTCGATTCGATTCCTGGTCGGGGCTCTCGCGGTCACCGAGGCATGGCATGCTGTTGCGATGAACAGCGATGAAAGTTCGATTTGGAAGGGGCATGTGGCCGCTCCTGATGTTCCCGGGCTCAAAATTCGGACGACCATTCCAGGAAATGAAAAGGGCGTGGAGGTCATGTTGGAGTGTTGGGAAGCGGGATCTTCGGAGCCTCCTCACAGCCACCCAGGGGACGACATGACGGTTGTTGTCGAGGGGAAGCTCGTGATTCAATTTTATGTGAAACAGGGCGGTGTATTGCGGATCGACGGCGATGCATTGACGATCACGGCTGGCGACGTCCGCTATGTTCAAGCTGGGCGCGTGCACGATGTTCGCTATGTGGATGCTTGTAGACTTGTCTACGTTCACAGTGGGGCGTTCGGTTTCGACGCCGCATCCTAACGGTTTTTTGTTTGCGCGAGGTCAACCCGATCGTCCTGAACCGTTGACGTCAGCGCTGCTCTCGCTGGAGCAATGCCCGCTTCCGTGCGATCCCCCAGCGATAGCCTGACAAAGTGCCGTCGCTACGCACGACGCGATGGCAAGGAATGACGACGGCGATGGGGTTTGCCGCACAGGCCCCCGCGACCGCACGGGCGGAGCGTGGTGCCGATATTCGGGTGGAAATTTCTTGGTAACTTACGGTCGTCCCGGCCGGAATTTTGCGAAGCGCTTGCCACACGCGAATCTGAAAGGGGCTCCCGCGGAGGTCAAGGTTGAGGTCGAGACCGAGATTTTTAACGTGCAAAGGATCATTAACAAGATCAATGAGGTCCGAGAGGATCGAGTTGAGCTCGGTATCGTTGTCGTTTCTCTCTGAGGACGGGAAGCGTCGTTGGAGGTCGAGCGTTGCGGCCGCCGAATTGTCCGAGAGCAAAATTTCTCGAATACCGTCCACGGTCGTAGCCACCAGGAGAGTGCTTATATTCGTCTCTCCGATTGTAAATTGAACTTCGAGCATAGAATAATTCTCGCTCACAATTGAAACGATCATGGCGATTCGATCAAGCAGAGTTTTAAACATCTGGACCCGCCATCCCCGACGGCCAGAGGTGCCGGGTGCAGTCGAAATACGGGGTTGTGGTCGATTTTAGAGGGGCGGCCTGATGTTCTAGCGATGTTGTCCCGCCGACGCGAAAATGCCGCTTGAACTACCCTGCGATGTTTGATCGTGGGTGGAACAGCCAAACTTTGTTCTCGTGCTGTCAAAGAGGCAACTGAGTGTGTCGTATTCTTGTCAAGGCGAGTGTTTGCCGCCGCGTATCTCAGACGTAAGGAATCCTAGCGACGATTGGCCCGCAACCTCAATTCGCGGGCGGTCCGCAAGGGACTTGTCAGCCACGTATACCTTGGCGATGTCCCATCTGCACTGTAAGACGCAGGCGTCTCGTCTTCGCAGGCGATCTCGACCTGCGTCGGTGATGCAGGCATTCAAGGCAGGAAGTCTCTCCGACTTTCCCCCGCAAAAATCGATGCAGTTGTCGCTGTTTGCATCCTCGCAGTAGTTGATGGCGCAAAAACACGAATCCTCGTCGATACGATCCTGAAACTGGATACCGCAGTGATCGTTGTAGCAAGCCTGGCAGGTGTCGTCGCAGGCATCGCGCAGGTGATGATGGTGGTTCGCTCGTATCAGGATAGTAGATTCGCCGTAACTCCGTTGATGACCTCACACTCTTCTCGGCAGTCCATGGCCCCTTCGAGGCAGTTGGACCAGCACGTGCAAACCGTATATTGCTCACAGGCTTGTTTTTCGACGATGCAAGAACCTTCCCAAGATTCGTCGCAGGTGAGTGCCATTGCCATTGCGACTTTCGGACCCTGAGTCGGCTGCGGGATCCGTGTCGTCGGATGAGCAGGCGACGATAAACACGGCTAGAAAGATAGAAGTGGACATTTCCCGACTCAAGAGGGTCGTGATGAGTGTCTCTTCTAGGTTTTCAATGAACGGGGGAGGGCCCGAGATTGCTCTGGATTTATTGTCTCTACAGGTCACCAGAAGCCGTCTGGGATCACGAAAATGTGAATTCTCGCTGATTGATCGTCACAAAATTTCGAGGGCCGTCCTTCGACCCTTTGCGATTCAATTCTCAGTTCTTGTGGAAAGATCTTCCCTGGAACGTCTCATGGTCCCTTCGGGGGTCCAGGGTCGTTGTCATGCTCATCTCCGGAGCTGGCACCAATCTCGCGGTCGTCGGTCTCCGCCCCTGTTGGCAAGGGCCGGCACGGGAGGATCACGGCATGAAGGACGGGCCATAACGTTGACGCGGAAGCAGATCCCACTGCAACGAAGATGACGGATGGCCGAACCGAGAGTGATGAACAATCACAGCCAGTCACTCAGCGAAAATTCAGACGAAGGCACTGAAAATGCGGTGTTCTTTAGCGCGATCGAGGTCGCCGAGTCTTTCTCTGAGGCGATGAACTCAGACCTGGGCTTGCATCATGAGCATAGCACCGCCGCAATGCTTGTTGGTGAGTGCCTGGTGATGGCCGATAGGCCGGGGCGTTGGGATCAGATTGATTTACCGATGATCTACTCGCTCCTCCCCCCGCTCGACGATCCCGATCAGCTTCAGTTTTCGGTTGTGCTGGCCGGAATGTTGGGTTGGCTCGGCCTTGAGGGGCATCTCCCCGTGTCGATTGTCTGCGATTATCTACGAATGATTGACAGCCTAGCCCCGCGAGGCGCGGAGCTACGGGCATTTTCGGCAATCACGAGAAAGACGCTACACATCGGTCTGATGAATTGATGGTCAGGAGTGCTAAACTCCCCGCCGTGGACGAAAAAACACGCACTGAGGTCGAAGCTGCGGTCTACCGCCGTCTCGTTGCCCATCTCCAAGAACGTACGGACGTGCAGAATATCGACATCATGAATCTTGCGGGATTTTGTCGAAATTGCTTGGGCAAATGGTACCAGAAGGCTGCAGCGGATCACGGTGAAGAGATCGACAAGGAAGGTGCTCGGGAGGTCGTTTACGGGATGCCTTATGGCGATTGGAAGAACAAATTTCAGAGTTGATCCCGTTCGGGATCGAATGCTGCGAATCGTGCACCATGGCGGACAGACTCTCCAAAGACCCCCTTCACGGGATTTCACTGAAGTTTATGCTGGAGGCGCTGGTGGCCCGTCGAGGGTGGGACGATCTCGCAAATTGCATCGACCTGCGGTGTTTCGCCCATGAGCCAAGTCTCAAGTCGAGCCTAAAATTTCTTCGCCGGACGGATTGGGCGCGACGAAAGGTGGAAGCCCTCTATCTCGACGATCAGGCGAAGATCGCACGGAACGCCAAGCGGAACCGCCGTAGGGCTTCGATGCGCGCCTTCAAAACGGAACAACCTGGGCCCGAAGACTCGGCGACCGCCCCGACGGGCGGGGAGGATACGGGTGTTGTCGCGGAGGAAGTTATCGAGACTCGGGATAAGGAGAATGGGCGACCGTTGGGCTAGCCAGGCGGCGCTCGCTAGGTTCAGAACCGTCGTTGTCAAGCACGCGGGTCCTTTAGCGCCGCTATTCCCTCGCTTCGTCGAGCTTTCGGGCCACGCCTGGAAGCTTCGCAAAATGCCGCTTGTCGCTAGCTTTTTCAAGTGCGTCTTGCGCTCGAACGGTGCCTTCGATCACCAATTTTTCGAGTGTGGGATCGAGTCCACGCATTCCATCTTGGGCTCCGCCTTGGATGAGGCTAGGGATCATGGAGGTTTTTGATTCTCGAATTGCTGAGGCAACTGCGTTGGTACCTACGAGGACTTCATGGGCAGCCACCCGGCCCGAGCCATCCGCGCGCTTGAGAAGTTGTTGGGCGACGATGCCGGCCAGTGATTCCGCGAGCATGCCTCGAATTGCTGGTTGCTGGCTGGAAGAAAAAGCATTGATGAAACGATCGATCGTCGATGCCGCAGAATTTGTGTGGACCGTGGCGAAGATTAGAATGCCGAAGCTTGCGAGTTGGAGCGCGAGGCGCATCGTCTCAGGGCCTCGAAGCTCGCCCACAAGAATGACGTCGGCATTTTCTCGGCCGGCGCTGCGAATGGCATCGGCAAAACTGGGGGAATCCACACCGACTTCGCGATGGGTGATCAGACAGCGCGCCGGCGAGTGAACGAACTCCACTGGATCTTCGATCGTGAGAATATGTCCGTCTCGGTTGTGGTTGATGTGCGACAGTAGCGCGGCAAGAGTTGTGCTTTTTCCGCTTCCGGTTGGACCCGTGACGAGGACAAGACCGGCGCGTCGTTTCGCCATGTTGAGCACAGACTCTGGGAGATCGAGTTGTTCAGCGCTGAGGATTTTGCTTGGGATAGTTCTAAAGACCGCGCCGGGACCCGTCGTCTTAACCATGTAATTACAGCGAAAACGGGCACGCGTTCCATACCCGTAGGCGAAGTCGAGGTCGTTGTGGGCACGAAAAATCTCTCGCTTGCGGTCATCCAGGATTTCATCGAGCAGCAGATGCATCTGCTCAGAGTCGATGATTGGACCCGAGCAGGGGACCAGGTCGCCTTTGGTCCTCAGCATCGGCGGATACCCAATCGAAAGGTGCAGATCGGAGGCACCCTCGCGGAGCATTTCGTCGAAGAGTCGGTCGATGTGGGCCATGGCGTCGGCTTACCCCTTGCGGTTGAAGAAAGAACGGAGGCCGCCTGCAGAGGGCTCGGGAAGCGGTTCGGGGCTGTCGTTCCCTGGCACACATAGAACCCGTGGGTCATCGGCCACATGTTCGGCGGCCTCAATTGTGATTGCGTCCCGTGCAAGGAGGGCGTTGAGTGAGTCTTCGATGCGAATCATCCCGAAATTTCGGCCTCGCTGAAGAAGGCTTGGTAGCTGAAATAGCTTGTTGTCACGGATGAGGCTCCAGAGTGCGATACCTCCCGTGATCATAGATACTGCCGCGTAGAGCCGAGTTTTGTCGGCCGAGGGAACGAGACGCTGGGATACAATCAGTTTGAGGGCACCTGCGAGCGTCGCACGAACCTGAGCCTGATCGTCTGGTGGAAACATGTCGATGAGTCGGTCGATGGTCTTCGCGCCCGAGGGGCTGCTCATTGTTGCGATGACGAGGTGACCTGTTTCGGCAGCGGACAATGCCATCTCCACAGTCTCGCGGTCACGAAGTTCGCCAATGACGATGACATCGGGGTCCTCGCGTAGCGCCGCCTTAAGGGCCGACCCGAATGAGTTTGTGTGATCGCCAACCTGGCGTTGGGTGAGCACAGATTTTTTTTTCGGGTGAATGAACTCGACCGGATCTTCGACGGTGATGATGTGAAATGCTCGTTCGGTGTTGAGCATGTCGACGAGAGCAGCCATGGTAGTGGTCTTCCCTTGTCCGCTGGGCCCAGACACGATGGCGAGACCTTGATGGAAATCGGTGAGGCGGCGCAGTTCGTCAGGAAGCCCAAGCGTATCGAGGGTCGAGGGCATCTCATCGATCAGCCGAAAACAGCCCTTGATTCCGGTGCTTTGGCGATTGACATTGGCCCGAAATCGCCCGATGCCAGGGATACTGAGCGCGAAATCAGCGTACCCAAGCTCTTGGAGCTGCTGCCCGCGGGAGCGGTCGAGCAGGGGCAGAAGCATGGCTTCGACTTGTTGATGGTTGAGGGGTTGTCCATGGGGCTGAAGGCGACCCACGCGACGGATCCTGGCCTCGTTGCCAGAGGAAATATGAACGTCGCTGGCGCCTGAGTTTCGCGCATCGGTCAGCAGCTGAAGGAGCGCCGCAGGGGGGGCGGTCGATGCGGTAGCCTGTTCGCGTGGAATCGTGACCCGTTCGCGGGCGGGTTGTTTAGGGACGGGCGGCTCCAGGGGCGGGTCTTTGGCCGCCAATGGTCGGTCCTCTTGCGCGGCGCCTGCCGTCCATGTACCCGGGCGGGCGAGGCGAACTTGGAGGAGCTCGCCTCGTCGGGCGATTGCGAGGTCGAAGTCGGCTTGGCCAATGGTGACCTGCACGGCCGTTCCACCGGTGTCTTCGGTCGGCAGATACGAAGACAGTCCGCTGGTTCCCAACAGCGTGACTATCTGGCTAGTTTCTAGTTTTTTTTGCGTGAGCGGGCGCATCTCTGCACCCGTGCGCAAGCCCGCGACTTTTCCGGTCTGGAAGAGCAGATCGTCGACATCGTCGCGCTGCAAGTATCGCAGGAAGCGGTCGAGGTCAGCCATGTGAGTCCGTGACCCCTATCGCTTGATCGGGGTGACTGAGTCCGCTTGTACTTTTAGTGAGAGCTTGCGCGGTTTATCTTGGTTTTGAAAATTCACTTCCACCAAGGTGCCGGTGAATTCGATTGCCCCGTTGGGGGGAAGCGGCTTGCCCACTTCGCGGGTGGTGAAAATTGTATAATCCAAGGTAATCTCAAGAAAGACCTCCTCGGTGGCTGCAGAGAGCTCGTAAGTCCCATATTTGGAGTTCGCCATGGCTTCGCCGAGACCGGCGCCAGTTTGAAAGACAGCCATCCCTTTGAATGCGCCTTTCTTGCCTTTGAGGTCCTCGATGAAGGCCTGCTGATCGTCCGAGTTGAGAATGTTGAAATTCTTGAGGTTGTCCTCGTTGAACGTCAACGCCGCGGTCTTTGGCTGGTAGGCCTCCGGCAACTTCATCCACTCGGGTTGTTTGTCCGATTGGCGATTGGGAACGCAGGCTGTGAAAGGGAGCAAAAGGGCCACGGCGAGGGCGGCTACGGTCGGGGCGCGCATAGGCGCCAGCGTAGCATGTCGGCTATGTCAGGGACAGACGATCACGGCGGGGCCCAGGGTATCCGCTGTCTAACTGGTCCTGCATGGCATCTCGAGCCGCCAACGCCTGTTCGGGGAAACGTGACTCGAAGGTGATTCGGACTTCCATCCGCCGGCTCCCGTCTTGCTGGGGGACCCAGCGCGGGTAGGATCCAACCTCAACCTGCGAAAAATGGTCGACGACCTCGGCCAGTTGAGCGGCGAGGGCGGTCTCGTCAACTGTTGTTTCAAGAACCTCGATTTGCCACTCGGGGCCGCGCGGCAGCTCGTCCGGGAGAGCTTCGAGGGCTTCGATCTTTGATCTGAAGAGCCCTGGGATGCCAGGCAACATGTAGATACGAGCACCGGGTCGAAGGTCGAGGGCGTGGGGGTCTGGATCGAGGCGCAGGACTGGCCAGCCCGGAGTCGCTCGCAACACGGTCCCGCGGGGGAGGTCCGCCATGCTCATCGCTTCGGGGCTGGCATGGTCATTGTAATGGGCTCGTAAGAGCGCCTGCATTTCGGTGTTGGGTACGAGTGGGCATCCTGTTGCGAGGCCCACGGCTTGCAACGTGACATCGTCGTGGGTGGGTCCAACGCCTCCTGATGTGAAGAGAATTGGCGCTTTGCGCAACAGGCGTAGAAGGGCTTCGCCGATGTGTCGCGTATGATCCGGCACGACGCAGACCTCAAGGAGCTGAATCCCCCGAGCGCGCAGGCGCGTGGCCAGAAAATGACCGTTCTCATCCTGAATTTTTCCGCTGAGCAGCTCGTTCCCAATAAGTAAGATGGCGGCCGTTGGAGGCCCGGTTGTTGTCAGCGCGCCGCTCTCGGGATTGCAGGTCATGGGGCCACATCGTAGTCGCCTCAGGTCATCGCGCAATCCCCTCACCACGTGCATAGGTTTGCGCATAGCTGCAAGCGCATCTTGAGCTGAGGCCGACGATCGGGGTAGTTCGGAGCTATGCGAATTGCACGCGATTCTCGCTACACCGGGCCCGCACTCCTTGCGCTTGCCGACGGCCGTGTATTTCGCGGCTCAGGCTTCGGCGCGCGTACAACCACGAAGGGGGAGTTGGTGTTTAATACCTCGCTCACTGGCTACCAAGAGATCATGAGCGATCCTTCGTATGCAGCGCAGCTCGTCTGTCTAACGGCCGTCGAGATCGGTAACGTTGGGGTAAACGAAGAGGACGAAGAATCAAGGGGACAGGGGGCCGCCGGATTGTTGGTTCGCTCGCTGTCGCCCGTGGTCTCGAATTGGCGGGCACAGGGGTCTTTGCACGATTATCTCTGTGAGAGAGGTGTACCGGGAATGGCCGAGTTTGATACGCGGGCACTGACTCGGCATCTGCGTGACAAGGGATCCGTCGCGGGAGTCTTGAGTACCGAGATCACGGATGCCGAGACCCTCGTGGCGATGGCACAGGCGACCGATTCGCTCGGTCGAGGAGACTTGGCCGCGACGGTGACGACCGCGGTCGAATACGTCTGGGACGAGGGTTCATGGGACAATGAAGACCCACTCCCCGCCGCGACCGAGATTATTGCCTACGATTTCGGAATCAAACATACGATCCTGCGTAAGTTGCGAGATCGGGGAATGAGGGTCACCGTGGTGCCAGCCAGCACTCCTGCGAAGGACGTGTTGGCCCGGGCTCCAGATGGCATCTTCTTGAGCAACGGGCCGGGAGACCCGGCCTCGATGGCCGGGCCGATTTCCGAAATTCGTCAATTGATCGATGGGTGCGACGATATTCCAGTGTTTGGAATTTGTCTAGGTCACCAAATTCTTGCCCTGGCGCTTGGCGGTAGTACTTACAAGTTAAAATTTGGCCATCATGGCGGAAACCATCCGGTGCGAGACGAGGCCGATCGTTCGGTGGCGATCACCGCCCAAAATCACGGTTTTGCGGTCGATCCTCGATCCATCGGTGAACGTGCGAGCGTGACCCATGTCAATCTCTTTGACGGTACCGTCGCGGGGCTTGAGATTGAGGGGAGGGCGATTCATGGAGTCCAATTTCATCCTGAGGCCTCACCAGGTCCCCATGACTCCGCGACACTTTTCTCTCGATTTGCAGATCAAGTTCGGGATTACCGAGATGCACGGCGAGGGCAAATCGTCGACGGTCCGTGCCCGTGACACGAGCAGCGACCTCGGAGGACCTCGATCAACTCGCGGCGGCCGTGTTTGGCGGGGAAGATGGCAAAGAGCGTCTTGCGCCGCTCTTGAGCCGGTTCGACTTGGCCGTGATGCCGCTGTACGAAGACGACCGCGACTTCGAACGTCTCCAGACATTTCGTATCGATTGGGCCCTTTGCGAGGCGACTTCCCACGGTGATTCTCTAGAGCTCGATCATACGCGGCTCGGAGTCGGCTCCCCATGCTCGTGGGCGTGGCGAGTGGCGTTCGGTCACGAACTGGGAACCGCTGCAGGGCTGCGGGGACAGGCCGATCGGGTGGCTCGGAGCTTCGTTGGACTCTTCGAGGTCTGGCCAGGAAGGACGACCTGGCTGCGTGATCGCATTGGAGGCCTGTGCCTCAAGCTTCTTGACGATCCGGGCCCGCTGTCGGCCGTTCGAACCGGGCCTGCGGCATTGTGGGCCCTTCGCGTCGCATTCGATGGCGATCGGGGGGTCCGGCTTTGCCGGGGTGCGATCGATTTTCCGTTGGAGCTGGTCGGGCTGTTGGAAGATCAACACTCGCTGCGGTTTTCCCGGCCTGCGTGGCCCTCTCTCTTGGAATTGGTCCGGGCTCGCGTTGTTTGGGCACGGAGTCGCAGGCCAGGGGCATTTGCTCTGACGCTAGTGGGAGACGGGCGTGATCGCGGTTTGCGATGATGTTCGTGGCGGCGGCTGCATTGTGAAAGCCGGGAGTCGATGCATGGGATGGCCGATGAACATGAGCGGATCGATGGCCACGTTGTCAATTTTGACCGCAAGGTGAAGGTGCGCCCTGTGACTTCGGCCGGTGTTGCCGAGAAGGCCGATGGCGCCGCCTCGATCGATCGATTGTCCGTTCACCACTAGATGATCGCTGAGATGTCCGTAGGTGCTCTGGATCCCTTCACCGTGATCGACGATGACGAGCTTGCCGAGCGAGGGGTCGTGTCCGACAAAGTGAACGACGCCAGGGGCGATGGCCATCACGAGATCACCGGTCTCTCCACGAAAATCAGTTCCTCGATGCATCCTTGAGCCGCGGCCGCCCATGGGGTCGAGGTGCCACCCGAAATATGAGGTGATGTGCACATGCTCGGTCGGCCAATCGACCAGAGGGATCGGTTCAAGAAAATCGAGCCCCTCCCGTTGCCAGGGGCTCGAGTGGAGACTCACGTCCTCTCGCTCGGAGTCGTGTGAGCCCTGAATCTGTCTGCTCGGTGGGAGGCCGTTTGCAGAGCGGGGCGCGCTTGCGCCCTGCCTCGATCTACCAACTTCGCGGTCCGCGCTGCAACCGGTCATAAGCGCCACAAATAGGCATACGAGCGCCAAAACACCTGCATGGCAGGGCGAGTGTGGGGGGTCTTGCTGATAGCGAGCGAAACCCTCGCTCGCGGGATCGTGTGCCGAAGCGATCACCCGCATCGAGTACCGCACCGGTCGGCTGCGCGTCGCGTCCGACATCGCGTGTGTCGATTGGCGCGCGTGGAGAGCGGGTAGCATGCGAGGCCGGCTCACGTGTAAAAGAACACGATGGCGCGTATTGCAGTTCTCGGAGCCGGAAACTGGGGCACCGCCTTGTCGATTCACATGTGCCGGCGAGGTCATCAGACGACGATGTGGACTCGTACCCCGGCACATGGCGAGGCAATGGCGAGGGAGCGGGTGAATCGCCGCTACCTCCCCGAAGTTGACCTGCCGGATGACCTTGAGATCACGTCAGATCTTGGTCTGGCCGCGAGCGGCGCAGACCTCATCGTTTGCGCGATTCCTAGCCACGCCATGGGCGAGGCGCTTAGCCTGCTGTCGACGAACCTTTCAGCCCGGGAGCGGCCCCAGTTTCTGATCGCCTCGAAAGGGGTGGAGGTCGACAGTCTAGAAACGATGGCTGACGTCGCTCGCCGATGTCTTGGGAGCGAGCACCATGACCGCGTCGTTGTACTCGGTGGGCCGAGCTTTGCGGTCGAGGTCGCGGAAGCGAAACCCTGCGCAGTTGTGGTCGCGGCGAGCGATTTGGCCGTGGCGAAGTCGGTGCAACGCCAGCTTTCAGGGCATGGGCTACGGGCCTATGCGAGCGACGATGTTGTAGGCGTTGAGCTGGGAGGCGCGTTTAAGAACGTCATCGCTCTGGCAACCGGTATCAATGATGGTGCGGGATTGGGTCTCAATTCACGCGCAGCCTTGATCACGCGGGGTCTGGCAGAGATCAGTCGTTTGGCGATCGCCATGGGCGCGCGTCGCTCCACGCTCTCGGGACTTGCGGGTCTTGGCGATCTCGTGTTGACCTGCACTGGAAGCCTCTCTCGTAATCGTAGTGTAGGCATTGCCTTGGGCCAAGGCCGTTCAATTGCAGAGATCCTCGGTTCGATGAATATGGTCGCGGAGGGGGTGAAAAATACCCTCAGTGCCCAGCGTATGGCCAAACGAGAAGGCATCGAGATGCCGATCGTCGATACTATGCATGAAATTCTCTATCGAGGTCGTTCGATTGCCTGGGCGGTCGAGAGCCTGATGCAGCGGTCCCTGAGGGCAGAGGTCGACTGAATCACGGTGGTGGTTCGAGGATGGGGCGGTAATCGCACGGATCGGAAAATGCGCTATGTGCGCGGCCTCTTGGAGGCCGCGCACGAATCGTCTAGGCTACAGCACCTTGATCAACATCGAGCCCACGCCCTTCGGCGACAAATATCTGCTGGTCGAACACATAGCGACCGGCGGCATGGCTGAAATCTATCGCGCGCAATATACGGGCATCGAGGGTTTCGCCAAGGAGTTGGTCGTCAAGCGTCTGCGCGAGGAATTTGGCAAGCGTCCTGAGGTTGTGCGGATGTTTCTCGACGAAGCGAGGGTCGCGGCGACCCTAACCCACAACAACATCGTTCATACCTACGATCTAGGGGAGATCTCGGGCGAATACTTCATCGCCATGGAACTGCTCAAGGGAGAAGAGCTTGTTGCGGTTCTTCGTCGTGGTGCCAGCACAGGAAACATGCTTCCGCTTGACCTCGCCATCGGTGTGGTCATGCAGAGCCTCGAAGGCCTGCACTACGCCCACGCGCGTGTGGATGAGTCTGGCGATCCCCTCCAACTCGTGCATCGAGATATCAATCCGACCAACATCTACGTCGGCTACGACGGGCTGTGTAAAATCGTTGATTTTGGTATCGCGGCGACCCGAGCCTCTGCAACACAAGGAGCCGCGAAATTCGCCGGAAAACTCAGCTACATGGCGCCCGAGCAGGTTCGCGGGGAACCGTCCGACGGTCGGGCAGATATCTTTGCGTTGGGTGTTGTCCTCTACGAGATGGCGCTGGGGCGCCGTTTGTTTCGCGGGAAGCCCGAAGATATTCGGCGCCGTATTCTCGAAGGTGATGTGCCAGCGCCGACCTTTGTCGATCCTAGTTTCCCTCCCGCGCTGGAAGCCGTGATCATGATGGCGCTGGAGCCTGATGCGGCGGATCGCTATCAGAACGCGGATCATATGTACCGAGACCTGGAGGCATTTTTGGCCGAGGCCGGGATGGGTTGGACCCAGCGTAAGATCAGCGCGTTCATGGTCGAACTCTTTGGAGAGGGGGCGCCGGCCGAGGTTAACTATGAAGACCTCTATGACGATTTTGGATCCGATGAAGCTCTCGACTTCGATGCCTACGACGGCCTTGGGGAGCGCGATGGCGAGTCTGCGCCCGACTGGGCAAAATCCATCGAAAAGGGATCCTCGCCCAAGCCCAGGCGATCCCTGACGATCGGCAACCTGCAGGCCTTAGTCGCCGATATCGATAACGACGCGGATACGGGCCCCAACCTCTCCCTCGCAGAATCTGGCGCCCGTAAACAGATCGATCCGAATCGCGCATCGGGCCGTCACAAGATTATCGGTGAGGTGGACGAGTTCGCGCGCAAGACTAGCGAACGTAAGTCACGGCGGGATGGGGCGCGTGGTGCTCGCAAAACCTCCGCCTTGGCTCGGCATGCGGCCGCCGTTGGGTCGGGGCGCAGCTCAACGACGGGGGGGGGACCTGCCATCGGTGGTTTCGGCCAGTCGGTGATGAAAGAACAGTCCAAACGTGTCAATCCGATGCTCTGGGTTGTGTTGCTCGTCTTGATCTCCGCGATCGGCTACGCCGCCTATACGGTGTCGCTACAAAAATAGGGAACGACCTTTTCGGAACGCTCAGAGATATTGCCATGAAGAACGGAAACAACGGTTGGAGCGGTTTCTCGGCATTTCAGGTCTTCGGCGACCATGTGCCCATGGACGGTTTTAAGCTGGTGGTCCGCATCAGCCTCGATCCGGATCAAGTTCGCGACGTCATCGCGGAGCGTGCGCAGTCTCAGGCGCCGCTGGATCCTGATTTTGCCCGTTGTTTGTTGCGGGCAGGGCTCGGGTTGATGCAGACCGGGCTCGTGAGCTTTGTGTACGCGAGCGGTTGCGAGGTTGTCGTCGTGTTGTTGCCTGATGCCGTGTTGTCGGTCGGGGAATCCTTGCACATCCACGACCGAATCGTGACTCAATATGCTGCGAGTCTGGCGTTGCTTGTGGGCAAAGTCATCCCAGCGATCGGCGAGGTCTACGAGTTTCCGAATGTCGGGGTGGTTCGCAAGGCCGTTGTCGCGCTGCAATCGACCCTTGAAGAGACGACCCCGAGTCGCTCTGCCCACTGGATAGGCGCTCAGATGCGAGGCCGACGAGAAGCCTTTCACCCGTCGATGGTCGAGACCCTTGAGGAGCAGATGGCGATACTCCAGGCGAACGGGGTCGACCTCGAGAGCCTCCCGCTTTGGTGGTGGCGAGGTATGGCTGTTCGAAGAAACGGTCCTGAAGTAGAGGTCTTTGACGAACTCCCGGACGGCGAAGAACTTGGCGCCCTCATCGTCTGATCTGGGCGTATCGCGGCCATCCGCAGGGCTCTACATTCACGTTCCGTTTTGCGCGCGGGCGTGCCCCTATTGCGACTTTGATTTTGAGGTCGGACGACGGCCGGCCGTCGATGACTTTGTCGCAGGGATCATTGCCGAGTGGGAAATACGATGCGCTGATTGGGGCGAGACGACCTTCGACACCGTGTATATCGGAGGTGGTACACCCAGCATGCTCGGTGTTGACGGTATGGCCAAACTTGGACAGTGGATCCGACAAAACGTAGCCACGGGCGCATTGATGGAGTGGACGGTGGAGGTCAACCCCGAGCATTGCGACCGCGCCTTTGTCGACATGTTGCGTGCGCTGGGGGTGACAAGAATTTCGCTGGGTGTTCAGACCTTCGATGGCGGAGGGTTGATGCAGCTTGGCCGCATGCACGACCGAGCGCGGGCTCTGCGAGCGGCAGAGGCTGTCGTGGAAGGGGGCCTCGCCCTCTGCCTCGATCTCATCGTTGGTTGGCCCGGGCAGAACGACAAAGCTCTCGACAGAGATCTGCATGAGGTCATTGATGTCGGAGCCCAGCATGTCTCGATCTATGCGCTTTCGGTCGAGGCTGGAACACCGTGGGTGAGCCTTGTTCGTCGCGGGCGGCGTCGCTTACCCGATGAAGATCAGCAGGCCGGGGCGCTCGTTCGCTGCGAGGAGACGCTGGCTGCCGCTGGCTACGAGCACTACGAGATCGCCAACTACTGTATCGGTGGGGCGAAATCGCTTCACAATAGTAAGTACTGGGCTTGGGCGGATTATCTAGGGCTCGGTCCTTCTGCTCACTCGGCCCAGTTCGTTTCCGCCACAGGAACAGGGCGAGTCGCTTCGGTCGTCCGCCGTGGCAATCGTCGAGGCCTTGCAGCGTGGCTGGAGTCGCCCCGTGAGGTCGGTACACAGGAGCGATTGCTGGGCGAAGAGGCCGCACGAGAGGCGCTGTGGACTGGACTTCGCGTGATTCGCGGTGTCGATGTTCCCGGATTTCTGAAGACTTTTGGGCAGTCCAGGAGTTGGCTTGAAGCGGCTGTGGCTCGGCAGCTGTCGCTCGGAAATGTCGAGTGGATGGGCGAGCGTCTGCGTGTTAGCGCAGACCGCTGGCTGTGGCACGATGGCATCGCTGCGGACCTGCTTGCAGGTCCTTGACGCGAGATTAGGGCATCTGGGGGATTGGGCCCCGGAAGCGATCCTCGAGCACCGGCAGTTCGGCGGACTCCAGGGCGAGAGCTCTGGGGGCCGATGTCATGTTCCTGCCAGGGGTGCACAACATCGATCTTGCTCGAGAGTCGAAGAGGGCTCGCGGAAACGCGCTCCGGTCCGTCGAGTCACGCTCGTTCGGTTTTATGGGAGCGAGCCGCTGAGGATGGAGGATGGACGACGGGACGGTCGTTCCTTTGATAGACTGACCACCATGTGGAGCCAGCGTGCGTGTTTTACGCTTGGCCGCAGGGAAGCTCAAGCCTTCCTCTTCTTGTCATGACCGAGAAACCAAACAAAGAGAACGAGCCCTCTTCCACCCACGAATCGCCTACTGATCCAGAGCTCGAACGAGTGATGGCTGAGGCCGAAGCCGCCGTAGGGTCCGTTCGGGCCGCGAAGAGCCAGCCCGGCGAGGACGAAGACAAGGAACAAGGCCCGGCGCCGGCCGATAATGTGCCAAGCGTTGAGGCCCAACTCGATGCTGCGCGCCAGGAGAGCATCGACCTGCGCGATAAATGGCTTCGCTCTGTCGCCGACTTCGAGAACTATAAAAAACGCGCGAAGCGTGACATCGACGACGCTGTGCACCGAGCGACGCATCGCTTGTTGGACGATTTTTTGGCCGTGCCTGACAACCTCGACCGTGCGCTAGATGTGGCGGAGGATGGGGAATCTCAGCTCGTCCAGGGGATTCGAATGGTGATGACTAGCTTCATGGCGGCTCTTACCAAACACGGAATAGAGCCGGTCGAAGCCGTCGGAGTGCTGTTTGATCCTGCGATCCACGATGCTTTGCAGCAATTCGATTCGCCCGATTTCGCTCCAGGGATCGTGATGCAAGAATTTGAAAAAGGCTATCGCAGAGGCGAACGACTGATCCGCCCGGCACGGGTGGTTGTCGCGGGGGCGGGATCGACCGGAGCTTCACCCACGAGCACCGAAACGGAACCACAAGGTGGTACCGGACCGTCCGAGATTGCAGATTGAACAGCGGCGGGCGAGAATCGGTGAGGGAGGAGAGTATGAGCGAACGAACAATCGGTATCGATCTCGGAACAACAAATTCTTGCGTCGCCGTGATGGAGGGTGCCGACGTTAAAGTTATCGCGAACTCCGAGGGAAGTCGTACGACTCCGAGCATCGTCGCGTATACCGAAGAGGGCGAGCGGTTGGTCGGCCAGATAGCAAAGCGCCAGGCCATCACGAATCCGACCAATACCGTCTATGCCGCCAAAAGATTGCTGGGACGAAAACATGATGACCCTGAGGTTAAAGAACTCGTTCGCTATCTGCCGTACAAGGTGAAGGCTGCCGAGAATGGCGACGCCTGGGTCGAGATCTGGGATCGCGGCTCATCGCCCGCCGAGATCGGCGCAGCCGTTCTCGGTAAGATGAAGGATGCTGCCGAGGCCTATCTCGGAGAAAAAGTTACCAAGGCGGTTGTCACGGTCCCCGCCTACTTTAACGACGCCCAGCGCCAAGCCACGAAAGATGCCGGGACGATCGCGGGACTGAAGATCGAGCGCATCATCAACGAGCCGACAGCCGCAACTTTGGCCTATGGGCTCGGCCGTGAAGACAAGACGACCACACTCACTGTTGCCGTTTACGACCTCGGCGGTGGCACCTTCGACATTTCGATTCTCGAGCTGCGCGAGGGAGCCTTTGAGGTGCTTTCGACGTCTGGGGATACATTTCTCGGCGGTGAAGATTTTGACAACGTGGTGGTCGACTGGGCGGCCAGCTCATTTATGGCTGAGTTCGGCATCGATCTTCGTGCGGAGAAACTAGCGAAGCAACGTCTCAAAGAAGCCGCGGAGAAGGCCAAACAAGAGCTCTCGTGGTCTGTTGAGACGGAGATCAATCTTCCCTTTATCGCCGCGAAGGCCGGCTCTCCCATCCATCTGACTTTAACGCTTACCCGTCGAAAGCTTGAGCAACTCACTGAGGGTCTGGTCCAGCGGACTCTCAAGCCGTGCCAATCTGCGCTCGACGATGCTGAATTGAAAATTGGGGATATCGACGAATTGCTCCTGGTTGGGGGGCAGACCCGGATGCCGTTGGTCATCGAGACCGTCGCCGAGTTCTTTGGGCGGAAGCCGAGCACAGGGGTCAATCCGGATGAGGTGGTGGCCTCGGGGGCCGCGATTCAGGCAGGTATCCTTGATGGCGAAGTGAAGGGGATGGTGCTGCTCGATGTTGTGCCCCTCAACATTGGTGTAGAGACCGCAGGCGGAGTGTTCACATGTTTGGTTCCGAAGGGCACGACGATCCCGACGCGAAAAGTAGAGACCTTTAGCACCAGCGTCGATAATCAACCGGTAGTGCCTGTGCATGTCATGCAGGGGCTGCGTGAGATGGCGGCGGACAACAAGACGCTTGCACATTTACAGCTTCTGGATATTCCGCCGGCGCCTCGTGGAGTTCCGCAGATCCGTGTGACCTTCGATATTAATGCCGACGGGATATTAAACGTTTCTGCACAGGATATGGGCACCCAACGTAAGGCGACTTTGCAGGTACAACCGGTGAGCGGTCTTGATCAGGCTCAACTTGAGGCTTTGGCGGCCGAGGCCGAGGCGAAACGCAGTGAGGATAACGCCCGCCGTGAGATTGCAGACCTTCGTAATCGGGCGGAGACTTTGGTTTACACCTGCAAACGTTCGATTGAGGCCTTCGGCGATGCGTTGGAAAAGGTCGATCGCGAGGATATCGAAGGCGACATTGCCCGCTTGGAGGCTGGACTGGGAGTCGAGGATGACCCTGATGAAATTCGTGAGGCTCTGGCGGCTCTTGAAATTTCGTCGCACCAGATTTACCAAGCGATGTTGGCCGAGTCGGATCCCGATGGCATGGACGAGGCAGGCCTGGCGGATGACCCCGGTGATCCCGAGGCTGTCAGCGGCACAAAGGACTAGGATTCGGTGGCGCGCGAAGACTATTACGCGGTGCTCGGTGTTGCACGGGAGGCGAGCCCCGCCGAGATCAAGAGCGCCTATCGACGGCTTGCGTTGGATAGCCATCCTGACCGCTATCCTGACGATGTGAGGGCGGAGGCGCGTTTTCGAGGGATCTCGGAGGCCTACGCGGCACTTGGCGACCCCGATCGGCGTGCGCGCTACGATCGGAGCCAACGTTTGCCCGAGGCGCTGGACTTGGCCACGCCGCCGACGTTGAAGACCGCGAAGGAGCTGTTCGGCAACGTTTTCGGCGATGTGTTCGGCAGCCGGAGAAAGCAACGGCGTCGCGGTAGAGACATCCGTTATACGCTGACCGTCACGTTTGCGCAGGCGGTGCTCGGATCGCAGCATCGGATCGAGTTCGAAGCCAATGGGGCGTGTTCGGCGTGTGGGGGAGGCGGAACAACACCTGGAGGCAAGCCTGCGGTGGAGTGCAGGTTGTGCGATGGGAAGGGCGAGTTGAAGTCTGGGGGGATGTTTTCGTCCCGCACTCGCTGCGGACGATGCGAAGGGACAGGAATGGTTCAGATCGACGGGTGTCTGGCCTGCCGCGGTCGCGGGTTGCGCCGCGAAGAACGCGCATTTGAGGTCCGAGTTGCGGCCGGGACGCTTGCAGGGGCCGAGAAAATTCTTCGATCGCAGGGAGAACCAGGAAGGTTCGGCGGAGAAGCCGGCAATCTCCGCATTAAGATCAACGTCAGGGACGATCCCTGGCTGGAGCGAGATGGTGACGACCTGCATGTGACGGTCCCCATCAGCATCTCACAGGCGGCTCAGGGCGCGAGCGTTGCGGTGCCTACCGTTGACGGCTGGGTCGACATGGCGGTCCCCGCAGGCGCGGCGAGCGGCACCCGCTTGCGTTTGGTCGGAAAAGGGGTACCTCGGACTCAAGCCGGGCGGGGCGACCAAATCGTACGTATTGATGTGGAGACTCCACAGGTCGTAGGAGGCCAATCGGAGAGTCCCGCGGCGGCCCGTCGCGCGAGGGAGTTGCTCGATGCGCTCGAAGAACTCTGTGGCGATGGTGCTCTCATGCCACGACGTCAGAAAATGATCGACGCATCACGCGAAGAGAACTGAAGGGGGGGCGAGTTTGAGTTTTCTGCGCCGAGGGGTTGTGGGAGTTCGGCCTACGTTTGCGGCGCCAGTGAAGGGTCGAAAACGCACAGATCGTTTAGCGACCGAACTTGCCTAGTGGAGAGGCCCTAGGATGCGTTAGAGTCTCTCCAGCGCATGGTCTACATCGACATCCAGCATCGAGAGGTGACGCTCAAGTTGGTGTATTACGGTCCCGCGCTGAGCGGGAAGAGCACCAATCTTCAACAGCTTCATCGAATGATGGCGGGGCAAACGGGTGGCGAGTTAATATCGCTCGACACGCGGGATGATCGGACGCTGTTTTTTGATCTCCTTCCATTGGAGTTCCAGACAGAAGGCGGTCTCCGGATTCGCTTGAAGATGTTCACTGTCCCTGGCCAGGTTATTCACAACGCGACTCGTAAAATCGTACTGCAAGGAGTGGATGGCGTTGCTTTTATCGGCGACTCCAGGGTCTCTGCGACTCGTGCAAACAACGAATCTTTTGCAAATCTCAAACAGAATTTGCGCGAGAACAGCATCGATTACGACGAGATCGCGGTGGTGATTCAGTTCAACAAGCGTGACTTGCCGGGCATCCGCACCGACGCCGAGGTCGAGCGTATTGCCAAGAAGGGCAAGGAGCCCATCTATCGAGCGGTGGCGCTCGATGGGGTCGGCGTCGCCGAGACCTTCCTCGGGCTTGCGTCCCAGACGTGGCAGAAGCTTGAACGAAAGTACTCGTTCAAGAGCCGCTTCGAGGTTGGCCACGATGAGTTTATGGATCGCGTCACCGCTCTGGTCCGGGGAGAGGAGAGCGCGTGAGCGAAATCCCTGCGACCGATCGCGTGCCGACGCTTGAGCAACTGCTCAAGGCACCCGATATTGAGCGAATCTTGGCGCCATTTTTGGCCTGGGATATCGATGGTGTGGCTCTGTTTGAACGCGATGGATCTCCGTTCATGCGCTGCTGTAGCAACGAAAATGTCTTGGCGCGGTGGGACATGCTTCCTCCCGAGGCGATGGCTGCGCTAAGAGCTGGCTCCGACACCGTCTTCGGCGTCGACACCCATCGGTTTTTTGTTCGGCCCGCCTTCGCTGGGGCGAGCAGAGTGGGGACCATGGTGTTTTGCGTTCAGAATGGAGGAAGGCCTTTTGCCGATGGCAGAGCGATGGTGGATGCGCTCACGGGCGTGGTCGGCTCGCTCCTGCAGTCGGGGTTTGCGGCGTGGGTGACATCTGAACTTCATCTTGCAGCGAGTGAAAGTTCGTTTCGAGCTCTGGAGACTCGGAACACGGAGTTGCGTCGTGCGGTGGAGCATCTTCGCGAGGTTGACATGCTAAAGAGCAATTTTTTGGCGACCGTCAGCCACGAGCTTCGTACGCCGTTAACCTCTGTCATCGGATTTTCTGAGATGCTACTCAAGGGGATCGCGGGCGATCTCAATACGGAGCAGGACGAATATGTGACGACAATCCTGGAACGTGGCGAGGAATTGTTGCGATTGATCACTCAAATCCTTGAGATGTCGCAGCTTGAGATGGGGACGCTACATATCTGTGTCCGCGCGACTTCGCTGGTGGAGATCGTCCAGCGGGTTCAAAGTTCCGTACAGATCGCAGCGGAAAAGGCCGAAGTCGTTATCAACCATTCTCTTGCGGCGTCATTGCCCTCGGTGGTCGTCGACACCGACAAGGTACAGCGCGTGTTGGTGAATCTTGTGGCCAACGCGGTGAATTTCAGTCCGCCAGGCGGGACTGTGACGATTTCTGCCCGGCGGGCGCCTATGCGCCGTCCCTTCGAAGAAGAAACTTTTTTTGGCGAAGAAACGGCGGACGCCCTTCAGGTCTCGGTCCGTGACAGCGGCATGGGTATCCCTCCAGAGCAGCTTGCGCGGGTTTTTGAGGCGTTCTACCAGGTCGATGCTTCGTCGACCCGCGCTCATGGAGGGGCTGGGCTGGGACTCTCCATCGTCCGCAAGTTGATCGAGGCTCATGGAGGCGAAGTCTGGGCGGAGAGCGAAGTGGGGATCGGGACGACGTTCTATTTCACCCTACCGCTGTCGGCGCCCGAAGGTGCCCGCGAGAGCGACGATGGGCCAGCCCGCGGGTACGGGGTTCACAGCGCCGAGAGTTTGAGCCGCGGTCGATTTGCCTGATCTCGTGTGGTTGAGAAGTCTACGAAGGCCGCAGCGAGAGGGGATCTCTGCATCTGGGATCTGCAACGAGATCGTATCGATGAATTGGCGGTGCTTTCGGTCATTAATTTGTGTTCTGACCGACTGCATCACTTTGCCGGGCTGTTCAGGTGCGTTCTTTCATGTCATCTCTATGGAAGAAGTCTGTCGCACCCATGAGCGAACAACAGCAACTCACTGAACTCGAAGGTCTTGCATCTGATTTGGCTGTGCGGGTGTGTTACGAGCCCATGGCTGGCTTGGTGCAAGGCATCGGAGGCCTCTGTCGGGTTCGCGGCGAGTATCGAATTATTATCGACCGGCGGATGAAGTCTCCCGAGCGCATTCAGGTCCTGGCCGATGCGTTGCGACGATTTGAATTTGCGCGGAAACCTTTGTCGTCGACGCTTCGCAAATTGCTCGCCAATTAACGGCTCGTGCTCGACGAGGGGCGCGGAAGACAACGGGCGATATCATCGGGCCTTATGTATGAAGCAGGCTCGCAAGCAAGGGGTCGTCACCGAGCAGTTGCTCAAGGTCGGCCGTAATTTTTTCGGCCTCCGAGGAACCGTGGCCAACGATTGCCTGTGCGATGAGCAACGTTCGGGCGGACGCGGGGCTCATCGCTTCTTGCTCGAGGGCCGCCGCGATGGTCGCGTCGGTGTGTTCGAGGGCGGCTGCAGTCTTGTTTGGGTCCGCGGAATGAGCGCCTGGGACGGTGACTGAGAGGTCTCTGCACGAGTCGATCTCGGGCGGAGCCGCCAATGGGCTGGCATTGGTTACGTTGCCCCGTGCTGGAGAATCGCTGCGGATGGGTTCCATACACCTTGTCGTCGGCCGGGACAGCGTGATGTTGCGCCGCCGGTCCGGGAATTGGTTACCTGAGAGGGTCCTGGACCCAATAACCAACAAAATGCGCGCGATAGGCACGATTCTAGGCACTCGAATGCACCGACTCGCGCCGCGCCCTCCCAACTGGTCGAAGAATTGACATTCATGGCCTCGAAGGGTCAGATCGGCTCTGTCGTGTGCCCGCATCGTGCGCGCATGACGCAAACTCACCGTGTCCGATCCGCCCACCAATTTCGGTCCTTACCTACTCCTCGAGCGTATCGCCCTAGGCGGCATGGCTGAGGTTTTTAAGGCCGTCAAGGCCGGCGTAGGGGGCTTTGAGCAAATCGTAGCGATCAAACGAATCTTGCCCCACGTTGCGGAGGACGAGGAGTTTATCGCCATGTTCAAGGACGAGGCGAAGATTGCCGTTCAGCTGCAACATGGAAACATCGCTCAGATCTATAGTCTTGGTCAGGAAGATCACAGTTTTTACATTGCCCTAGAATATATCGCGGGCAAGGACGCTCGAGCTCTGTTTGAGCGCTGTCGTGAAAACAAGCAGACGATGGCTGTGGCGCAGGCGTGTTTCATCGTCATGAAAGTTTGTGAGGGGCTGGAGTACGCTCACAATAAGAAGGACGCCCAGGGACGTCGCCTTAACATCATTCATCGTGACGTAAGCCCACCCAACTTGTTGGTGTCCTACGAGGGCGAAGTGAAGCTCATTGACTTTGGGGTGGCAAAGGCCGCGGGGAGGGCATCAAAAACACAAGCAGGGATTCTAAAGGGCAAATTCGGCTACATGTCGCCGGAGCAGGTGCGAGGTATGACGCTCGATCATCGCAGCGATATCTTTGCCCTTGGGGTGTGTCTTTGGGAGATGTTGACCGGTCGCCGGCTGTTTCATGGCGACACGGATTTTGCGACGCTGGAAAAAGTGCGTAGGGGGGATGTTGCTCGGCCGAGCACGGTGAATGCCGAGGTCCCTCTTGAGTTGGAGGCGATCGTCATGCGTGCGTTGGCGGCAGAGGTCGAAGATCGCTACAAGTGGGCAGGGGAGTTCCACGACGATCTCCAGCGATTCATGTTCGATCAGGGGCTGTTTTACAGCCGTAAAGACCTCGCAGCATGGATGAGGCAGCACTACGCAAAGGAAATCGAGTTGGAAAAGCAAAAAGCGAAGAATCGTCCCGTTCCCCAACCGCCAGGTTCGCGTCAAGGGGCAACGAAATCGAACGTTCCTGGAGGCGCGCCTCCACCTCCGCCTGCGAAACGAGGCGGGCGAATTCCGCCGCCGCCGCCGGGCCGAGTCGCTTCGCCAGGATCGACCGGCGGACGGTCGTCGGTTCAGACCGCGGCCCATCGACCTGTCTCCGCACAGATCGGCAGTGGCTCAGGAGCACCGACTCAGGCATCCAAGCCCGCTCCTTCGCGCGCCGGGGCAAGAAAACGATCTCAGACCATGGTCATGACTTCGGCCAAGGTCAACCTCAGTCCCGCCGCCGTCACCGGGCCGGGCCCCGTGCTTCGGGCGTCTCCAGCGGCGTCCGCACGTCGGACGAGTCCCGCGGCTTCCGCTCTTCCGAAGCCGAGTGCGGCGGATCGTCCGCGGTCACCGGCGCCCGCATATACAGCGCCGGCAGGCGGCGGCTCTGATTTTGATTGGGACGACGACGAACTCGAAACGAAACTCTTTGACGGAGCCGGAGCTGAGGACATCGCGGGCATCGGTTTAGGTGGAGCCCCACAGGGTGGCGCGGCCCGCATCGGGAATGTTTCGAGCGCCCCAAAAATCGGCGTGGCGGCAGTGGCAGTGACGGCCGTCGTACCGCCATCAGCGAAGTCCGGAAGCGGCGCTCAGGGGATGCCTCGTGCGCCGGAGACCCACGCGATGGGTCCGGGAGCCGGAATGGACGGAGTCCTATCGGCGCAGCCGCAGATTTCGACCTTCGCGGGAGAAGACTTTGGACCGAGAAGCCCTGCCGGGGCCGTGCCTCGGTCAAACACTGTAAAAATTGTCGGTATCGTCGCGGGTACCGTCGCGCTGCTCGCCGTGGGCATCGGATTTTTTATGATGAAGGATGCGGAGCGTGTCGCCGAAGGCGCCCAAGGAGCCATTGGGGCGGGCGTGGATGTTGCTGTAGGGACCGGAGGCTTGGCACTTGAGCTTTTTCCCGTGGACGCCACGGTGACGGTCGACGGAAAAAATCAACCCGGCGGTTCGCCACGTATCGTCACCGGCCTCGTTCAAGGAGGTCATACCGTCGTGGTGAGCAAGGGGCGTGCCTATCTTCCTTTCGAGCAGACGATCGATGTTTATGGAGGTCAGACCTTGAATCTCCCCGTTCGTCTCCAAAATCGAGAGGTTACGCTGACGGTCGTTTCGGATCCCGTCAAAGCAGAGCTGACGATTCTGGAGAATGGCCAGCCCTTGGCGACCGAGACGGTTAAAGGCGGAGAGTTTCGCTACTTGGTGCAGCGCAAGGCCGCCGCCGAGTATTCGGTCGTTGCGCGGGCAAAGGGCCACCGCGATCTCACCGTGCCTGTTGCATTTGAGGGCGGTCCGGCACAGACCCTCAGCCTGACGTTAGTCCGTGGTGGCGTCGTGGCAAACGCGGCCGTGACTCCTCCGGCGACCCAGCTCGCGCCAGCCGGGGCCGCGGTTCGTCCACAGGCGGCCGAAATACCTAGGGCGCGCCCCAAAGCTTCCGTCCCCAGGGCACGACCCAAGCCGAAGGGAAAAACGGCTACGTTGAAGATTGGGACCAAGGCGGGGCTACCGCCGGCGACGATCTACGTCGACGGTAGGAGCCAGGGCAAGAAGCCGGTCGTGATGGTGAAGGTGACCCCTGGCTCACACACGGTGAAATGGACCTGGGCCGATGGCAGCTCGTCGCAGAAAGTGACCGTCGCAGATGGCGAGTCGAAGGTCGTGAAGGGGAGCAAGTAGCAGGCCGAGAGGCTCGTCGCTACCGGGTGCGTGGGACCTGGTAGCGATCGTTGCGGATCTAGCCGCGAGTGTCATCGCGGATGAGAGCGTAGAGATCGTTTGAGATGTAGGGGTAGTGCTCGGCGTGTTCGTTTTTGAAGGTTGACCGGATACGCTGCACACTTTTCAAATTGGCCGAGCCCGCAAGTGCCTCTAGTTTTGCTCGGAGCATGCGACGATAGTTGTTGTCTTGCGTGAGCAGCAGTTGGGTCTCAAGAAACTGAATCGCAAGCTGGTCAGAGGCATCGTCAGCAACCAAGGTGGCCGCCAGCTGGCGAACGAGCGGAGGGGCGCCGAAGCTCGCGGCTTTGCGAATGAGGCTGGCGCCCTCGCGGCCCCCGGCCTCGATCTCTTCGGACGTGAACCCTGGAACGCTGCCGACGTCACGGGTGAGCAACATCCCGAGGGCGAATAGCATCTCGTGGTCTTCGGGAAAATGAGAGAGGCCTCTGCGGTAGAGCGCGATGGCTCGAGCGGTCGATTCACGGGTTGGGGTCAGCCCTGAATAGACGGTGGTCACGCCACCCCAGCTGTAGGGCCGACGGAAGCTCGGCGCGAGCTCAAAAATCGCCTCAAGGTAGCGCTCGATCCACACAAAATTTTGCCCCCCGAGAGTGTTGCCGGCAAAGATCACCGCACGGATCCAAATGAGGTCGCCAAGGACCTCATTGTAGCCGAGGCTCATGCTTCGCAGCTGGCCGGAGGGCGGCAAATAGAGAACATCGGAGTCGTCGGGAACCTGGCTCCGGCGCTCGTGAAGGCTCGAGTGGCTCGAGTGGACAAGCGCTGCCAATACGGCGAGCGGCAAGAGCATCTGGGCGACCCTTCGCACCCCAGAAGCCTAACAGTTTTGCCAAAAAAAAGAGCACAGTCCGAGGACTGTGCTCTTTGCATCCGCCTATGTGCGGATCGCCAACCTACTCGACTTCGTTGTCGATGTAGAGGCCGACCGCGCCATTGACACCATTTCGGTCCGCGGCTCCCGTGCGCTCGAAGGTGGAGAACACGTCGTCCGCATCCAAGTTTGCGAAGGCCTGGCTCGTGAACTGACAGTTTCCGTAGCCGGTGCTGTCGCCATTGTCGGCGCTAAAGTTGTAGTGAAAAAAGTGGCCTTGCTCCTGGACGAAGTTCAGGGAGTTCCAGACATCGTTGTTGTTCCAGAGACTGATGTCGTATGCACCGCCGCCCGAGCCACCTACGCCCGGTATACAATGGGCTGCCGGGCCCGCGTTGCAGTCGAGGGTAATCGGAGGAGTAATTCCGGCCGTGGAGACTCCCGAGGACTCACCGCTTCGGTGAGGACAACGATGGGCGGCCGCATCTTCGACATCGCCACCGTTGCCGAGCAGCGCGACTGCGCCACGATCGACGTGGGTCTCTGTGAAGTACGCAGATGCGCCGTCGAACATCTTGGCGATCTGAACCTTGGCCTCGGAGGTCTTGGCTCGACGCATGTACTTCGAGAGCGCTGGAATGGCGATGGCGGCGAGAATACCGAGGATGGCAACCACGATCATCAATTCGATGAGCGTGAATCCCTTGGCTTTTTTGAGTCGTTTGATGTTCAAATTCATGGCTTCGTCCCTGTGTGTTCCTGTTGTTGTTGGTGGACGAACGGTCCCGAGGCGCGGCTCGGGTCTATTCGCCGTATGAAGTGCCGTCTCCCATGGAGACTTTGGCGGTGAAGTGAGGTCGGGTGAATTCCCAATAGACACCATCGCGGTCGAGATCGCAGACCGCGAAGGCGTAGAACCAATCGCGCGCGTAGAAACGCTGGAGCGCGTCGTCGTCGCTAAAAATTTCGTTGGCCAGGGGAGCGTCGGGCGGCTCATCTTCGAATCGCCCATTTGTCCCATCGCCAGAGATCACGCCGTAAGCACAGAAGCTCCGGCCGTTCTCTGGCATAAAATTGAGAGCGTCGAATCCATGTTCATCCCCACCTTCTTGAAAGTAGTCGCCGGAGGCACCATCGCGTTGGTATTCCGTGTCGTCGATTTCCCACGGCATCGCGTCATTCTCGCGATCGGCGAGCCCCGAGGGGTTCTCGGGGTAGGTGTCGGCCTCACTCGCGGTCGACGACGCGTAGTGGCCTCGAACCGTGAAAAATGCGGCTTCTTTAAGAGCGATGTTTGAGAGATCTCCGAAGACTTCCGTGCGGCGGGCCGTCCGTACGTTCTTTGAATAGGCTCCGATCGCTACAACCGCGAGAATCCCGAGGATTGCAACCACGGTCATGAGCTCAATGAGCGTGAATCCGCGGGTACGGTTCAGAGTTCGGTCGTGGGGCGGTGTGAAGGTCATCCGATTCGTCTCCTAGTGAAAGCAGGTGTCATGCCGAAACTGAATTATGCCTGGAATTCCATAATTTCAAAAAGTTGGGCGAATCGGAGACCGAGGCATCGACCGCTTCGCCTCAAAAATGTCGGGGATTCGACGACATTTCACGTCCCGAAGACAAAAAATGTCACGTCGGGGTTAACTATGGTGGCTATTTGGGCGACGGCCTTGTTGCGTGGCTTGTCCCGCCGATGGGCGGTTAGGGACGAGGATCGACCAATGTGTCCTCATCCGTAGCGGCGCTGACCTCGATGCCGAGCTTTTGAAGTCGATAGCGAAGCGACCGTAAGCTGATGCTCAGCAGGTCCGCCGCTCGCTTTCGCACGCCTTTCGCTTGAATGAGGGCAGACTCGATCAGGCGACGTTCGAGGTCGGCGACCGCCGCATCAAGATCGAGGCCCGAGTTCGGGACCGTGTCGGTCGTCAACACCGGGCTTGTGCCTTGGGACAGCTCAGTGAGGTGCGCGCTACCTAGGTCCGATCCTCCCTCCAGCGCGACCGCCCGCTCTACGAGATTTTCGAGCTCTCGAATATTTCCGGGGTAGTCGTAGTTAAGGAAGCATTTGTGGGCCGAAGGTGCGATTCCGCTCAAGCCGCGTCCCATCTCGACGTTGTAGCGACGAAAAAATCGCTCGACGAGGATCGGAATATCTTCACGGCGATGCCGCAGAGGAGGAAGAACGATTTGAATGACATTGAGTCGAAAATAGAGATCTTGACGAAACTCTCCTGCCGAGATCGCAGCTTCGAGGTCCCTGTGCGTCGCCGTAATCAATCGCAGATCAAGATCGATTTCCGCGATCGCACCCACGGGTCGGACCGTTCGCTCTTGCAAGACGCGAAGGAGCTTAACCTGCATAGCAATGTCGAGATCTCCAACTTCGTCGAGGAAGAGCGTGCCACCTTGGGCGGCCTGAAACACTCCGGGGCGGGTCGTAGTGGCTCCCGTGAAGGCACCTTTTATGTGGCCAAAGAGCTCAGATTCCATCAAGGTCGCGGGAATCGCCCCGCAATTGATAGCGATGAACGGGCGCGCTGCTCGGTCTGAGAGATTGTGCAGCGCTCGCGCAACCAGCTCCTTGCCCGTCCCAGATTCACCCCGTATCAACACGTTTGTTCGCGTATTGGCGACTCGGCGGATCAGATCGAACACTTTTTGCATCGACTCTGAGCGGCCGACCATGTTGTCGAGCTGGTGAACACCCTTTAGCTCGGCCTTGAGCCGAATATTTTCGGCGCGCATGGCCGTCCGTTCGATCGCTCGTTCGACGACGACCTCGATCTCGGCGACCTTGAACGGCTTGGTCAGGTAGTCGTGTGCGCCGAGCTTCATCGCAGTGATGGCGGTGTCCGTGGTGGCAAAGGCCGTCATCATGACGACCGGCGGCGGGAGGGGGAGGGCACAGGCATGCCGGAGGACCTCCATCCCATCGACGCCGGGCATGCTGAGGTCGGTGATTACGACATCGAAACCACGCTCATCTGTCGACAGCATGCGCAGGGCATCTGCCCCGGTCGCTGCACACGCCGTGTCGTGGCCGGCGCGGTTGAGACAGATGCTCAAAAACTCACGGATACTTTGCTCATCATCGACGACCAAGATCCGGGCGCGAGAGACAGGTTCGTCGGGCATCGCGCCGGATCGTAGCCTGAAGCTCGGAGCATGGGAAAATCGAGCTCCGGCTCTCAAATCCTGGAGGAAGTGAGGCCGGAACGTGGTGCCCATTCGACGGCAATGCAGGATGCATGTCGATATCGCGCTTAACGAGGGGCGCCTCGATTCTTCATGACGCAACCATGACAAACCCATGGGCCGAGCGTGACGCCTATCACTCCGAATTTCGTCATTGTGTCGAGGATCTCAGGACAACGTCATGAAAATCAAGAACATCATCCCCACATTGGCTGCTGCTGCCCTTTTCTCCACCACTCTCGTCGCATGTGACGACGGTGCCGCCGACAAGGGTGCCGCCGACAAGGGGGCCGCTGAGAAAGCGGACCACAAGGCCGACGACCACAAGGCGGGCGACAAGAAGACCGAAGAGAAAAAGCCTGAGGCAAAATCTGAAGCGAAGCCAGGTGCGGCTGCTCCCGCCGCAGGCGCTGCTGCAGCGCCGCACGGCACCGACGCTGCCAAGGATGGCCACGCCCACGCCGCTGGCGATGCGAAGCCCGCTGCTGACGCGAAGCCCGCTGCTGCACCCGCGCACTAGTTCCTCGGTGGGGCATGCGGCGGAGCTCCGCCGCATGCGAGTTTTCTGAACATTGAAAACTTGCCACCCCGGCTTACATGCTGCTTTTAGAGCGGTGCGAGAACGGCCCGGACGAGAGATCGTCCGGGCCGTTCTCGTTCTCGTTCTCGTTCTCGTTCTCGTTCT
>CAYTFJ010000009.1:0-85894 GCA_964437075.1 uncultured Nannocystaceae bacterium
TTAGTCAGTGGAGGCGCCGGGAATCGAACCCGGGTCCGCGAATTCTCCAACGGGACGTCTACGTGTGTAGTCGATAAACTTGGATTTAAGTCAGACGCATGCCCACCGACAGGCCCTCGTTCCAACCGATCCCCTTGATCTCACCGCCGGGTCAGGGCATCCCCTGCGGCCAGCTCCCGTGTTGACGACCGAGTGCTACTGGAGCACCTTACACTCGCTCGTGTCACCTAATGATTAGGCGGCAACGGCCATACGGCCGTAGTTGCTATCGTTTGCAACTGGTTTTTTCCATCGTTATTAACGCGGCGTTGGCCCCGCGACACGCTGTCGTCGTCTTTGATATCCCCGTCGAAAGCCAATGCACCCCCGTGGTGTTGAAGAAAACCTGAGTTGCCTTCGAGCAGCGAGAGTATGGGGTCTGAGCGGGGCGTGGGCAAGGGGGCGAAGGCCGGAAGCTCGGAGAAAAATATGCGTGAACCCCGAGTTTGGCCCGCCGTGGGGTCTCGGCCTAGGTCGGCGGTCGGGGGGGTGCGGGGGAAGGGATGCCGAGCAGCAACAAGAGGGCGGCGAGCAGGGCGGCGAACAGGGCAAGGCCGGCTCGGGTGAGGGCTTGACCGCGGGTGGGGAGGTCGACGGTGTCGAGCAAGAGCCCGCGCATTTGGGCCTCGGCGTCGGGGCTGGCGGCGGCGAGAAGGGTGACGAGAAGCTCTTTGGGGATGGGACGCAGAGTCCCCGTAAGGGTCTGGAGCTTTTGACCGCGGTCGAGCGTGGCGGGGATCCGAGCGACGACGACGGGGTGGTCGGGCCGAAGCGACTCGGTTTTGTCGCCAAGAAAGGGGACCAGCACGGCATGGGCAGTTTTGTTTTGGTCGGGGCGCTGGCCGTCGGCCGTTCGGTATTCGTCGAGAACCCACTCGTCGCGGAGATAGCCGGTGGCCTCGACGACCCCAGCGCGGTCGGTCGAGATCGGGTCGGTGCGCAGGTCGATGGTGCTCGGGCCGAAGAACACGGAGCTGTCGCGCAGGAGCTCTTGGGTGCCAAAGGCGGTGTGGGTGGCGAAGGCGGCCAGGGCGGCCGCGATGAGGACCTGAGGCAGGGCGGGGTTGCGGCGAAGCAGCAGGGCGCCGACACAAACCAGCACAGTGGCGATGGGCACAGCCTCGCTCGTAAAAATGCCGTCGAAGGCAGTCGCCAGCGGAATGAACAGGGTGGCGAGAACGGCGAGTGCGCGAAGTAGCACGGCCAGAGGATACCAGCTTGGGCCCGATCGTCTGGGATCCCCGGCCCGTTTCAGAGAAGCAGACGTGCTAATCTCTGCCCGATGCGGCTCGGTCTCACGAGAAGTACGGGTGCAAAAGAAAGGGCGAGATCTGGGAGAGCCACTTGGCTGTGCCGGGGACGGGCGCCGATCTTGGGCGGGATCTTGAGTGCTCTGATCGGAGGCTGTGGCATCGAGTCGGGCGATCTCGACTGGGTGAGTGAGGACTCGGCCGCAGTGCGCTGCGTGGTCGCGGGCCGCGGACGCACGACCGATCGACTGGTCGGAGAGATCCCCATGCCGGCGCTGCCTTCAGGGATGTATACGAGCGGGCTGAGCCCCTATGCCCTGGAGGAGCTGGGGTTTCGCGCCGATTCGGTGGTTTGCGCGACGCTGGAGGCACCGTCGTCGTCGCAGGTGAGTGCAGCCTTCGAGACGACCTCGGCGCTACGAGAGGCCCGGGAGCGGGCCAACGACGCCCTGGACTCGGCAGGGCCGTGTGTGTGCCAGTCGCTGGCCCGCACAGGCGATCGGGGGCTGGTCCCACACTGTGGGGGCGTGACGACCCGCAAGCGGTGCGAAGACTCTCCCGAGGCGCGGGCCGAGGCACGGACCGAGGCCGAGGCGCTGGTGGCCCCGGTACGCTCGGCACTGGCGGCGGTCGAGCTGCCAAGACTGCACTGGCGAATGGCGGGCACGAGCGACTGGCCGCGGCGGTTTGTGGCGCGCAAAAGCGAGATTATCGTGCGGCACCCGGGGCCATCGGAGGTGTTTCGAAGGGGCGCGGCGCCACCGACGGGCGGGAACGTCGAACTGGTCAAGGCGCTGTTGGGGCGAGACGATGTGTTCGCGGTGGTGCGCCAAGATCAAGGAAAAGCGCTGCTCGTGGTGCGTGAGCACGGTCGTTCGGGGCTCGTGATCGACTATTTCGCGTTTCCACAGGGCATGGGCACGGGGCTTCAGCCGCTGCAAGCCGCGCTCGATGACGCCAGCATCGCCTGGTTTATGGCGGCTTTAGACCCCCCGAAACCAGCGCGCGCCTTGGTCTATGATCCGAGGGAGGGGACGGTTCTTGAGCTCGATCATGCGGGTCTTGAACGGGTCGATGAGGGGCTTGTTGCGATCACGCATGTGCTCTCGGGGCACTACGATTCAGGCCGAGAACTGAAACGGGCGCCGGCGCTGTTGTTTGATCGTGTGGCGATGCAGGTGCCCTTGGACGGCAGATCCGAACGGATGAAAGCCCGCTTGATGCTGACCGCCGAGGGCGAGGCCTGGTGCACAAAAGCAGCGGAAGACTCGGTGGTTGTGGGCCTCGATACGCTCGCGGGCGAAGACTCGGCCTCAATCTTTGCGCCGGGGGGCCGGGATCCCGGTTTTGTCCTGCGTGGGCAGCCACTCTCGTCGTCGATTTTCTCGGGGCTCAACAGCCTCCCGGCGCTCTTTCAAGCCCTCGAGCAAGGGGCGTCGGGGAGCGTGCAAGGCCGCATGGCGCACTGGTCGGTAAGCCTGCCCTCGGGACCAATGCCGGGCGAGTTTGACACCAAGCCTGGGCTCAAGGGGTTGCGAGAACGGCTGTCGATGCGGTCGCACCAGCTCTCAGGAGAGCTCAAGGGGCCCGTGCTGTATCTGGAGATGAAACCGGAATAACGGCGTGCATCGCTTGCGTGGGCGTGGGAGGCACGGGTATGGCTAGGCCGTGAGAAATTGCGCCAGGGTCCTAGGTCTCGTCGTGTTGTCCCTTGCAGAAACGGGTTGTCGGCTGGGAGGGCAGTACCCCGCCGATCCGGGCAAAAAAATCATTTGGGGGCAGTCCCAGGTCGAGCCTCCGCAGGCGGCGTGGGTGGCCCCGCCGGAGCCTCCGCACGAGCCTCCGCAGGCGGCTCCCGAGTCGACGATCCCTGTTGTTCCCGAGCGTTTGTTGGAGGCCTCGGTCAAGATCACCGCGGCGGCACATGCCAAGACCCGGGCCTGGGATCGACTCGCGTACATGGTCGACATGTATGGGCCGCGTTTAAGCGGCACCAAGGCGCTCGAGAAGGCGATCGACTGGTCGATAGCGACCATGAAAAAAGATGGCCACGACAACGTGCGCCGCGAAGCTGTGAAGGTACCCCACTGGGTTCGCGGCGAAGAAAGCATGACGGTGCTCTCGCCCCTGAAGCGCAAGATTCCAATGTTGGGTCTCGGTGGCTCCGTGGGGACCCAGGGCCGGGCCCTGCGTGCAGAGGTGATCGTCGTCAAGAGTCTCAAAGACCTTGCCGCACAAGGGAAGGCGCTTAAGGGCAAGATCGTCGTGATCAACCAAGCGATGCCGGCCTACGATCACGACCACAAAGACGCACACTACGGGGCGACGGTGAAGATCCGTTCGAAGGGAGCGATCGAGGGGGCGAAATTCGGGGCGAAGGCGGTGTTGATCCGTTCGGTGAGTGCGGTCAGTCTTCGCACCCCGCACACCGGGGCGATGCGCTACGACGAGAAGGTGAAAAAAATCCCCGCGGCTGCGATTCCAGCCGAAGATGCCGAGTTTTTTGCGCGGATGCAGGCCCGCGGCGAGCCGGTGAAGATCGAGCTGAAGATGGGCGCGAAGACTCTTCCCGATGCAAAGAGCGCCAACGCCATCGGCGAGATTCTGGGCAGCGAGCACCCCGAAGAGATCGTCGTGATCGGCGGCCACATCGACTCGTGGGACGTGGGGGATGGGGCGACCGACGACGGTGGCGGCTGTTTGATGGCGATGGAAGCCCTGACGCTGATCCGCGAATCGGGCCTCAAACCAAAGCGAACGATCCGCGCGGTGTTGTTCACAAACGAAGAAAATGGCCTGCGAGGCGGCAAAGAATATTTCGCGGCGCATGGCCACGAAAAACACGTCGCAGCGGTCGAAGCCGATGTGGGCTCCGGAAAACCACAGGCGATCGGAATCGCGGGCGATGCGAGCCACGTCGAAGCGCTGGCGCAATTTCTACCGCTCTTTGCCGAGATCGGGCTCGAAGAGATTGTTGAGGGTTGGGGGGGCGCGGACATTTCGCCGCTCACCCGTACGGGGGTGTTGGGAATGTCGATCCGCCCGGACTTTAGCCACTATTTTGATCTCCACCACAGCCCCGCGGACACCGTCGACAAGGTCAACCCCGAGCATCTCGAGGCCAACGCGGCGACCATGGCCCTGCTGGCCTTTATCCTGGCGGAGCAGGGGGCAACGAAGGGCCCCATGAAAGAAGATGCCCACTAGACCTGGACGATTCGGTCTTCTTCCATGCACCACGCGGTGAGTGGGCCGCCGTAGACACAGCCGGAGTCGAGGCCGAGCGTCCGCTTACCCCGGTAGTGGCCTCGCCAAGCCCAGTGCCCATGCACGACCAGGGCCTCGCCCTCGTAAAAGTCGTCCCAGGGTCGAAAGGGTGCGGGGCAGTCTTCGGGTTGGCGGTCAAAGCGGTTGCGCTCGCCCGTTTCGGTGCAGCAGCGTACGCGGGTCATAAACGAGACGGGATCGCTCTTGAGCCAGCGGTCGTCGTGCGCGCCCTCGTTGCTGCGGGCAGCGAGCGCGAAGAGGTCGGTCCATTGGGGATGCAGGCCGCCGTGCACGAGCCAGACACCGTGGGCGAGGCTGCTGTCGCGGGCCGGAAGATGGGCGAGCACAGGAAGGTCACGCAGGCGTTGAAAAAGCGTGTCGGCGTCGTGCGCATCGTAGAGGGGCTGCAAGGTATCGTCCTTGCGTGGCCAGCGACCCGAGCGGGCCAAGAGCGCATAAATCTCGTGGTTGCCCAAGACGCCGCGTCCTCCCAGGTCTCGCCAGAGACGAAGCGTGGCGAGGCTGTCAGGACCGCGATTGATGAGGTCGCCCGCGCACCAAAGTTCGTCTTGTGAGGGCGAAAAGCGAATCGCCTTGAGCAGCTGCTCAAGCTCCCGAGCGCAGCCTTGAAGGTCTCCGACGATCCACCGCATGGCGAAGACCGTAGCGCTGACGGCGAGAGATTTCCACTTCTACGCGGGCCTAGCGAGGGCTTCGCGTAGGCTGTGGGTCCACTCGGGTGTGGACCCGCAGCACGACCCGAAAATCTCGAGTCGAGGAAACTCGTGCTGCCAGCCGGCCATGGCGTTGGCGAAGGCGGTGGCCGAAACAGCCTGCTGGATCCAGGCTCCAGTGTTCTCGTGGGTTTGGCTGACGTGCGGGTAGAGGCCGAGCTTGAGCGAAGACTCGCGGGTCACGGTGTCGAGGTCGCAGAGTGCGGCGGGCACATGGCGAAGGTCGCAGCAGTTGATCAGCATGGCCTGGGCGCCGGCCTCTTCGATACGACCTGCGGCGGCGGCCATGAAGGCCTGGCCGTCGGCAGCGCTCGGCACCACCGAGACCCACAGCGCACAGTCGACGCCACGGCAAGCCAGCAGTGCGGCGTCGAGGGTATCGAGGTCGGTCATGGTCTCGAGCAACAACAGGTCGCAGCCGGCTTCGACGACGGCCTCGATCGTTGTGCGCAGGGCCTGGGCGCGCGCAGGGCTGGGTCGAAGCGGGCTGACGGTGCCTGCAATCCGGGGGCGGGGAGTTTTGGGGGGTGAGGTCTGGCCCTCGGCCGGGGGCGTGGCCAGAAACCTCGTGCGCGCCGATTGAGCCAGGGCGATGGCTTGGGCGGCGAGAAGCGGTGCCTGGGCTTGAAGACCGGCACGGGCGAGGTTGGGCCCATGGGCGTAAAACGAGTTGGCCGAGATGACGTCGGCGCCGGCTCGGAGATAGTCGAGATGGAGGGCCTCGACCACCTGTGGGTGGGTGAGCAGGGCGCCCACAGAAAAGAGTGGGGCCTGCATGGGCACCCCGCGAGAAGCGAGCACCGTGCCCATGGCGCCATCGAGTACGATGGGGTTCATTTGCGGCCGAGGCCCTGTTGGGCGATCACGGCCTCGTTGATCGCCTTTGCCCGAATCACAGCGGGCCGCGCGGCGAGGGCTTCGACGTAGGCCGTGAACTCGGGACGTACTTCGACCATCTTGAACATGATCAGAAATTGAAGGGTTGCGCCGAGGATGACGTCGCTCATCAAAAATTTCTCGCCGAGCAGCCAGGGGCCTGAGGGGTTTTGGGCGAGAGCCGCGGAGATTGTGTCGAGCACGTCGGCGTAGCGACCCCATCCGGCGCTGCTGGCCGTGACGTCCCATTTTTTAGACTCGGCGTAGGCGGCGGGCTCGAGAACCGAGGGCGCAAAGCAGGCCCAACGAAAATAGCTGCCGCGAGCGGGATTATTGAGCGCGGGTGCGAGCACGCCGGGTGCGTAGCGATCGGCGAGATACAGGCCGATCGCCGCCGACTCGGTGACCACCTGGCCATCGTCGACGAGGATCGGGACCTTGCCCATGGGGTTGTCCGTCAGGCGATCGGCCTGTTTGTGTTCGCCCTTTGACAGGTCGACGTAGCGCAGGGCGTACTCGCAGTTGGCCTCTTCGAGCATGATCAGGGCCGTCCCTGCCCGTGTGAAAGGGTGGTGGTAGAGGACCAAAGACGCGTCGTTGTTGATCGGCATCGCTCTGGTCCTATCGCAACGAGTACGAAGTGAACAGAGACGGCCGCCGGGGGGCTAGAGCCTCTCGATGACGACGGCAATCCCTTGGCCGACGCCGATGCACATGGTCGCCAGGCCGTAGCGTTGTTTCGTGCGTCGCAGTCCGTGGGCGAGGGTCGTCACGATGCGAGCGCCCGAGGCCCCGAGGGGGTGGCCGAGAGCGATGGCGCCTCCCGAGGGATTGACGACGTCGGGATCGAGCTCAATGCCACGGATGCTAGCGATGGTCTGACTGGCGAAGGCTTCGTTGAGCTCCGCCATGTCGATGTCAGAGGCCTTGAGGTCCGCGCGTGTCAGCGCCTTTTTGGTGGCCGGAATGGGGCCGATGCCCATGACGCCGGGATGAACGCCGGCGTGGCCCCAGCTGACGATGCGAGCGATGGGTTTGAGGTCAAGATCGCGGGCGCGGGCGAGGCTGGTGAGCATCAAAGCGCAGGCACCGTCGCTCAGTGGGGAGGCATTTCCGGCGGTGACGCTTCCGTCTTTGCGAAAGGCGGGACGAAGTTTGGCGAGCTTGGCCAGCGAGGTGTCGCGACGAACGGCCTCGTCGGTGGTGACCCGAAGCGGATCTTTTTTTCGGCCTTGGGGGACCATGATCGAGGTGATTTCGTCGTCAAAAAATCCAGAGTCCTGGGCCTCTGCGGCCAAGGTGTGGCTTCGCATCGCCCAAGCATCTTGCTCTTCGCGGGACACCTGGTGGCGGTCGGCGACGTTCTCTGCGGTCTCGCCCAGGCCTTCGATGGGATAGAGCGCATCCATTTTTTTGTTGATCATGCGCCACCCGAGTGCGGTGTTGAAGATCTCTGCGTTGTTGGCAAAGGCTTGGTCGGCCTTGGGCATCACAAAGGGGGCGCGAGTCATACTCTCCGAGCCCCCGGCGATGTAGACATCGCCTTCGCCGCACATGATCGATTTGGCGGCTTGGAGAATCGCCTCCATGCCCGAACCACATAGCCGGTTGACGGTCACCGCAGGCACTTCGACGGGCAGCCCGGCCAGCAACGAGCCCATGCGCGCGACGTTGCGGTTGTCTTCGCCCGATTGGTTCGCGGCGCCAAAATAGACATCTTCGATCAACTCGGCGGCCGCAGGATGACGTTCGCAGACCGACCGAATCACGTGGGCAGCGAGGTCGTCGGGCCGCATGGGGGCCAAGGCGCCACGGTAGCGCCCCATCGGGGTACGCAAGGCTTCGACGATAACGGGAACCTGGGCATCGGACATGAGAGGGGCGTACCACGGCCCCGGGCCCAGCGTTTCGGCGGATGCTTGCGTGAACTCACGTCGCGGAGCGGTCGATGCGTCGCTGAGGGGACCGGGCCGGCCTAGATCCTCTCAGGTGCGGGGATCCCCATCAACGACAGCCCCCAGCGCATGGCAGAGCGCGCCGCGGTCACGAGCATAAGTCGCCCTTGCAAGACGTCGCCTTCGCTGTGGATCACATTGCACTTGGGGTCGTTTTGAAAGGTGTTGTAGGCCTGCGCGAGTTTGTGGGTCGCGGCGCACAGGATCGTCGGCCTCAGCTGCTCACCGGCCTGCAAGACGGCCGCGCTCAGGGCATTGATCGCAGAGATGAGCGCACGTTCCGAATCGCTAGGAAAGGCCTCGGCTCCAAGCGGTGTGGCCTTCTCTTCGATCTGCCGGGCATCGAGTTCTTTGCCGTGTTTGTTTTTGGCCTTGCGCAACACCGAGAGTGCACGGGCGGCGGAATATTGCTGGTAGGTTCCCGTGTTGCCGGCGGGCTCCATCCAGTCCTGCATTTTGAACACGATCTTCTGATTTACGTCGCGGTTGAGCATGCCGTATTTGATCGCGCCAAGACTCAGCATGCGGCAGGTTGCATCGAGGTCTTCGTCGCTCCAAGGGTTGTCGGCCGACTCGCGGTCCCGGAGATCAGCCGCAGCCTTGGCTCGCAGGCCCTCGCGCAACTCTCGAAACAAGATCACGTTTCCCTCGCGGCTCGAAAAGGGTCCATCGGGACCTTCGACCATCTCGTAGGCCACATGGGCGCACTGGGCTGCCTTTTCGAAGCCCATTTTTTGAAGGGTCAAAAACACATGGCGAAAATGGTCGCTTTGGCGGGCATCGACCACGTAGAGCGAGCGGTCGACATGGAACTCGTCGAACTTCATACGTGCGAGCGCCAGATCCTTGGTGGAATAGAGCCCGGTGCCGTCGCGTTTGCGCAGCAAGAAAAAGGGCATGTGTTTGACCTCGGGGTTTTCGATGCCGATCGCGCCCTCGCTCCGCGTGAACACCCCCTTGGCGAGATATTCGTCGACAAGAGCCAAGCTAGGTTTGTCGACTTCGCTCTCGTAAAACACCCGATCAAAGTGAATGTCGGCCCAACGATAGATCTCGTTGAACTCGTCGAGCGACCATTGGCGGGTTTCTCTCCAGAGCTTTGTAATTTTGGGGTCGCCGGCTTCGACCGCTTTCAAAATCTCAGTCATGCGCGACTTGGCGGCCTCGAGGGCGGCGCTCGCCGGCGCATCGCCTTCTTTCGCCGCGGCGCTCAATTTTGTGAGGGTCTCGGTCGAGTGTGTGTAGATCTTGCCGAGCCACTCGCCGCGGCCCTCTTTGGGGGGACTCGCGGCGTCGCCCTCGAGCTGCTCAAGCCCCCACAGGCACTTGGCGATGTGTGTGCCCACGTCACCCAAATAGTTGGCTGCGATCACCTCATGGCCGATGGCCCGTTGCAGGCGAACGAGGCAGTCGCCGAGACAGACGTTGCGCATATGCCCGATGTGAAAGGCCTTGTGGGTATTGGGCTGGGAGTACTCGATCATCACCTTCTCGGCCCGGGCCGGGAAGCTCGGCGTCTCACCTCGGGCCCATGGGGCCAAAACGATCTGCGCGGCGAGTGGCGTGTCGAGCCGTAGATTTAGGTAAGGGCCGGCTGCCGTGACCTCGGTAAGCGGGCCGCACGGAAGCTTGGCTGTGATTTCGGCGGCCAAGGACTGTGCGATTTTCGCGGGAGCGTTGCGCATGGCCTTGGCCAGCTGAAAGCAGGGGAAGGCCAAGTCGCCCATTTTCTTGTCGGGGGGGGGGGCGAGCAGTGCGGTCACTTGCTGCACGGACAGCCCCGCCGAACTCGGCAAGAAAGCGGAGAGGGCGCGGGCAACTTCGGTGGCGAGGGCAAAAGGCTGCATGACGCGCCGAGAGTAGTCGCGAGTCCGCGGAGCGGGAACTCGAACTTATCAATCAAAAATATTAGATATTTCAGAATACTAAAATTACTGTTTTGTTCGGCGAAGATTACAGAGAATTTATGTAATGGTCCACAAATTGAAAGCTATGATATTGTTTTATAGGTTTTGTTACTTTTTATTCTGAATTAGGAATGTTTTTATTGAAGGATCAGTGGTGGACCGGCCATACACTCGATGTGCTACCCGATCTTGATTCACTGCGGTGCTTTGAAGCGGCTGCTGCGCGATTGAACTTTCGCGAGGCAGCGTCGCTTGTCGGTCTCTCTCCTCCTGCATTCAGCCAGCGCATTCGTCGGCTCGAAGAACAGCTCGAGGCCAAGCTCTTCGAACGAACCACTCGCCGGGTGGCCCTAACGACGGAGGGTGTTCGATTGCGCCCTCACGCTCGACGCTGCATCGAGCAGGCAGGCCAGTGCCATGCGGTGGCCCATGCAAACTCTTCTCCGTCCTATGAGCTCACGCTCGGCATAGGCCGTGAGCTTGGCGTGCGCTGGATCATGCCGCAGATGATCCATCTTGAGGACCAGCAGCCGCAGCGCGATCTCAACCTCTTTTTTGGTCGGCCCGGAGATTTGTTTCAGAACCTACGGAGGGGCGTGGTCGACTGTGTGGTCGTCGGGGGAGGAAATCCTGGATCCGAGAGTTTCACCTCCGAGTTGCTGGTTCCGCAGCGCTATGTATTTGTCGCCAGCGCCGATCTCATGGCGAGCACGCCGCTCGTGAGCGCCGAGAATGCCGCGAACCACACGCTTCTGGACATCGACGACCGTACATCGCTGTTTCAGCACTTTGCGAAGGCTCGCGATTCTGAGCAGACCTGGAATTTCGCCGGCTCGCGGGAGTTTGGGACGCTCTCGCAGCTGCGGGCTGCGGTTCTGGCTTCGCAGGGTGTCGCAGTGCTTCCTCGAATCTGTGTCGAAGAGCTGCTTCAGGCGGGTGCCCTTGTCGAAGTGATGCCCGAATGTCCACCGCAGTCCGACTGGATCCGAATGTACTGGTTGGCGGGGCATCCGCGCTCGGCCCAAATGGCGGAGCTTGCGGCCTGCCTACGGCCTGCCCGTGCTCACTAGGCGGTGATGAAGATCGTTGGGCACGTATCTCACCGGTAGGAAAGAGAGGGGAGCGAGCTACTGGGACAAGACGTCGGCTCGCTTCATCAGCATTCGAAAAATGGGATCGTCATCCTCTCCGGCACTGGGAGGATGGCCGCCCTTGGGAGCGGTGAACTTAAGCGGGTAGCGAACCATGTACACTTGGGTGTCGAGTTGGCCGGCGGGTACACGTAGGGCCCACGCGGCCTCTTCGAGGCACCGTCGAAACTTGGGGTCGGGTCGTTCGAGATCTGCGCGAGCGACGGCGGCGTACATCACCTCGCCCTTTCCGACTTCCATCGTCAGCGAGACCCGTCCTCCTTGAACTTGGTTGTGAGCCAAGGCCTGATTAAAACACGTTCGAGCGCGGGGCAAGACGCGGAAGCGAAGGGACCGGCGAATAATGGAAGCGTCGAGTTGTCCGACACTCTCGAACCCGGTCGCGCTCGCTTGATCGATGTTTTCTTTGGCCTGGCGGCGCATGCTTGCGCTGTACCAAGGCGGGGCGTTGAGGCCCTCTTGAGCGGCGCGCTTGAGGTCTTTAGGCTCGGTCGAAGCCACGAGAGCCAGGGGAAATGCGGCGTGGCGATGGGGACGAATCCGGGCAGAATGTTTTTTTCGCCCAAGGCGCCCTGCGATGGTGAGCGAAGTGGGCGGTCGTCCTTGATATCTTCCTTCGAGGACGATGAGGGTGCCCGCGACCAGGCCTGTGGGCATGGGTCCAAGCAGCGAGACTTGCTTGGGAAGGGCGACGGCCAACTCTCCGAGCACGCGGGGCGCAGAGAGCAGATGGTTGAGATCTTGTGTTTTTAGATTGGCCAGGGCCGAGAGGCTGATCCTCGCACCCAGCCCCGAAGCGAGCGCGGCGATGGGGTGGGAGGAAGGCAGCCCGTGCCTCGCCAAGAGTGGGTCGTCGACGACAAAGAGCATCTCGGGGAGACGTTTCTTGCCGAGGTGTTGATGAAGAATCTCGCGAATCACCTTCGGGTCGAGACTGCGTGGAAGCATGCCGTCGGACACAATCACGATCATCGGATGGCGGGCCTGAACCTTTGCGAGACGCTCTCCGGCGAGGCTGAGGGCGGCTCGCAAGTCGCTTCCTTGGGCCCGTGGGTGATCTTTCAGCGCTTGCCGAAGATCTCGTAGCGCAGCATCGTTGCGTGCATCGGATCGAAGGGCGCGAAGCAGGGGGCTGGCGAAGCGATGAAAGGCGATGGCATCGAAGGTTGTGTCTTCGGGGAGGGCATCCATCAAGGCCGAGAACATGGTCAGCGCGTCTCGCTGCAGCCGCGCTGAGGTGCTGGTGGAGTGGTCGACGACCAGGATGAGATGGTCAGGCTTTGCCGCTTTGTCTTGGCCGAGATGCATGGTCAGCCGAATGTCGCCGCCCCGGCCATCGGTATCCGCGGTCAGATCGTAGCGGCCGTCGAGCGTGGGCCCGCCGCGAAGATGGGCGGGCCAAGAGACGTCGACGGTGTCCTCGGCATTGGACTCGATGTGTTTTTTGTGGCCGCTGGAGACGGATTCGACCTTGAATGACTCGCCATCGCGTAGGCCGCGAACCATGACACGGCGTACCTGACTAAAATTGGGCCGCGACGAATTTCGGCGCGGCAGCTCAATTTGCCAACGGTCGTTGACCAGATCTGCGTAGAGTTCGAGGTGGAGCTCGAACTGCGTGGTCGCCCCGGAGTCGAGGTTGAACCCGACAATCTCGGCAGAGGGCAGGGCTCGGGCGTGGTTCGGGGCGATGAAGCGGGCGTAGAGGGTCCCGGGGTCGCGGCGCCCCTCGATGCCTTTGGGGCTCGTGATCTTGCCCTCGGCCCAGTGACCGTCACGCGCGACGGAGAGGCCGCGAAGCTTGCTTCCGCGCGGGAGTCCGAGGTTGAGGACGATGTCTTGGGCGCGAGCGCTGGTGTTGTGCAGCGCCACCCGAATTCGTACGTCGATGTCGTGGCCCAGACCCGGTTCGATGATGACTTCGTAGGAGAGCTCATCGAAGGGCACATAGTCGCTGCGTTTGGACTCGGCTCCGAACATCGTGTCGGCCGCGGCGGGGCGGGGTGCCGCAAGGGAGGCGATACCCACCCACAAGATCGCGGCGACACGGGACAACGGGATATTCACTCTCAGTACAATAACCGAGAATGTTGGAGGAGGGTGGGCCTAAGAGGGGCTCGTCGGCCGTGTCCGTGCCTTGGACTTGCGCTTGTTGCTGGGTCGTCTGCACACAAAGACCTGCGATTCGACCTCTTGGTTGAGCGAAAGACCCAGAAAGTCGCCCGTGTGACCTTCGAGTTCGAAACCAGCCCAGGCGAGCAGGGCGCGGGCTTCTTCGGGAAAAATCTGGCGGTGGGCGAGGTGCACGAGCTTGCGCGGCTCTTTCGCCGGTCGAAAACGGCCACGGGAGGCATCGTCGTAGTAGACCCGAACATGGCAGACTTGGGTCTCGTGATCGTAGTCGTGGTTGGTGGAGTAGATCATGTGCTCGCCCGAGCTCGGATGCACGAAGCGAGTGACGGCGTGGCGTTTTTCGGGGTCCCACATGAGCCAATCGAGGTCTGGAAGCAAGACATCGAAGGCGAAGGTTCCACCGGGCTCAAGCAGGCGGTAGACCTCGCGGAAACACTGCAGGAGCTCCTGCCAAGTGTAGAGGTGCATCAGGCAATTGAAGGGCGCGAGGACCAATCCGACGGCCTGGTCTTCGATGGGGATCTCACGCATGTCGCCCAAAAGCGGCGTGATCACCCCTGGGTTGGCACCAGAGGCCTGAAGGGCCGAGTATTTTTCTTCCAACGAATCCAACATGCTCTGCATGCGGTCGAGCGCCCAGATTTCATGACCGGCCTTCGCCAAGGGCAGGGTGATTCTGCCTGTGCCGGCCCCGAGTTCAAGGATGTGGCAGTGAGCCGCGCGCTCGTCGGCAAGTTCGCAGTACCATTCGATGTCCGACTCCTGCTCTTGGTACTCAAAGTCGTACAGGGCCGTGTCGACATAGTGGTCGTGGGTCCCGGCTTGCAAGAGCTGGGCACGTCGCTCACTGCGTGGTTTCGATTTCGCTTTCGCGGGGCCTGTCATTGAAGACCGATCAGGGGCGAGAGATCATCCGCCGCTGGGGCTGCTGGCGCGTCGGCCCCCGCCTGAACCTCGTCGTGACGATGAGGACGATGAGGACGTTGCGGGTCCCCTACGACCGCGGCGGCCACGACGACGACGTGGTCGCTTTCCGTCTTGAGCCTCGCCCTCGCTACCGTCGTCGTCGACGCCCGTTTGCAGTTGAGCGATATTTTGCCAGTGCTTGAGCGCGCAGCTGTCTTGATTGCGTGCAGCCACCGAGAATCCGAGAAACACGAGCGCGTCGTGGAAATCTTGGCGATGGATAAGCGTGGGTTTGCGCCGGTGACCCGACTGAACCATACGGCGATGGACCATGAAGATCTGCCTGGCGAGCTCTCGGTCGCGACGCGCGACGCCGAGTTCCACACAGGCGGGAGTCATCAGATCTTCGATGATGCCTTCGAGGCTCGACCTTGGCGCACTCAACACTTGTGCCTCGAGGTGAGGAGCGAAGAGCGCCGCTTGCATGATGCTGTTGCTGGGCGTCTGGCGGGTCTCGCTCACAAAGTGGTCGAGTGCATCGAGGTAGCGCCAAAAACGGTCTGAAGAGTCTTGTTGTCCGTCTGGATCCGGGTTTGCGCTCGCTCCGGTCTCATTCGTTTGGGGCAGACGGAGTCCCCCGTCGCCAGAGAACAGTTCGAGGTAGCCGGGCCAGATGTTCTCGAGCAGGTGCGACTCGTGCATCAGCTCGAAACATCGTCGGCTGGTGCCCCCGCGGAGCAGCTTATAGACCTCTTCGAGCAGGCGAGCGCGCGGGCATTTTGCGATGTCCGAGGCGACCTCGAGAAGCGCTTTCCAGCAGTCATCATCGAAGGTGAAGTTGAGGCGGGCCGCGAATTTTATCGCGCGGATCATTCGAACGGGGTCTTCTCGAAAGCGGACCCAAGGGTCGCCGATGGTACGAATGATCCCATGGTCGAGGTCGTCCATGCCGTCGACGAAATCAACGATGTCGCGTGACTCGACATCGAAGAACAGGCCGTTGATCGTGAAATCACGGCGGCGAGCGTCGTCTTCGACGCTCCCCCATTCGTTGTCCTGGGTGATCAGCAGCTCTTCGCCGTCGGCGAGCGTCGGAGGCGGGGCGCGAAAAGTCGCGGTCTCGATGACTTTGGTGCCGAAAAACACGTGCGCGAGCTTGAAACGGCGGCCGATGATGCGGCTGTTGCGAAAGACACGACGGATCTGCTCTGGGCGAGCACTGGTCGCCACATCGAAATCTTTTGGTTTCAGCCCAACGTAAAGGTCTCGTACGCAACCGCCCACGAGATAGGCCTCGTGGCCCGCTGCCAAGAGTTTGCGGACGACCTTGAGAGCGTCTGCGTCGATGTCACGCATGTTTAGCGTGTCCCCGTTACCCGACTTCCCCTGTGCCACGTCGAGGAGCCCTAGCACAAAATGGGGGAGAAATGCCGAAAGTCCTGTGATCTCCGGGAGATAGACAGATGAAGTGTTGCGCTTATTGCGCAAGGCGTGGTGTCCGGTCGTCGAGCCCATCAGCATCCCGTGATCCAGGCCGGATCACGAAAGGCCCATGGGCTCGACGATTCATCAAAATAGACTATACAAAAGAACAGTAGTTTCGATGCGTTCCGTACTTCATATCGTCACCAAAGGGCAGGCTTGCTCCGGTATGCATCTGGTGCTTGCCGCCGGGAACCCCGGTTCCACAGAGATCCGAAAGATCGGCCAAGAGGCGGTTGAAATGGGTCTTACGGCGATTTTGGGCGAGCAAGAGGCGAGCGGGATCGAGGTTCCGCGAATCACGCTATGGGCAAACAGCGCAGTGGACGCTCTCGGTGTTGAGCGCGGCGGCTGGGTGGAGTGGGCGCTTCGCTGGCTTCACGCCCACGGGCGTCGATCGATCGTGCGAACGAGACACGTTTTGGCGCGGTCGCTGGTCGACGCGATCGCCGAGATGGGTGTGGGTGTCGAGTTGGAGATCGCCCACCAACGGGCGCGTGTTCAGCGTGCACTGTTGGACCGCTTCGCGGATCCCGCGAGCGCATTGCTGCTTCAGTCCCAAAACCTAGCCTCCAGAAAAATCCCAGTGTGGGCACGAGTCGCGCCCTTGCTGCCGGGAATACACGATCAAGAGACGGACAAGTCAGGTTTCGAGGCCTTGGTTCGCAACCTGATCGCCGCAGATCTTCACGACGCGACCCTTGAGGTCGGCGTTCTTCACGCTCAACAGATTTTCGCGCTCCACGAGGCGGTCGGTCCCGGAGGGCTCTCCGCCGGGGGCCTTCTTAAACTGGGTCGATTTTTCGGTCTCGATCCCGTTTCGCTGCTCAGCGAGAGGCCTGCAAGAACCACCGTGTTTCAAATGCGTCGCTACTCAGCGACGGCGTTGGCTCACGAACTCACGCGCGTAGCCACACGCATCGGCTTGCGTACAAACCATTGCGGATGCTCGACCCAGTGTCATCTCTGGCCTTCCGCAGCCCCGAGCGCCCCGTACCTCTCTGTTGTCGGACCCGATCTGTTCGCCGGACAGCTCACGGGGTGAGCTGCGGCCAACGCCAGGCTCAGGCTAGGTCGCGCCCAGTCCTTCGTCGCTTCGATCGAGATTCTTAATCGAGGTCTCAGAGCAGGCCATACCGCCGGCAGCCATGGCCATGGCCGTGAGAACGAGAAGTGCAAGAAATTTACGGTTCATTGGGAAAAACTCCAGGTCGGCAAAGGGACTGTAGCAGAGTAAAACGGTGAGCGTTCCGGGCGGCGATGAGCCGGCGTCGCAGGGCGGCGCGAATCGCTGGGTGTGCCCGATCGAGGACTCGATGGTCTTCAAGCCAGGTTCGGTAGGCTGCAGAAGTATCGCCGAGATCGAGCGCAAGTTCCAGTCCTCCTACGACCGTCTCCCAGCGGTCGGGCCGGAGAAACCTCGCTCGCCGGTAGAGCGCCATGGCCCGATCTGCGTATCCTGCGCGGTGGGCAAGGGTCGCCGCGACAGCGTGCAGCTCTGGAGAATAGGGGTACGCGTCGAGTGCTTTGTCCAGGTGGCGACGCGATAGCGCCAACCGCGCGGGTTCGTTCATGTCGGGTAGATCCAAGCTGATCTGAGCCAAGGCGCCGAGGATGCGGTCGTTGCGGTCGATGCTGAAGCGCAACGCTCGTTGATAGTGAAGATAGGCGGCACTCCAGTTTTTTTCGACCAGGGCGAGTCGGGCATGGCAGATCTCGGGCAGCTCATAGATTGGGTCGAGTTCGCTGGCCTGTGCGCAATGTTCGCGGACAACAGCGAGTAGCGCGGGGTCGTGACGGGCTCGATCTCGGGCGCCGGCGAGACGTTGGATACCCACAAGCGCATGGGCTCGCGCCGAATCGGGGCTACGTCGCAGCGCGGTCGCCCACAAATTTGTGTTGCTCGCGTAGGTGGTCGAGGCGGCGAGACACACGGAACCTTGGACAACGACAAAGAGCAACGTCGGAAGAACAAGCAAAAACAGGTCGGGCTCGTTCGCTGTAGAAGAGGACGAGCCCGACGGCATGGCGTGGGCGGCTTTGCGTCCCAGCGCGAGGCAGCCCGCGGCGACTCCAATGCAGATCGGAAGGCTCGGCAAGTACATGAACCGATCGGCGCGCATGTTGGGCATGCCGATGAGATTGCTGGTCGGAATCGCCAACAGAATCGCGCCCAAGATCGTCAGGGCGGCAGTCGGTGATTTCCCGCGACGCAGATGAGCCAAGCCGACGACGAGCAACGCGAGTAAGACAAGCGCGCAGGCGAGCGTGGCGGGGTCGGTCCATGCGGCCGCGAAGTCTACGTATTCTGGCGAGAGCCCCAGCGGAAGCATGAGCTGTTGGACATAGCCGACGTGGATCTGGGTCGATGCCGCAAGCACGGCGTGGGTGCCGACGCGGGTGGCGAAGATCCTTGGATTCTGTCCGGGGTCGTAGGGGGAAAGACCCCCGTGCAGCAGGTAGCCATGGGCCACTGCAAGTCCGACTCCGAGCAACAACGCCGCGACGGCGAAGTAGAGAGGGCCACGTGCGCGGGCCTTCGCTGAGATCGAGCGCCATGGGCTTTTCGATTCGAGCAGCAACCAGAAAACGGGCAGAGGGGCGGCGCTCATCTTTGCCCCGCAGGCCAAGGCCATGAGTGCACAAGCACCGATGCCAAGCAGCAGCGTGAGGAGCCCGCGTCTGACCGCTGACTGTTTGGGCGATAGGTAAAGGCTGCGTTGGGCGAGACCCAGAGCCGCGAGTCCGAGTATGGCCGCAAGCAGGTCCTCGCGAAAAGATACGACAGCCACGGCTTCGGCATGGATCGCCATGACACCGAAGAGCACCATGACGCTCGCTCGGTCGAGCAAGGGCGCCCCGACGCCGCGCAGGAGCCGAAAAATCAGAGCGCATACACCAAGATGCAGCAGCACGGAGAGCGCGTGATGACAGGCAGAATTGAGCCCGAGCAGCGCATAGGCAGCGGCATCGAAGATCACCAGTGTGGGTCGAAATGCATCTGGGACATGACGGGCGAGTGCCATGTCCGAGAAAAGCACGCTCAGATCAAAGTCGCGCAGGAAGCCGTTGGATCGCAGGGTCCAGCCGTCGTCGTAGACAAAACCGTAGCCCAAGGTGGGTAGATAGAGCGCAGCGATCAGCCCCAGCAGACCCGCGAGGACCATGGGCGAGGAGGGAAGGTCTGTTCGTGTGGGGAAGTCTCTGGTCACCGCGGGCAGTCACGCCGTGCATTTTTGCGGGTCAGGGGGCCGCAACGATTGTAGTCGATGACATAAGCGACCAGCGAAACGGCGTAGCCCACAAGACCGACGCCGACGGCGGCTCCGGTGAGCTTGTTCATCGCGTTGCCGCGGCTTTGGAGATTTGACTCGGTCTGACGATCGATGCCGGTCTCGTAGCCGTCACGTAGGCGGTTTTCGGTGGCTCGCCCCGTAGCACCGAAACCGATCACTCCGGCGACACCGATCGTTCCGGTGATGACCCCTACGAGAAAGGCGGTTTCGGACTTGCTGCGCTTGGTGGTGGGGTGCCGGATCGCTGCGTCCTTTTCGAGTTTGGTGTCGGCCCGGTACACCGGAAAGCTCCGTAGTCCGGTCCCGAGATCCGCCACGAGACGCTCCCGAGTCACGGCCGAGGGGGCCGCGCAGGAGGCGAGCAAGAGCGAGGCTCCGACCAACAACGCGCTCCCATGAGATGCGATGGATGGGCGGCGTCGCTTTGCGGTCGGCGCTCGGGCAGGCGAGAGCTTGGCCCCATGAAATCTTGCGGGTTTCATGTGCCCGTCTCCTCGTCGGGCAGCGCGAGGCAATAGCCATCGATGCAGAACTCTCGCTCTGGGCATCCGGTTTGCATCTCGGCATCGCAGGCCTGTCCACAAAAACCGACGCTCGGGTTTTGACCTGTTGCGCCAAGGCCTTCAGGGGGCGGGAGGCATTGCTGTGGGTCCGGGCAGGAGTCCTTGTCGGTCGAGCAGACCGAAGCGCAGGTTCCGTTGAGGCACAGCGCGTATCCGTCTTCCGAGGGGCAGTCGACCTTCGAGGTCGCCGCCGTGCAGGGGCGCTGGCAGAGACCGGCGATGCATCGGTCTTCGTCGGCGATGCATTCGGCGTCCGCATCGCAGTCGTGGCGAAAGTTCGTGGGTGGCGCGGGTTCGATGAAACAGCCGCCAACGGCCGCGAGGCTTGCACCGAGGGTCCAAGCCAGAAACGTTTTTCGCGGAGATGCCGCGTGTGAAGTTCTCACCGCGGCGAGTCGCGACAAAGAGGGATGTTGTTGGGCGCTTGCCACGGCCGTCAGGGTACAGCAGTTGTGGCGGCTTGTTGCGGCCCTGTCGATCGTGCCGAGTGCTGAGGCCGAAGCGGGCTGTAGCGGATCGAGCCCAGCACGTCGCGTCTGGTTTGCAGGTATTTGTCGAACCAAGGAGCGGGGGTCTCAAAACTAACGAGAACCCAGCGCCGCGTGGTGTCGAGCAGATAGACCTCGCGGACCGTAGGTTGGCCCTCGAGGTTAAAGCGATAGAGCGAGCAGCTCTCGAGTCGGGCCCCCGCCCCTGGAAGGACGCGATCGGGGCAGGGCCCCGCGGGGGAGCGTTCGGTCATCATGCCGGTTCGTTCGAGAGGGTTGAGGCGACGACCTTCGTACCAGCGCTGGGCGAGGCTGGCGCTCGCAAGCTGTCTGTTTTTTGCGCGGGATGAATCCATGGTTGCGCTGGGTAAGGGGTCGATGCTCACGGCGGCCAGCTGTGTGGCACCCCGAAACCGCATCTCCCCCAGGAGTCCATATTCAGCGTGCCACGCGCTGGGAAGGGTCATCTCCATGGTCTCGAGGTGATAACGAACCCCGGGACGGCCACCTCCCCCCGCGATCTCCGGCGCAAGGACGAGCGCGCAAATCACGGAACCCGCGATCGGTGCGATCCGCGCAAAGTCACCATAGCGATCTCGCGGTCCGCCACGTAGGCGAAGGAATGGGGCGAGTAAGATTCCGCTTAGGAGCCCGCCAATGTGACTCGAATGGTCGATCTGGGCATTTCCGGCGCCGGAGATCAAGATCGCCAGCAGGAAGGGGAGCACCCACAAGCCAAAATAGGAGCGCGCACGTCCCCGTAGGGAGTCCGAATGGCGGAGCCCGACGACGATCGCGGCTCCTAGCATGCCGAAGACCAGCCCAGACGCCCCTGCGGAGACCTCGGGTGTCCACGTGACGCTGGCGAGGCCCGCGCCGAGCGCTGTGAACATCAAGAGGCAGACGAAGTCCTGTTTCTTCAAAATCGACTCCAGGGCTGCGGAGACCGGGAAGAAGAAGGCCAGGTTGAAAATGATGTGTAGCCAGCCGGTATGGATGAAGTGCGCGCTGAGCAGCCTCCAGGATTCGCCCGCGTCGGCGATCAGGGCGGTGCTCTTGGCGCCCATTCTCAACAGGGTCATGCGCTCGCCATTTTCACCTGGTAGCACTCCCAGCCACACACAAACGTGCAGCAGCACCATTATAAGCACCACGATGAGCGTGATTTGGGGTCGTCCCGCGGACACGATCCGCACTGGCTCCGACCTCGGCAGCATCTGGACCCTCATGGGGCTGCGCATAATTCGCGCAAGTCAGAAGGAGGGCCATCCGTGGCCGGAGGCGGGTTGGTCACGGGCCGCTTGTCTTTTTTTGACGACCCGCGCGGCCAGCCTGGATCTTGGGAGGCGCGCATGGTACCAGGCCATCGCTTTTCAACACTCATGCCCCTGGAGATGCCGTGGCGTGCCGCGCAAGCGGTCAACGGCTTCGACGAGGGGGGCAGAAGAAAAAACGCCAGGAGAAAAAAGATATGTCGGAAACAGGTCAAGAGACCACGATGGACGAAGCCCAGCGAATCATTAGCGTTCGCCAATTGCTAGAGTGCGGCGTGCACTTTGGCCACCGCACCGAGCGGTGGAACCCCAAGATGAAGCCCTTCATTTTTGGTGCCCGCAACGGCGTGCACATTGTCGATTTGCAGCAGACGGCGAAGCTTTTGCGCCGCGCCTACGCCTTTGTGCGTTCGGTCGCTGCCGAAGGGCATCCTGTGCTCTTTGTCGGAACAAAAAAGCAGGCGCAGGACGTGCTTGTTGGCGAAGCCAAACGCTCAGGACAGTACTACGTTTGTTCGCGCTGGCTCGGTGGGACCCTGACGAACTGGAAGACCATTCGTCAGTCGGTCGACAAGCTGCACAACATCGAAAAAATGTCCCAAGACGGGACCTACGACAAGATCACCAAAAAGGAAGTCCTTCAGCTCGAGCGGACCCGCGAGAAGCTTGAGCGCAACCTTGGCGGCATCAAGGATATGCCGAAGCTTCCCGGTGCGATCTTTGTGGTCGATCCTGCACGCGAGAGTATCGCCGTCGCCGAGGCGAACCGCCTTCAGGTTCCGGTTGTCGCTCTCGCCGACACCAACGCGGATCCATCCTCGATCCAGTACATCATTCCAGGCAACGACGACGCGATCCGGTCGATCAAGTTGGTGGCGACGCGAATCGCCGAGGCGGCGCTCGAAGGTGCCAAGCTTGGCAAACAGCGTGCGGTAACCGCGGCGGTGGGACGTGACAATTCACCCCGGCCTATCCGTGTGACGACAGGGGGCGATGGACCTAAGGTTGAGGTCGTTTCACGCCGTACCCAAATGGTGACGCCTGAGTCTTCGGCCGTGCCCGAGACCCCCGAGGAAGCCAAGTCGGAAGCAGCAGCCGCAGCAGCAGCACCCGCAGTCGCAGCAGCACCCGCAGCAGCACCCGCAGCAGCACCCGCAGCAGCACCCGCTTCCACCGAGAAGCCCAAGGCCTAAGCGGCAAGATTGAGGAGACAAAACAATGTCTAAGAAGATCACAGCCGCTGAGATCAAAGAACTGCGCGAGCGAACCCAGGCGGGGATGCTCGATTGCAAGAAGGCCTTGAAAGAGGTCGACGGCGACATGGATAAAGCCATCGATTTCTTGCGCAAAAAGGGGCTCTCGAAGGCCGCCAAGAAGGCCGGACGGCTCGCCAGCGAAGGCGCGGTCATAAGCTACATTCACCCCAACAAACGTGTTGGGGTGCTGCTTGAGGTCAACTGCGAGACCGACTTCGTGGCCGGAAATGAAATCTTTCAGGGATTTTGTGCCGATGTGGCCATGCAGATCGCTGCCATGGCACCCGATGCCGTGACACGCGAGGAGATGGACACCTCGAAAGTTGGTTCCGAGCGGGTCCTTCTGCGCGAGAAGGCCCTCGCTGAGGGAAAACCCGAGAAGATCGTCGACCGTATTGTCGACGGACAGATCGACAAGTTCTTCTCGGAGCGGGTGCTCATGGAGCAGCGTTTTGTGAAGGACGATGGTGCCAAGAAGACCATCGAAGACATTCAAAAAGAGGTGATCGCCAAGCTCGGCGAGAATGTCCGGGTCCGGCGATTTGTTCGCTATGAGCTGGGCGACGGTCTCGAAAAGAAACAAGAGAATTTCGCCGAAGAAGTCGCGGCGCAAATCAAGGGCAGCTAGCCCACTCAAGAGAAAAAGCGGGGTCTAGGCCTCGCTTTTTCGCGACTGGAACTCCCATGAATACCGATAGCCAACGCAAGCCTGTTTTCGAGCGTGTCCTGCTCAAATTGTCTGGGGAGGCTCTCCAAGGGTCCATGGGTTACGGCATCGACCCGGCCGTGATGCTGAGGCTCGCCGATGAAATTCGGGAGCTGGTCGAGATCGGGGCCAGCATCGCCATCGTGATCGGTGGTGGCAATATTTTTCGGGGCGTTAAGGCCTCGGCCGCGGGCATGGACCGAACCAGTGCGGACTATATGGGCATGCTTGCGACCGTGATGAATGCGATCGCCTTGCAAGACGCGCTTGAGGGCCAAGGGGTGCCGTCCCGTGTGCTCTCGGCCATCGAGATGAAAGAGGTCGCAGAGCCCTATATTCGACGACGCGCGTCTCGCCACCTGGAAAAGGGTAGGGTCGTGATTTTTGCGTCAGGTACGGGGAACCCTTATTTCACGACGGACACCGCCGCTGCACTGCGGGCGATGGAGATCGGCGCGAGTGTGCTCATGAAGGCGACACGGGTCGATGGTGTCTACGACAAGGACCCGGAGAAGAGCGACGACGCTGTTCGCTATGAGCGTCTGAGCTATCTTGAGGTGCTTTCACAGGGCTTGCATGTCATGGACGGTACCGCGATTTCACTCTGCAAGGAAAATAATCTACCGATTATCGTCTTTGATATGCTCGAAAAGGGGAATATGCTTCGCGTGGTCTGCGGAGATCCGCTTGGCACTCTCGTCGCCCCAGCCGACTACACGCGGCCCACGGCCTAACCCCACATCATAAGGAAGCACCATGCTAGACGACGCAATCGAATTGGCAAAAGACGCGATGGAAGGAGCCAAGGAGCGGCTCGGCAACGAGCTCGCCCGAGTGCGGGCCGGTCGTGCCAGCCCGGCGCTGCTCGACTCTGTTCGAGTCGACAACTACGGCAGCATGGTTCCGCTTAACCAGGTGGCCACGGTGTCCGCAGCCGACGCGCGATTGTTGGTCGTCAAGCCCTGGGACCGGAACATGGTCGTGATGATTGAGAAAGCGATCATCAACGGCGGCCTCGGTCTCAACCCCAGCAGCGATGGCGTGGTGGTCCGAGTGCCTATCCCGCCCCTGACGGGTGAGCGCCGGCGGGACCTGGTCCGCGATGCCAAAGACTGCGGAGAAAACGCAAAAATCTCGATCCGCCAGGGTCGGCGCGATGCCAACGACCTGCTCAAAGAGGCCGAGAAGAGCAAGGACATCTCAGAGGACGATCTGAAACGTGGTCTTGAGAAGGTGCAGGAGCTTACGGATCGTTTTGTGAAGGACGTCGATGACGTTCTGAAGAAAAAAGAGTCTGAGATCATCGACGACTGAGCCAGAAGCGGCCGGTCGTGGAGAAAAACGTCTAAAACTGAATAAGCGGGACCGCGAGGGCCCCAATGCGCGCCAGAGGAACCTGCGTCGTCCGTTATTGGGTATTAAGGCCGGATGTCCCGGGACGATTCATGGTCACCATGGGTTCTCTCTATGAAAAATACGGTGGCTTTGCGACGGTCAACAAGCTTGTGCACGTGTTCTACGACGAGATCAAGGAGACTGAATCTCTCGCGCACTACTTTAAGAACAGCGACATGAGCAAGCTGATCAAGCACCAGACTGATTTTTTGTGTGCGGTGCTCGGCGGTCCCCAAAACTACAGTGGCCGCAACATGCGGGAAGCCCATAGCAAGCTCGAGATCACCGATGAAGCCTTCGGAGAGATTGCTCGAATCCTCACCGAGACGCTTGAGGAGGGTGGTGTCGAAGCCGAAGACGTTGAGACCATTCTCTCGGTTGTGGGCTCTCTTCGAGACGACATTGTCATTAAGGCCGCCTGATGATTCTCGACCTCGATGGGCTCGAAACCCCCGTCTTGATCGTTGATGCCGATCTGAAAGTGACCGCGGCGAACGCATCGTTTTTGCGCGCTGCGGGTCTGGAGTGCAAGCCCGAGACGATTTTGGAGGTTCTCCCTGTTCTCGAACGCAGCAAGTACCAGCGCAAATTAAGTCGGAAACAACGATTTACGGTCACCGTCGATGGTGTGGGCCGCGACGGGCCGACGCCGTTTGAGTACGTCTTGCGGCCGATGGACGACGGGGGCGGAAACTGGATGGTCGAGGCGATCGACCAGACTCGAATGCGCGAAAAAGAGATGATCGCTGCCGCATTTTCGAAGACCATTGAAGGCAACAACCGGCTGCTTGCCCATCAGCAGCGCACGACCGTGGCCTTGCTCGACAACATGCGGCAGGGGGTCTTTACGGTGAATCGAGCGGGAATCGTGACCTCGCCGGTCTCCGAGTTTTCTCAGCAGGTGTTTGGCAAAGACATTGCGGGAGAGCGGGTGATCGATCTTCTATTTTGTGGCCTCGAACTTCCTGACGATCTCCCGTGGAAGAAAATTGGGTTCAACATCGACGAGTGGAGCCTTGTAAACGACACGCTCCCGCGTCGGGTGTTTTATGCCATGCCGGAGGATGGCGGACCACCGCGGCCGCGGGAGCTTGAAATTTCAGTGACGCCGATTCCCCGGAGCGATGACGCCTCGGTCATCGCTCGGTTGATGTTTGTGGTCGAGGACGTCACCGAGCTTGCGCTCCTTGCCCGCAAGACCGCCGCGCAAAATACGACGATCCACGAGCAGCACACGAATATGCGTACGATCCTCGACAGCGCCCGGCAGGGGTTCTTGGTTGTCGATCCGCAAGGAAGGCTTCCGAATCACTTTTCGGCCGTCGTCGAGGGGTGGTTTGGTCCGCCCGACGATCAGCGACGTGCTCTCTGGGACCTGTTTTCGCGGGTTGACCCTCGTGTTGCTCAGAATCTGGAGATTGGTTGGGATCAACTTGTGGATGGTATTTTCCCTTTGGATGTAGCGATCGACCAGCTACCCGGCCGATTTGTTGCGGATGACCGTCACTTCGAGGTTGAGTATCGGCCCGTGGGAGCCCAGCCCGATGGAAGTTTTGAATCCATTCTCATCGTATTGAGCGATCGAACGGTGGCGCGGGAGCAGGAGCGGTTTCAAAGACGGCAGACCGAATTCCTCGGTTGTCTGAGCCGGGCGCTGAAGGACCGAAAACACTTTCAGAATTTCATCAACGAGGTCAACGACCTTTTTACGCTGCTCGGTCATACGGACTCCGATCTTGTCTTCGCGCGGGGCCTACATACGATCAAGGGCAACGTTGCCTCCTGGGGACTCGATGGCCTGGCCGAGGATTGCCACGCGCTTGAGAACCTCGATCTCGATGGATCCAAAGATGCTCGATCCGCCGGCCTATGTGCGATCGAGGACGAGTGGGGGGATATTCTTGAGAACTTGGCCTTTTTGCTCGTCGAAGATGATGCGGGCTCATTTCATCTCGAAGGCGATGATTACTACGCCTGTTTGGAGCTCTCGCTCGTCACCACAGGGGAGTCGGAACTCACAGCTAAGCTCCTGGACTGGCTGGCGGAGCCGGCTTGTCGACCCATGACGCGGCTTGCCGAACAGGCCAAGGAGTTGGCGGGTCGGCTCGGAAAAGGTCCGCTCGAGGTCCATGTGGATGATGGCGGGGTTCGGGTCCCACAGGGGCGACTCGACGAGTTCTGGAGTGTGCTTACACACGTAACCAGGAATTCGATCGACCACGGGTATCCAGATTCTGCATCGTCAACAAGTCCATGCATGCACTGGCTGGCTGCGAGGGTGCAAGGGCGGCTTGTGATCGAGATCTCCGACAACGGCCAAGGCATCGCCTGGGACATGGTTCGCAAACAGGCAGAGGCGTGCGGTTGGGCGAGTGCGACCCACGAAGATCTCTGCGCGGCGATTATGCGCGATTCATTTTCGACCAAGGAGACCGTGACCTTGCTCTCTGGTCGCGGCATTGGGTTGGCGGCGGTTAAATATGCCGCAACTCAGCTCGGGGGCGAGATTCAGATCGAGAGCCAGCCAGGCGCAGGTGTACGGTTTATTTTTTCGTTTCCGGAAACGTTGCTTGCGCTGGATGCACGAGCGGTCGTGCGCCAGTGGCGAGACCTTCGCGGCACCGAAATCTCGGCGAACGACGATGGCACCGCCGCGGTCGAGGATGCGCGAGCGAGCGCCTAGCCCACCTCAGCCAGTTTGAGCTCGTTCCAACCTGGGTGCTCGGTGAGCAGGCGGCGACGCGTGAGGTCGAGATACTCGGTGCTGATGTCGATACCAGTGTAGGAGAGGCCGTTGCGTGCGGCCGCGAGTCCTGTCGTCCCGGACCCATTGAAGGGGTCGAGGACGCGACCGCCTTCGGGGCAAGCGGCGCGTAAAAGGCGATCGAGCAGGCGAAGCGGTTTTTGTGTGGGGTGGCGTCCCTCCTGCTTCTCGCTCTTTCCGGGCGCCGTGTAGGTCCAGACGTTCTTCATCTGTTTGCCGCCATTTTCTTCGCGCATCGCCGAGTAGGCGAAGTGATGTTTCGATTTTCGAGTCTTCGCCGCCCACAAGATGATCTCTGTGCTGTGTGTGAAGTAGCGGCACGAGAGATTGGGCGGGGGATTCGGCTTTTCCCAGATGATTTCGTTGAGAATTTTGAAACCGAGCTGCTGCATCGCAAATCCAACACTGAAGATCACATGGCTGGTACCAGAGACGCAGATCGTTCCATCTTGAGTCAAGACCCGCTGGCAGGCTTCGAGCCAAGACCGATTGAAGGCGTGATTTTCATCAGGTCCTTGGCTCTTGTCCCAGGCACCCTTGTCGACGCTGACCCGCTTGCCGTTTTTACAGGTTGTCCCCCCGTTGGACAGGAAGTAGGGGGGGTCTGCGAAGATCATCTCGTGGGATCCCTCGTCCATTTCGGCGAGGGCCTGGAGGCTGTCGGCGTGCAAGAGCTTGACCTCCCCGCCCGGTGACTGCCAAAATTCTCGTACTTCAGTGGGGACCTCAGCCTCGACGACCGGCGGTGCGGCTGCCTTTCGTGTGCGCTTTTTAGCGGCTTTTGGGGCGCTAGCGCTCGTTGAGGACCTTTGTTTGGGGCGTGCTCGCACCTGGCGGAGGATGTTCTTCCTCGCGGATCGCCGCGAGTTTCCGGCGGAAACATGGGGTGCGTCCTAGTTTTGCCGTTTTATTGCTCGAAGGCGTGCAGCCTTGCTATGCACAAGACGACCGTCTACGGAACATTCCGCCGATGGGAAACTTCGACGATGCAGCAATTTAGCCACTTGTCTTTTGCCGCGGCTCTTATGGGTCTCGTTTCCGCGGGCGGATGTCATGTCGAGGAGGCTGGTGTGTCTCCAGCGCGACCTTCGATGCCCGCCCGTCGTGCAGCGATGTCCTTTGTGCACTGCGTCGAGACCGGTGGCGGCGGCTGTGTACGGAATTCTGACAAACAGCGGGCTTGGGATGCCTTCGCGTTTCTTGGTTGGCTCGCCAATGGGTCGCCGACGTCGATCTTGCAGGCTCTGCCCCGGGAGCTGGCGCATCATCGCGACCCGCGGTTGGTGGCCAAACGATTTGTAGAGCAGGCTCGAAGATTGCGAGAGCCGGTACGCGGCTCTGAGTGTAGCGATCAAGACGCGAGACCTGTTTCCGAGCTTATCCCGAAGGTCCGTGTGCATGTTGAGCAGCGGATGACCGGGTTCGGTCTGTGGGGCGCGCAGATGCTCAGCATCGTCGATAGACTCGAGGCCACCGCCAGCGCCGGCCTGGGGGACGCCTATTTAGTTCACATGCACTGCCAAGCCGACCCGCACGACTTATGGGTTGCGGCCACGACCGAAGGCGACCGCTACACCGTTGTCGGTGTGATGACCGGACTCCCCGACTACCTTGGAGGGGATGCTCCGGGCCGCGAGGCCGTCGAGACCAGAATCCAGAGCACCAGCCTCGGATCGGTGGTGGGCGAGGGGCCTGTTCGCGAAGGCCGCGTCGATTCACGCTGGATACCGGTCCCTGTCGAAGAGTTCTAGTTGAGCCGAACCACCATGCTAAACTCAGTTTTACTCTCCTTGGCTCTGTGGATGATCTCGGCGCCCGCTGACGGCGGATTCGAGCAGCGAAAGGGCTACGATACGGTGTTGATCAATCGTATTAACACAGAGATAGGGACAACTCGGCTGCCCATGGCGATGGGGCATCCCATCGAGCCGGGTGTCTTTGTGACCTTGTCGATGCGATCCGCAGCCATCTTTGATCACGCGATCTCAGAACTCGATGCGGGGGTCCTGGCGGACAAGACCCTTTCGAAGGTCTGCATGGGCCGGTGCTCGGCGGCATTTTATAGCGCGTTTCGAAGATCGTGGTTGCAGCTGAGCAATGAGTCCGCGGCGATCGACGTAGAGCTTCCGACCCGCATTTTGTTTGCGACCGACGCTCAGCTTCCTGCGGCGACTCTGATAGATGCAGCCTACGCGGCCTCCGCATCCCACCCTGTGCAACCGCCGATCTCGTATTTGGTATTGAACGCGGGCCGTGCGGGCCTACGTACGCGGCCTTTTTATCTGCTGCCCCCAAGGGGCCTAAAAAATGCCGAGGCCAGTCAGTTTCTTGGGCTGCGTGTGCATGTTGGCCACCATGGGGCCTTTCGAATCAGCGCCATCGACCCGCGCTTTCCTGCCAACAACCGCGGGACCGGCCCAGAACAACTTCGGTCGATGTTGGCCGACATCAAACGAAGATATCCAGGCAAGCAGACCGTTATTGTTGAGGCTTCGGCGGGAACGACGGTGGGCGATGTCGTCGCGGTGATGGCTGTGGCGGAAAAGGATTTTCCGAAGGTTGTATTGGCGGCGGCTCCCTAGCGCGCTTGTTCTGATTCGAAGGGCCACAGGGGTGGCTTTGTCACGAAAAGCTCAGCCGGGGCTCGCGAGAACTGATAGGCGCCGTAGAGATGAAAGAGCGCTGAGGCCAGCACCAAGGTTTGGAACCATCGCCGGCGAGCGATGGACATGAAGCCGAGAATTACGACGGCGAAGGGCAGCCAATTGACTGCAAACCGGTAGCTGAACTGCATTTGTCCACTGTTTTGGTAAAATAGCGCGGGGACGGCGACGGCGACGAGACACAGCAAGAGTGGCCAGGTGACACGCCAGATTCTCGTTCTTTGCTCTCGGCCGAGATTCAAAAAGGGCAGGGCGAAGGGCGCAAGCAGCCAAGGTGCGCCGAGAAACAAGCTTGAGCCATGAACCGAGCTGCGAAAATAGGGGGGTCGATCGGTCGCTTGAGGGAGAAGCGTAAAGAGACAGCGAAGGTTTCGTGGCACGTATTCCAGGGAGAACATGCCAATTTCCTGCATGCGGACCTGCCAGCGGATGTCGAGATAGCGGTGGCCGAATTCGAAAATGTCTTCGAACCGTAGGTAGTTGTGTCCGGCGATGGCGACACCGATCGCGCCAAGCGGAAGCACAAAGTGCAGGCTCGCCGCGGCGGAACGGCCGTTGCGCCACCATTCGATGGCGAAGAACGGCAGTGCGAGCAACATGAAGGGGCGAGATGCGACCGCCATGCCGAGGCACAGCCCTGCTGCCCAGGGTCTACGTGCGCCCCAGGCCATCGAGATGTAGAGCGAGAGAAACAGTGCCGCGACAATTTGCGCCGTGAACCATACGCGACCGTTGGCTGCCAAAAAACAGGCTGGGGTCGCAAAACACCAGGCGGCAGCGAGCCACAGGTGTTCGCCGCTGCGTCCTTCGCGGGTCCCTCGTTCGCGGTCGAGGAGTCGCAGCAGGACCACGGGGATCCACGCGCCGATCAGGCAGGTAAGAAGCACGTCCCAGAGGCCGAGACCGAAGAAGAGTACGAAGGGCAAAAAGACCACCGCGGGCCCGGGGGGAAAGCTGACGTACCAAGTCTTTGAACGCAGGGTGTAGCTGCGACGTGGGATCTCAATAGGATCTTTTTCTCCGGGGACGATCCAGCTGCGGACCTGGCGGTGGCGAAGAGCATCTTTGCAGGCCGAGGTCTTGCATGGGTATGCCCGCAGCGTGCCACCATCGTTGAGGTCGAGAGTATGCAGCACTGCCCAATCGTCGTAGCGGTGCCCCCGGCATCGTCCGGCCCTCTTGTCGGCGCTGCTGCAATAGCCTGGAGGAGGACCTTCGTGGTGAAGTCTTCCCTTGAGCCATCCATCGGCGAGGTGGACAAAGTGGTTGTTTTCACTCGGGCGAGAGAGCTGTTTTGTGCCGGCGAGCAGACACAGGCCGAGCGCCGCGATCAGGTAGACGATCAAGTAGCGGGCGACGCCGCTGCGGACCCATGCGCCGTCAGGTTTTTTGTTGGATCCACTCATGGGGTCCGTCGGTAGAGGCTGGTCAGAGGCACATCATCGAGGGCGATGATCGCGTCGGGTGCGGTGGTGCCGAGTGTCTGCCACAGCTGTGTCCGCTCGCTGGTGGTGTGTAATTCGTGAAAGAGGAGTCCCGCGTGGGATCGTTTTACGGATGCGCCCTTCCATTGGGGCCAGCGGCCCTCGCGTTGGTACTGTCGAACCGCGAGTGGGTGGATGTCATGGAGATAGATCGATCCCACAAAATCCTGGTTCATGAGGCCGACGACCGCGTGTCCCCAAAAACCACGATTGAGGCCGAGGGACGCGGCGCCCCGTGCACCACCGACGAGCGGAGAATATTGTGAGAGATTGTAGGGGTGGCCATGCAAAGAGGACCAACATCCGGGTCCGAGCACCCAAACCAACGCGCAAGCAGGGGCCCCACGCCAGACTCCGCGCAGCGACCTTGTGCTCCAAAGACGCGACCATGCCACGGCTGCGGCCAAAGCCAAGAACGGGTAGGCGGTGAGCCAGTGTTTTGTGCCGCCAAATATCGGCACCGAGGGCAAAGCGATGAGCACCAGAGGGAAGCTAGAGAACAGCAGCAGCAGGATCCCTTCACCGTGGGGCCAGCGCGCGGGTAGGGGGCGGAACCATCGAGCCTCGACCCCGGGGAGCGTGGCCGCTCGATCTCGCTCGGGCGCACTCTTGCAAAAATCGTTGACGACCGCGATGCCCAATCCGAACAGGCTGAGTACCAGCAGGACCGTCGGTACGGTGGCCCAGGTCATCACCGCCGAATAGGTCCACGGGAGCGGAGGACGGTTGTAGTTCACCGCCATGAACTCCATATTGTAGTAGCTGTGTTCGCTGTGGAATGCGAAGTACTTGGCGATACGTGTGAAGGTATCGTGCCAGAGCCAAGGCCACAGCGCGATCGCGGTGATCGGCGCCAGAGTGGCCATGCTGAGTAGTGGAAGAGGTATCCATTGGCCTCGTCGAATGGGATTCCCACGGAACCGTCCGAGGATGAGGCAAGCGAGATAGTGGAGCGCCAGAAGTACGCCAACAAAGAGGGCGTTGTGCTTAATGGCGATAGCGATGCCGAGGATCGGCCCGAGCATCAGCCCCCAGCGGGCGCTCTCGAGGGAACGTCGATAGGCGAGCACCACCATGAGGGTTGCCACGGCGATCGGCACATCGAAGGTATGCAAGCTCGCGTTAAACACGACCCGGGGCAGCAGGATGAACCACCCCGCCGCGAGCAGCCCGGCGAGGGTCCCTCGTCCGAGGCGGCGCCCTGCGAGGAAGAGCAGGAAAACTCCGAAACCGGCCAGCATCTGCGCCGGAAGTCGCATCGCGGCGCCCTCGTCCATGACTGGAATCAGCCCGCCGGGGTCGGCGGGAACTCGCTTGTCGGATGCTTTGTGAGCGACGTTCGAAGGCCGTGCCAAGAGCCGAGCGCTGATCCCGGCCGCCATTTTCATAAGCGCGGGGTGTTCGTGGTTGATTCGAAACGCCCGATCTCGAGATCGGGCGTCGAAGACCTTGGCGGGGTCGTGCAAGACCTCGGAGATCCAGGCACCGTAGTGACGGCTCGCTTCGAAATAGATTCCCTCATCCCGCACGTATCCGATCCGTGGGGCGCTTGAGACCAGGACGACGAGGGTCAGGGTCGCCAATGCGGCCGCCGCAAGCCGATTCCGTCGCTGGTAGACCGCTGGCTTCGAGCTGGCCACAGCCGATGTTCTGGGGCTTGAAAGGTCTGTGTGAATCATGGCGCCCCTGGCTTGCGATCGATCTCAAGAAATCCGCGTATCTCGAAGCACGGGATGTGGGATGGGCGGATCCGGTATCCCCTTTTTGTCCATTGGCCCATGACCGGGGCGCTCAGATGAATCTCAATGTCGTGGCGGCCAGGGGCCGCGACACGGGCCGCAAAGGGGGCCCAGCCTTGGCTGTCTGAGAACAGCCAGTTTCCCGCCTCGATCCCGTCGATCTTGAGACGAAGACGCACCGGGGCGTCGCTTCGCAGGCGTGCATTGAAGTCACCGAAACCCAGATGTCCACGGACGGTGTCTCCGAGCTCGATATCTGGGATGCGGACCACGACGGGGGCATCGTCGTGGGTGTGGAGAGCAAGACATTGTCGCGGGCGATAGTCGATTTCAAGCAGTTGAAGGTCGATACGATGGGGCTTGCAGATCCATGAGACGTGTTCTCCCGGGGCGCGACGGCACCTTCGGCCTGCGACTTTGACCTCCACGCCGTTCTTGATGCGGGCATGTTCAAGCAGCGAGAAAATTTCTTGCGGGGCATCGAGCGCATAGGTGTGTAGAGAGAGGTTGCCGAGCGCTTGGTGAGAGATTTTTGAGGCGGGACCGAGGTCTTCGAGATCGGCCTCAAGATCCGCGGACCAAGTTTGGTCGAGGCCGAGTACATAAATGAGATCGAGACCGCGAAGGTCGGGCGGGGCCGCCCATGAGGGATGGTCGAGTTCGTCAATCTGCATGCGAGCCGCGTCCCCCAGCCACCGTTCGGCGACAAACACCCGGGCGCTGGGGTCCTCTTGCACGATTTTTTTGACCGCTTGGCGGGCGAGATTCCAGTCCCCGGGCCCGACTCGGCTTCGGTACGCACGCGCCGATGCGATCCACTCGATGCCGGCCACGACGAGCACCGCCACGAGTAGGTATCGACCGTAAGACATTGAAATCCAGGCTCGCCAGGCAGGGGCGCGACGTCTTGGCTTCGAACTCATTGGGGCGCGGCTCCAAGGTTGAGATCAAAGCCGACGCGGGGCGCACGTTTTCCGCTGTGTTGACTGCGCACTCGCAGGTCGACCTTAATGCCCGCCAAGGCCCCCGTGTCGATGGCGATGATCTTTCTGTCCGCCCGATGGGGCAGCGCGAAGGTGAAAAGTGCGGTCCATTCATCGCTGGGGGCATCGATGGGACGGGCATCGATACTCAGCACGATCGCACCGCGCTTGGGCGCTTTGGACTGATCATCATCAAGTGCGGCCCAGCCGGTGAGCTTCGCGTCCAAGGTGAGGTTGTGAAAGGTCACCTGACTGTCGGCCTTGCGACTCACGAGCACCGCGGGACGGATCAACATATTGGTCTTGAGCGGGCCTAGGTGTGTCCCCTCCGAGAAGGTCACCGAGGAAGCTTGCGAAGGTTTCTCCATCCAGCCCACGGCCCGCAAGGACTCTGCGGCCGCGTTGTTTCGCCAACGGTCTTGCGCAACAAAGAGGATGGTCAGCCCCACGAGACCCAGCAAGAGCGGGCTCAGATACCGCGAGAGCACGTGAATTTGAGCCTCGAATCGTATGAGAGTCGCGGCGGCCCATCGTCGATTTTTTCTTGAAGCCGCGAGCAGGATACACATCGAGAGCGCAAGACCGAGGGCGAGCAGGCGCGCAAGCCATAGGTGCGCGGGCGTGGCGGCGTAGCGCAGCTCGATGTTGCCGTCGCGAGCGAGTGGAACGGAAATTAGCGTCGGTTCGCTGCCGTCATCTCCTTTGGCACGACCCCCACGGAACTCCCCCCGATGCCGGCGTTGGACGTCCGCGGGCGCTGCGTTTCCCCAGACAGGGGCCTCGTTCCAGCGATCCTCTTGATGATCGTCTGCAAGCGCACTCCCCGAGACGCGCCAGCGCGGGTATCCAGCCACGCTGAAGACAAGCACCGGGTGATGTTCGGCGTTGGCCTTGATGCCACGAACCTCAAGGAGCAACCGCCCTTCGCCTACGCTACCTTCGAGTCGGTGGACCTCCGGTGGTGTCGCGTGCGGCCCAGCGTCGTCGAGGATGATTCGCGCAGGAGTCCGCATGGGGACCCGTGCCGCGGAATCATGTTCGATCACCCGGATCGAGCCGAAACGTGCGACCTCGCGAGGAAAAAATCCGCGCTTGGTGCTGCGACGGACGAGATAACGGACCCCGAGCGCATCAAGGACTTCGCGCCGTCCTGACTCTGGTTTGTGCACAAAATTGTCGCCCGGCGTGAAGCCGATCTTGTACAGCGGGGTGTGTGTGGTCGGCGTGGAGTCCATGAACCAATGGGTGTTGCGCGCGTCCCGAAAGGCGATTCGGTAGTCGCTTTCGCGGGCATCCCATCGATCGCGCGCCCATTGGAGAAAGTCTCTGTAGTCGACCTCAAATTCCGGGTCTCCACGGAGCCGCTCGAGCTGAAGTGTTCCGACCTCGTACTTGTGCATGGCATCACGAGTGCTGGAGGCGATCCAAAGCGCTAGGCCAGCGCTAGCGATCCACAAGGAGACACCGAGGGCTCGGCGAACAGGTCGGAGCCATGGGGCTTGTCGAGTCGTGGGCCTCTCGGCGACCGGGTGTCGTGCGTCGATGAGCGCCCATCCCGAGTTTGCCAACACCGCAACAGGAATTCCTGCGGCCAGAAATAGGCCGGGTTTGGCGGCGATGATAAAGCGTTGATATTGGAGATGGGTGAAGCCCTCGCTGACACGGTCGAGACGGAGGTCCCAAAAAAAGTCGGTGCTAGCGAGCGACCACTGGACCACCGCGAACGCGACACAAAAACGAGCGAAGGCTCGACCGCGCAGCGCGGCCCAAGCGACGCCGATGAGGGCGGTGTATCCGGCCGCCGCGGGCATTCGCTGGGCCCAATGGCCTTCCAGCAGCCAGTGAACCATGGTGGACAACGAGGCGAAGAGCCAGCCATAGCTGGCCATCCATTCCTTGTGGCTGAGCATCGGGAGCCACCACCAGGCTGCGAGCACCGCCGCCAGGCTCAACGCTACGAGCATGCGCGCGGCCTGCTCTCGTAGATTGGCCAGGCGCTCGCCGCGACGGGTGGCGCGTCCTTCTTGGTCGGGACGTAGGCCGTGGCAGAGTACGAAGAGCGGGGCGCCAATCACCAGCATCAAGAGCGCCATAGGGTGGGCGAGCAGAGCCCCGCCGAAACATGACGCGGAGCCAAGAACAGCGACTGCGCTGCGGCGGCGTGGCATCGCAAGTTCGGCGAAACCTAGCCAGACCAAACTGGTAGCGAGGATCTGGGGCCACACGCCAAAATAGACCGTGTACATCCAGCCGCCTTCGCGAGAGAAGCCCGGATCTGCGAGTATGAGCAGCGCTCCGATGAAGCCTGGGATGAGGCCGAGGTTGAGGGCGCGACCGAGGCGAAGAAGCACCCACCCTTGCAACAGAAACACCAAGGTGAAGGCGAAGGCATAGGATCCTGCCCACGAGAGCAGACCAAGGCCGAGGGCGTGTAGGCCGATGACAAGAAAATCTCCGAGCGGCGGATAGAGCTCCCCAAGCGGAAAACCGAAGGACCACAATTCGCTCCAGCCCGATAGCTGGCCCTGGGCGAGCCTCTGGGCGATCATCCAGGCTCGGCTTAGATGCACGGTGTGGTCTGCGGAGAGGGGCATCGTCCCGCGCGCGACGGGTCCGAGCAGCCAGAGGCCAAAGCAAGTGACCAGCGCGAACGGGGCGGCGGTCAAAAACTGGGAAAGACGCCGAGGGGTGGGACCGGCGGGCATCGACGCAGCTACCCTCTCATCTCCGCTCCGCTTGTCCTGGGATCGGCTGGGTTGGGCTGGGTTGGGCGTGGACGCGACCAAGAATGACCGTCCAAGGCAGGGGGCGGCGTATCTTGAGGTCTTGTAGCTGCGAAGTGGCAAGCTCGACCAAAGCCCGGCGGCCAAAGTGTTGGATATGACCTGGGGTGTTGCCTCCTGCGCGCAGGTACTTTCCTCGTGCGAGGTTCATCGCCCGCCAGAGTGGCTCCCACGGTGTGCTTAGGAGAACGTGGCAACGCGCAACGCGGGCCAGTTCAGCGAGGGCTGCGGCCGGGTGTTCGAGGTGTTCAAGGACTTCACAGCAGATCACGAGGTCGAAGCTGTTGTCTGCGTAGGGGAGCGCGTAGGCTGAGGCCTCGGCAAATTCGAGCAGAGGCGCCAGCCCCTTGGCACGGGCTGCGAGGCTGATGTCGGTGGCAAGAAATCGCTCGGGTTGAGGATTTGTCCCGGTGACGAGGTGGTCGGCGAGTCGGCCTTCACCGCAGCCGACCTCGAGCACGGTCGCGGGTTCGGCCTGTCCGTAGAGCTCTGAAACGGCCGATAAAAACCGTGTCATCAAGTGGCGTGAGATTGGGTTTCGCGTGCCGTATTTGTCGTAGAAGTTCCCTGTGGGATTGGCCGGATGGCTGGAATTGCGAACACTCACGGAGTGGCCCTCGCGGGGTCCGAGACCCACGGTTGGGCGCCGGTCGACTCGATGCCTTCGAGCGGCTGACCCGTGCCGACCTGTGTGCCGGCGAGGTGTGCGTCGATCCGCCGCACACGTGTCATGATCTCTTCGTTGAGGCGGCGGTTGGTGGCCAAGAGATCGCCGAGCAGCGCCATGAGGCCGACGATGAAGGCGAGCACTACGGCTCCAACGCCGACTTGCAGAGACTGCATGTGGGAGCTGGTGTCTGGATCGAGGACAAAATAGTAGGCAAACCGTCCGCCGAGAGCGACGCCAAGGCCGAAGAGCGACAGCGCCAAGAAGCCGAAGGTTTGAACCGGCCAATACATGCCGTAGGCGCGAAAAATTACGGCGCCGTTGCGACGAAGGTACTGGGGAATCGACGAAAAAAGCCGGGAGTCGCGGGTCTTTGCGTTGGTCTTGATCTTCACGTTCTCGACCACGAGCCCGGCGTTGCCGGCTTGGATCATGGTTTCAAGCGTGTAGGTAAAATTGTTGTGCACAAATAGTTTGGACAGGGCTTTGCGATTCATCGCTCGAAAGCCGCTGGTCGAATCACGCACATCCGTGCCCGATGCTCGTCGCACGAGACCGGATCCCCAGCGCTGCAGCACGCGTTTGATCCAGCTAAAATGAGCGATCGTGTCGGTTTGTCGATCGCCCACGACAATATCAGCCGTGCCTTTGAGAACCGGCTCGACGAGTCGGCCGATCGACTCCCCAGGATACTGATTGTCGGCGTCGGTGTTCACCACCAAGTCGGCGCCGAGGCGCAGCGAGGCGTCCAAACCGGCCATGTGGGCGGCCGCCAGACCACGGTTTCTCGGGAAGCGGACGATATGATGCACCCCCATTTTGGCCGCGACGACGGCAGTCCCGTCGGTGCTGCCGTCGTCGATGATCAGCACCTCGATGCTGTCGATGCCGTCGAGCGTTCGCGGGAGGTCCGCGAACGTCTGCCCGAGGTGGTCGCGCTCGTTGAGGCAGGGGATCTGTATGATGAGCTTCATGGCGGCCGCCGAGGGGTCTTGTACCATTCGCAGGTGGCCCCGTCGTGTTCATGTCGGACACAGGCAGGTCCCGCGGCGATCGAGGACGACGGCCCCGGCGGAAGTCGAAAACACGGGGCGCTCATGTGGGGGCGCTCATGCGGGGACACTGCGTGTGAAGCGCGCATGTTGGCCGCTGTTTTGGTCGCCCATGCTGGACATTGGGCTGCTTGCGGTAGCATCGGCTCCTGCATGGCAAGGCAAGCGACTTCGCCCCCAAAGGGGGTCCGGCATCTTCGCATGGGGATGATTTTGCCCGTGGCGCTCGCCGTGGTGATTGTTTTTCTTGTGCACCTCGAAGCCTGGCGGTTCCTCTGCGATGACGCCTACATCTCTTTTCGCTACGCGCGGAATCTGGCGGAGTTCGGCGAGTTGGTCTTTAACGTCCAACCGCTTGAGCGCGTCGAGGGCTACACCAATTTTCTCTTTGTTCTGATTCTGGCCGGAGGGCAGCTTGTGGGCGTCGCTCCCGATGTTCTCGCTCCGTGGCTGAACCTCGCAGGGGGGCTAGCGATCTTGATTCTGGCGACCCGATGCATGCGGGCTTTCCGAACGAGTTTCGGGGCTGAGCGCACGGATGGTTCATATCTTGTTCAAGATTTGATCCCCGCGAGTTTCTTGGCGTTGCAGCCGGAGTTTGTGGTGTGGTCGAGTGGAGGGTTGGAGACCAGCGTGGGGGTTGCGCTAGGTCTGGCCGCGATTGCGGCCTGGCTCTCAGGATCGATGAAATCCGCGGCCGCATGGGCGGCTTTGGCGGGTCTTTGCCGACCCGATACCTTGCTTTGGATCGCGGCCTTTGGTCTTGCGTGGTTACTTTTTGCGGGGCTCCAGCAGAGATTTGTCGATAGACGGGCGCCGCAGGGATTCGCGGACGTTCCGCGCTTGAATGCAGCGCTGCGCTCGTTTCCGCGAGGGCGCCTATGGGTGGCAAGCGCTGTGTTTGTGGTTCCGCTGATCACCCACCTGGTGTGGAGACGGTTCTATTATGGGGCTTGGGTACCCAACACTTGGACCGTAAAACAAAGTGGGATGTTACTTCAGGCCACCTGGGGGATCGCCTATCTTGAGCTGTGGGCCCGCAATCTGCATGTCATGTGGCTGTTGCCTGCATCGCTTCTCCTACGTGGGCGTCATGTCCTGCTCGTGTTTCCGCTCATGGCGAACCTCGTCTACGGATGGTCGATGGGTGGGGATTTCATGGCCTACTCGCGTTTCTATTTGCCCGCCACTGTCTTTTGGGCGCTGCTGATCGGGTGGTTGGTCTCCGATGCTGGGGCTCTTCTCGCCCGCGCCATAAGACCGTCCTGGATGGGCCGGTTGCAGCCCGTGGCGCTTGTGTGGCTCACGATGCTCGTCGGACTCGCCAGCCAAGTCTCTGTGCGGATCGCACAAGACCACGTACAGAATCATATTGAGGGCCGGTGGGAAGGGGTTCAGGCCATGGATCGCTTCGCTCGGGTTCGTATTGCGGCGGGGGAGGTTATGGCCGCGACCCTTGATCCCGATACGTGGGTGAGCGTGGGTGCAGCAGGAGCGATGCCTTATGCCTCGCGGTTGCCGGCCTACGATAGCTACGGTTTGGTCGATCCTGGAGTTGCAAAGGGGGCGACCCCCGCGGTTGGAACTCGCGCGCGTCCCGGTCATCAGCTGCATGGGTCGCTGGCCTACATGCAATCCCGAAATCCCGATCTCATGTGCCACGTGGGCACCGACTGGACCCACAAACCGGGAGCCGTCGATGCGCGTCGTCGGGGACTTCGGCGCTGGACCTGGCGGTGTTTTGAGACCGGAGACATCATGGATCCGCGCGCCGAGGCCGGCGTGATGCAGAGCCGTTTCTATTGTTGTTTGACTCCGCCGGTCTCGCTTCGACGGGCGCAGGGGGGGGGGGATGACTCCCGCCGCGCGTCGATGGGCGCACCATATTGTAATTGGCCTCGCCGGACTGTGGGTCCTGCTGATCGCGGTCGCATTTGCGATGCGTCTGACCTTTCCGCTCGAGCTCGAATGGATGGAGGACGGTGCTCTTCATCAAGCGCAGCGTATCCAGCAGGGCAAGGCCGTCTACACCGCGCCGACCACCGAGTGGATACCCCATCTCTATACGCCCCTGTATCCGATGGTATTGGCAGCACTTGGCACCGTCTTTCCGTTAGGCTTTGTCCTCGGTCGTGTCGTTTCGATTCTTGCCGTGGCATCGGTCGTTGCCGGCATGTGGCGTTTGGTCGGGCGTGAAGGCAAGCCTGTCGCCCACAAAATGGTAGCGATCGGCCTGTTCTTCGCAGGCTATGTTTTTAGCTATCGCTGGCTGGACGTGGTGCGCGCAGATGCTTTGTTTTTGGCGCTGACTCTGTGGGGCCTGCTGTTGTTGCGGGAGGCATGGGGAAACTGGCGGCGGGCGGCGATGGCAGGCGTGCTGATGGCGTTGGCATTTTGGACGAAACAGACGACGGCGGTGCTCATCGTCTCAAGCGGTGTCGCGGGCTTGATCGTCGCCCCCAGACAGATGTGGGCCTACGTGACGGCGATCGCTTTGGTCGCTGGAGGTGGCGTCTTGGTCGGTAATGTCTGGACGGAGGGCTGGCTGTGGACGTACATCTACGAACTCCATCAGAGCCACGCATTTAATCACGAGCGTTTTCGCAGCAAGACCTGGGGAATGTTCCTCCACGCTGCACCCTTTCTCGTGATTCTCGTGACGGGGCTGATCATTCGCTTTGTGTCGCCCTGGCTCGGGAAGACCCAGCGGTTGAGCTCGGCGGCCAACCGGGCTCTTGAGGCTCGGTTGTTGGCGAACCGCGGTTTCCTCTTTTGGGGCGTGATTTTCGCAGCGTCGATGCTCGTCAGCGCGCTTGGCTATTCGACAAGCTGGGCTGAAGCCAATGCCTTTATTCCAGGGGTGTGTTTCGGTGCGGTATGGATCGCCGTGGCGCTGCCGAATCGCGGCCCTTTTGAGCTGGTGGGGCTCGGCTTGGTCGCTGCGCAGATGTTGTTTTCGCTAGCGCTTGAGCCCCGCTATCGCGTTGTACAAAAGCGAGGAATCGGAGCGCTGTTGGACAGCTATCGGCTTCAGGACCCCGAAAGAACTGTGCCGTCCGCGGCTCTTCGTGCGCGGACGAGGTCCCTGCGCGAAGACATCGAGGACCTGAATTCAAGGGTCAGCAGCGGGCCCAAGAAGCTCCTGGCCCTGCAACGCCCGTGGTGGCCGACACTTGCTGGCGGCGAAGCTCATGCGGGATCGATGGGGTTCAATGACGTGCCCACGCGGGAACAGAGCCAACTTAAAAAGACGATCCGCGGTCAACTTCGGAATTCACAGTTCGATGCAGTGTGGTTCGAGGGGGAACCTTATCGCTGGCTTCGACGTGAGCTTGCCCGGGCCTATGTCGTTCATCGTCGGCTCAGCGGCTCTGCGCGTGTGTTGCCCATGGTGGGCTACATGTCGGACGCGGGGATGGACACCCCTTATAAAGGGGCTCAACTTTGGCTCGTTCGGCCGAAGGCGCGTGTGTTACCGGCAGGGGCGACGATCGTCGCAGACTTTGAAGATGGGTCGCTTCGGGGGTTCTCGGGCTCAAGAGGTGGGTTTGGCCGGCGGCCGATTCGAAGCATACATTTCAGCCATCCCGCGGTCGGGCCGATCGGTGGAGAGTTTTTGCTCTCAAGCGGGGCCGTGGCCGAAGGCATCGCGGCGACCGGAGAGATCATATCCCCTGTGTTTATATTGCCCCGTGCCGGAGGTTTTGTGGAGATGCTGGCAGGCTACGGAGGGAAGGCCAAAGACGTATCGATCACGATCGTCGAAACGGACGGAGACCGGGTTCATAGGGTCGCTTTGGAGTCGGGCGAATTTAGCCTTCAGCCCCATCGATGGCAGGTCGACGAGCGCTGGGCTGGGGTCGGTGTGCAGCTGCGGTTGCGAGACCAGGGCCGACGAGCGGTGGTATTCATGGATGATCTTTGGTTGATACCGCCTTCCTGAGGCCAAGGAGAGCCGATAGAAGGGTATTTGCGAGCCTTGAACGACCGCACCTGCCCGCACGCATACGCGACCGTTTCATGCATCGAATCGATTCAAACATTATGGGGTGAGCCATGTAGAGGCGTGCGACTCTGTTCATGACTGCTAAAAATTGACTGTCACTGTGCGGAGCCTGGTATGTTGGCAGTCATGGATGCAGACGCGACGAATACCATGATCGGAGAGTTGGTGGTCGCCTCTGGCATGGCAAACAACCGACGTAGACTGCTGGCCCGTGTCTTCGACGTTCTTCACCGTCGGCTCATAGCGACGCGTGCCGAGCTTCTGGTGTTGGATGAACGAACGGGCGTGGCCAGGGGCCATGTCGCCACAACCGCGGGTGCTGAAGTCGTTCCCACAGAGTTGGAGTTGGGTAAGGGGTTGGTGATGGACTGTCTCAAGAGCCGGTGCCCTTGCGTGCACAACTTTGACGACGGCTGTTCGGAGGATGAAATTTTTCTTCGAGATCGAATGACCCTCGGCGGCAGCGCGCAGGCCGAGGCCGTGCTGGTCGCCCCCTTGCTCGATGCCGAGGGAGGACGCGCGGTGATGTTGGTGTATTTTCTTGACGCGGGCGAGGTCGTCTCGTTCTCCAAGGAGCTGTTGTCGATCGTACGTGCGGTCGTCGAGATTCGACACCAGTCGTTGTCGGTGCTCGAACGCTTGGCGGCGCTTTCCCGGGCGCAGCTTCGAGCCCTGCGCAGGGCGCAGGCCGAGGTTGGTGCTGTGGACCTTGCGCCGGAGAGGTCCGTAGGCATCCACGATGTCATGCAAACCATCGAACGAGTGGCCCCTCGGGTCGATGAGCTGCGGCAGAGCCTAGAGAGAGCAATTTGGTTGTCGTGTGGGCCGGAGACTGGGCTTCGGTCGTCGCGGTCTCCACGGAGTCACACGATACCGTCGCGTACGGCGGAGACCCTCGCGGAGGCTCAGCGGCGATGCATTGGAGAGGCGCTGGCAGCGACAGAAGGAAAAATATACGGTGCCCATGGCGCGGCCCAACGTTTGGGGCTCAAACCAAGCACCTTGCAGAGCAAGATGAAGCGGTTGGGCATCGATCGGGGCCAATTTGTGTCGGGTGGAGCATCGCTCGCACTGTCGGGAGAACCTGGGCCAGCATTACGTCGGACCGGCGACGCATCGTAGTTTCATGGGAGCGCCTCACTGCGCCGCCCTAAGACCTGATTCGAACGGTTCGGGCAACCTGCGCAGTAATTTTGAAGACCCAAAACGAGGCGAGGGGAGCATCTCTAGAAGCCGATGGCGCCGCTCAGAACGGCTCTGCTTGCCCCTGGCTGCCCGCATGCTACGACATAGGGCTAGCAAGATTGCGGGCGGATAGGGGGAGAACTCGGTGAGAAGTACGAATATTTGTGATTTTATGGTGCGGGATGTCCATATTGTGGACCCGGAAATGGACATCTACGACGCTGTGGATTTTCTTTTGGAGAAAAAAATCTCTGGGGCGCCAGTGATCGAGGCTGGAAGGCTCGTCGGACTGGTCTCTGAGAAGGACTGCTTGCGGCTGCTAGCGACCGGCGAAAATCACGAGCACGCGCAGGGATGCGTGCGTGATTTCATGACAACGTCGGTAGAGACGATTCCTCCTGACATGGACGTCCACTTCGCGGCCGGCCTGTTTCTAGCGAGGCCATTCCGAAGATTTCCCGTGGTCGAGCACGATCGACTGGTGGGCCAAATATCTCGCCGAGATATTCTTCGGGCGATCCAGGTGATGCGCGCAAAGGTCAATGCCTCCGCGCGCGCCGTGTAGCGAGCCCCCCGCCGGGGGGGGCCGCATGTCACCTCAATGCCGGAGACGGACGATCTGGCGGGTCAGCGTGACGGATTCGACGCGGGCGTCGGAGTACGCGACCTCAAGGGTGACCGGGGAGCCTTCTGGGCCCCGAATCTTCTGACTGCATTCGTGCAGGTCCGCTGGCTTCACGCCATCGATCGAGAGTAGTTTTGCGCCGGAAGCGAGCTTGCCCTCGGCTGGGGTGCCGGGAAAGACTCTCCGGACGACGATGTCTTCGCCGTCGGCGGCCATCTCCACGCCGATTCCTGAGTAGGTGTAGTGGTGCTGGGTGAGGGTACGCCCATGCGACTGGGAGCAGGGCCCATCGGCCACCCGGTGTGAAATCGCGGCAGCGGTTGCCACGGCTCCGGTGAGGAGCAGGGCGCGAAGAGTCAGCCGCCGGGCGAGGCGCCAGCGACCGAGAGTGTTCATGTTGACGGTCTTACGCATGTTGGAACTCCAGGACGAGGAAACGATAGCAGTGTCACACAACCTGGCCAGTGGTACCACTGGCGCGGAGGGCGTGAGAAAAAATACATGTGGGAGACCCGTGAGGTCCTCGCCTCGTCGGCGCACTGTGCAACAATCCGCGCGGATCCTGGCTTTATTTCCACCGGCGATCAAACCGGGCTAGCTTCCGACACATGGTCTCTTTTCGCCCATTCGCGCCTTTCTCGCTGGTGCTGGCTTTGCTCTTCCCCGCGCTCGTTGTTGGATGCTCGGAGCCGGCCACCCCCACGGCCGGCGGCCTGTCGTCTCCGTCGCCAACGGCGATTGGCGTGCCGACGACCGTAGATTCACAGCCGGCGGCCCCCGGGACCGAGGTCGGGACCGAGGTTGAGGCCAAGAAAGATTCTGGCTTGCCGGAGGCCGCGGAAGAAACGGGGACAGACGCTGCCGTGGGGCTCAAAGAGAGCCAAGCGAAAAATGAGGCAAGTCAGGCGCAACGGGACGAGAGTCTCTCGAAGTCGGCCGAAGCGAAAGCCGACGCCGATGCCCAAGATAAGCCGCGCTCCGTACTTATTTTGGGCGACTCCCTGGCGGCAACGGGCTTCGGGGCGGTTCTGGAGAGGCGGCTCGACGCGCACCCCGGCATTCACTGCTACCGAAAGGGCAAGAGCGCTTCGGGATTGGCTCGGCCTGATTTTTTCGACTGGATGGGAGAGGCGAGCCGCCAGGTTGAGCTGCGCGACCCTGAGCTGGTGATCGTCATCATGGGAGGAAATGACGGCCAAGACCTCACTCAAAAGCGTAAGGGAAAGCGAGTCGGTTGGAAGTCGAGCGGTTGGGAGCAGGCCTATCGCGAGCGTATGGACACATTTTTGGCCAAGATATCTGGGCAAAATCGCGGAGTGCTTTGGCTGGGGCTTCCGAAGACAAACACGGTTAAGTTTGAGGCGAAGCTCGAATTGATCAGGGCGATTCAGCGCGACGCGGTGGGCGCTCTTGGTACCGAGCATCGCTACCTCAATACGACCACGTTGCTCTTGGATGAGGAGGGTCAGCTCTTGCGGACGATTAAAGCCGGTAGGAAGACCCGCAAGCTGCGCGCGGACGATGGGATTCACTTTACGATGTCTGGAAGCACGTACTTCGCGGATAAGGTCTATCCCGAGGTTCTGAATGCTTTGGGGATTCAACACGTCGACCCGTAGTTGCCTCGATACGTGTCATGCATCTGAGAGCCAAAGATGTTTCGAGCGGAGAATACGCAAGCCGCGTGAGTCTCGTGATTCGAGAAGGGCGTCGCCTGGGCGTCGTTTGCGCAGCGCTGGCCTTCCTGTGGTGCGCCGAAAATACCGCGAACTCAGGGGACAAGACGGGCCTTCCTGGGCGTTATGCGCATCTTCCAGGGGTGGATGGGCTGGCAGGACACCACGAGAGCGTCGAGGCGCCGCCTGTGGTTCCCCGAGTTCCGAACGGGGCGGTGCAGCCCGCCGGGCGCGAGTCCGAAGCGGGCGATTCGAGCGAGCGCGGGCGCTCGGCCATCGATGCCGACCTTGCCGCAGAGCGGGCCGGGACACCCGGGATGGCGCCGGCTTTCCTTGCACGGGCCGAGTCGGCCAAGTCGAGCTCGAATCGGCCCGCGCAAGGAAAACGGAGCAAGCCGGCGAGCAAGCCGAAGCGGGTGTGGGTCCGGCATGAAGTGATTCCGGGCGAGCGGCTCGATGAGATCGCCACGCGCTATGGGATCTCACGGAAATCGGTCATTCGCTGGAACAAGCTGAACGCAAAAAATCCCCGTCTACGCAGCGGTCAAACCCTAAAGATCTATCCGAAGATCCATCCTCCACAGCGCGAGAAGATCGAGTATGTCGTCGAATTTGGCGACACATGGCCAAAGATCGCAGAGGCCCACCGGGTCGATGTCAATCATCTGCGAAGACGATGGAACCGAAGAGTTCCGCGTCGCTTCAAGCAGGGGACCAAGCTGACGATCTGGATCGATCCTGCTCCCGAAGAAGAGCAGATCAAGGGCGAAGCCGGAGGTGTGGGGCGATCGAAGCCGATGGCGCTTCCGCTGAAAAAGGTTCGCTCGGGCGCCTATTCGCTCGGGCGTCCCAACCGCGGTCGCGTGCGCAACGCAGTGCAGCTTCCGGAGAACCCTGAACTCTATTTCCGCCGGAAGCCCGATCAGTCGTGGGGGAGTACCCACACCATTCGTCTGCTGCAAAAAACGATCGCGCTTTGGCGCAGAGACGGGAACTACAGCGGCGAGCTGGTGATGGGGGCCATCAGCAAACGGTCAGGGGGCCGCTTTCGACCCCATTCGTCGCATCAAAGTGGACGCGATGTGGATATTCGATTGCCCTTGGCGAAGGGGATCAAAAAGGGGGTGCGCCCGACCTCCATCACCCAGATCGACTGGAAGGCGGCTTGGGGATTGATTAAGGCCCTCGCTGACAGTGATGAGGTTCAGTATATTTTTCTCGACTATGGACGGCAAAAAGCCCTCCATCGTGCTGCCCAACGCGCGGGAGCGTCTCGATCTGAACTCGAGGCCATCATCCAATATCCGCGCAGGCCCAAGACCAACAATGGCCTGGTGCGTCATGCCAGCGGTCATCGATCCCATTTTCATGTACGTTTCACCTGCGCAGAGAATGAGTCGGCCTGCACATCGTACTGATCGCCGGGCATGAAGGTGATTGCGTCCGGTCTATCCGGGCGGAGGCAGCGATTCCTGGCAGACGCCGATCTCAAGAATAATGTAGAGCAAGACCAGCTCCTGCGGGCTCAACCCCGTATGGGCGACGCTTGAGGTCTCGAAGGTGCTGTACATCATTTTTCCGCATCCATATTGGCCGCTGACGGCCATCGGTCGCGACATCGCGGTGTCGCTGCAACTCGAGCAAGGCCCTTCGACCCATGTGTGATGACCCACGTTTACATCCTGACCGTTCTGGTTCTGAACGATCACGTCGTGCACGGCATCGAGGCCCGAATAGTTGAGCTGGCTCTCGAACACGGGGAGAGCCGCGAGCGTAGGGTATCCACCGCCGATGTCCTTGAGATCCGCCGGGAGCGCCGTGAGCCAGCCCATCAGCCCCGGATCGACGATCGTGCTGGAGACGCTGTATGCCGGCTGAAGGTCGGGAGCTTCGGCGTTGTGGAACACTTGATAGTTGGGAAAGGGCTCGGCGATGTATTCGTTGGAATGGTCGGTCGCATACCACTTGCCTCCTGAGGCGACGTAGTCTCGAATCTTTTGCGCTCGTTCATCAGGGACTGCCGGAGCGCCGCTCCAAAATTTCGTCGCTGCACAGGGGACAAAAATGATGTGATATTGGCTCATGCCCTCGAGGTCATCCATGAAGACACCCTGGTCGAGGCCGTCGACCAGGGTGAAAGGCTCGGTGCCTTTGATCAGCTGACCATCGTTCGATACTTCGCCGAGACCGAATTTTGCGAGTACGTTGTAGACCTTGTCGGGGCTGGTGTCGTAGACAGCGATCTTGGGTATCCAAAGACCGGACTCGGGGTCCCAAGTGCGGGGAAGAACGACCAACTCAGGATCGATCTCGCTGGCGCCTTCTGGAACAGCGATCGGGCTGACCTTGAGAAACTGACCCTTTTGGACAACAAAACTCTGTCCGTCTCCCGCATGTGCAGAAAGCTCGAAGCTCCCGTCGAGACCGCTGAATGTCCAGGAGGTCATGGACGGCAGACCGACACACTCCTGGCAATAGGCATGATCTGGGATTCCGGTGACCTCGTCGGTCGTTGTGTAGACGAGCGCGCCGCTGATGGGGATGAGGCCGTTGGGCGAGTAGACTGTCCCCGTGAGGGTCGCGTTGGTGGGCGTGGCTTGTTCGCCTCCGCCCCCCCCAAGGGTGTCAAATTTGAAGTTGCTCGTGGTGGGTTCTTCGTCGTCGGTTTGATCGTCGTCTTGCGTCTCGGTGTTCTCTTCGTCCGTTGTCGACGGGGAACCAGTTTGTCCGCCGTCGGACGAGCTGTCCGCCCCCGTCCCCACAAGTTGGCTGAGACCGCCAATACCGTCGGTCCCCCCGCTCGGAGACAGGCGATGAGCATCGTCGCCTCCGCATCCGAGGGCGAGCATTAGACACACAAAAATACTGGTTGAACTGGATCTTGACATGGGTATCGGTTCGACGGCTCGCGGCGCGACATGGCGCGCAGAGACGTCCATAGAGATCTCGGATCTCGACAAGTGCATCGGCGACTCGTGAACAAGATGAAGGCCGATCCTCAATGCGGCCTGGTTCGGGCCTGGCCTGGCCGGGCCATCTTTTTGCAATGATCCGATTGTAGCGAAGGGGTCTAGATCCAGTCGTGCTCGATCATCGTCGCCGCGGTCTCGAGAATGGACGCATTTGCATCGCGGTACTCAAGGTCTAGAATCGTTTTGGCGCGATCGAGAGCCAAATTATAGTCGTATCCAACAAAGGCACGCATGTAGCCGAATGAGAGTCGTCTATCGAAGATCGCCGCGAGCATTGCCACGAAGTCAGGCAAGTTTCTAAGAGGGACTTTGTGTTTACTCGACAGGACCTGTGCGATTTCCTGTAGCCACTTGCGTGTATCGGCGACGATGATCCGTTGACCGTCGGCAGCGGGGCGATCAAGCGCACGAAGATGGGCGGTGGCCACGTCGCGCACATCTGCCAACCAAAACAACATGCGTGGACAGGCGGGGTAGTTGCGTTGGACGAGGTCCCGGAGGGTACTGAGACTGCCGTCGACGTGATGAGCTGCGAGCGCCGGGCCTAGGATGTAGCCTGGATTGATCGAGGTCACGCGAACTCGGTCTTTGTGGGCATCGGCGAAGATCCACAGCTGTTTCTCAGACAGGGCCTTGGCATGGCCGTAGGGATCGACGCGAAGATCTGCACTGTCACACCAGTCCGCTTCGCTAAAGGTCGTTCCTTGTGGCCGCCCGAAACTCATGATCGCCGATATCGACGAGGTCATGACGACGCTCTTGATGTCCGTGCATTTTGCGGCGGTGTGCAGAACGTTTTTTGTGCCTTCGACGGCAACATCCACAATCGCTCGCTGAGGATCGCTGGCGGTCACGAGCACGGCGGTCGCGGTATGAATCAGGCCAACGCACCCAGACATGGCCTGCTCGAAGCTCCCTGGCCGTAGGAGGTCTGCCCCTATGACTTCGAGCTGTCCCGGATAGGCGTCCGCGAGTTTGTCGAGATGAGCGCGTTTGGTTCGATCGTCCGGATTTCGGACGGTGCCCCGGACGCAGGATCCGGCCGCCAATAGCTGACGGATGATGTGACTTCCCACAAATCCGGCGGCTCCAGTCACACAGATCGATCTTTGGGTCATGACAGAGACTACTGAAGTGACCGGACTTTATCGAGACCTCTATGGAGTGCACGAGAGCCGATCTTCGTGGTGGTGGTGGGGCGTCCTAAGGGCGTACTGGAGTCTTGAGCGCGCCCTCGGATTTGTGTTGAGGCGGCAACAAGATTGACGGGATGTTGCTGTCGCGGTCACGGGGGCCAGGTTTCCCGTTCGCGGGCTTCGGGTTCTTCGCGGCTGAGGCTGCGGGTGCGGGCGGTGGATGACGGCCCTCGTGGCTCGCTCGCGGCGGTGTAGCGACTTGTTCCTTTTCGGGGCCCTGGGCCATGACCTCCACACCGCTCGGATCAAGTCGCGGAGTGTGTGTTCCGCTGTGTTGTACCGGGTCGACTGTGGACGCGGTATCGAGGGCGTCCTTTGCACGTGCGGCTCGAACGGCGTCGCTGATGAGCCGCTCGAAAGCGGGATCGCTCGGCGCGAGGGGACGCAGACCTGAAAGGGTGGTTCGAAGGGCAAGCTGTGCGTGTTCATCTCGTCCAGGAGCCACCGCGGTGGGAGTTCCAACACGAACCCGCCATGGCTGGACACCTCGCTGCTTTAGAAGACCGGTGATCTTCTCGGCGCGAGCCGATGCGAGTTTGAGATCGGCGCCTTCAGTTTGTGAACCGAGGATCTCGATCTTGATCTCCAGCTCTCCCATCCAGGGGTTGAGCCGCAGCAGTTCGGCGAGAGCGCGTACGCCCTCCTCGCCGTCTTTGTTGAGGGCCGCGGATCCGGCGACAAAACCGATACGCGGGAGAACCTTCGCTGGATCAAATTGACTCGTGGTGACGCCAGTTCCGTCGGCGAGACGTTGGTCTGGACATCCGTCCCAGTCTCCGTAGCCATTGATGACCTCCGGTGCGAGGGGACAAAGGTCAATCGCGTCGCGCAAACCGTCGCGGTCATTGTCCCACTCGGGGCAGCCATCGCTGTCTTCGAAGCCGTCAAAGTCTTCTTTTACCTGCGGACAGAGGTCGGCATCAGCGAGCAGCCCGTCTTGATCGAGGTCGTCGGGATTCACCGGATGAGGAGCAGGAGTGGGTTTGTGCAGCTCGGCGACTCGTTCGTAGCGGCGTGCCGAGGCAATGGCTGAGGGCCGAGGTGACCCGACAAATGCACGCTCTCGTCGGACTCTATGCGCGGGGACGTATCCGACCCCGAGCATGCCCGAGAAGTCCGGGAGTCCGAGGCTGGAGATCAGGGCACCTCCGGCATAGAGGCCGAGAATGACGCCGCCCTTGGTACGCCAACGCAACCCGCCTCGGGCCGCAAGTGGTGCGTCGGATCCATCGACGATTCCGATGCCGCCATCGAGTTCGGCGACCACGGCCATATTGAGATGGCGGCCAAAGGGCACCCGTCCCATGACTCGATAGCTGAACATGTCACCATGGGTTTGGTCGAGGTATTTGATGTCTGGGCGGACGAGGTAGCCCAGATTGATCGCGCTTTCGATGCCGTATTTCGTTCGGTGTTCAAGCAGGACCTGGGGGGATGCCGTGACCCCGGTTTCGCCCGACAAGACGTTTGGGTCCCCGGTCGGAAAGGTGAGATCGAGGCTGATGCCGATGCCGATGCCTCGTTCAGGGATCGGGAGAATCGTTCCCTTTATAGTTGTGCGGAGATCTGCGATTCCAGAGCTCTTGAGCGAGTCCCCAGGCTCGCCCGGGGCATCCCCCTCTTGAAAGACGATGAGAGGGAGGTCGAGTCCGAGCTCCACATGATCGAAGAGACCGAGCGCGAGCAGCAGGTGTGATGACGCGCGCCGTCTTAGTTTCCAGACATCTGCGCCTGTACCCAAAGAGCGTGAGCTGGCCATGCTTGTGCCGTAGACATTCAGCAGACGGGCAGAAGGGGTCCAGGCGGTCAGGACCTGGCTCGACTCGGTGCTCAAATCGGCCTCAGCGCTGGCGGCGGGACGCAGCGGCTGGGATCCTGGTCCTGCGGAGGCCAAGCGGGGCCGGGCAAACGCCAATAGACATGCGATAATCACGCAGGCAAGGGGAAGCGTGGGCCGACAAGGGCGCGGGAGGATGAAGAGTCTGCGTTTAGCCCGGAGCATCGTCGAGAGGGTTCGGGCTAAACTTCGCTCGGAACTAGGTTGATCTTGAGCAGGAGTTGGGGAGCCAGGGCTCGAATTTGGGGCAGAATCTGGGTTGTCGTTCCAAATGCGCGTTGGGCACGATTCTCGCGGGTCGCAGGGACGCGAAGTGGACCCTTTTGGACAATTCGCGGGTGCGAAACCTCCGAATTGAGGAGGTGGACGAGGGCGAGTGAGGACGAGGGAACATTTGTCGTTTGTCGGGGTCAAAGCATCCAATGGATGGGACCGATGGGCCCCATCCTACGAGACCGCCCCTTGGGGCGTGGTATAGCGAGGTAGACGTGAGCGAGCCGACCCAGCAGGATCCCAGTGACATTCCGGACATCCAAGAAGAGGAGAATCTGGATCTCTCCAGATTGGAGACGGAGTTGAACTCCGTATTGACCGCCGGAAGGGCACCGATGAGCCCCGACGACGTTGAGCTTGAGCCGGTTCGCAGCCGGCGTGGTCGTCGTCGGTCGCCCTTGTTGTCACTGGTGGTGGTGGCGGTGGGTGGCTATTTGCTCAGCGCATTGTGGTCGGACTTTTGTTACTGGCTCGAGAGTCCCACGCCTCGCGATATCGGTGTTGTCACAGAGATCTACAACGAGGGGCAGTTTGTTGAGGACTACAACAATCAGCACGTCGTCTTCACTGGAACCCCCGATGTACAACATGCCGCGCGGGTCCCCGTAGGCGACGCCTATATGGGATTTCTTCGGGTCGGCGAGGCCGAAGGATCTTTGTTTGCGGCCATACCCAGGGCGAGTCCCTCGGCTCCCGCGACCTTTGAGACTCGTTTTTCGGGGCGAATGATTCATCTCGATCAGACCGCGATCGGCGAGCCTCTGCGGGAGTTCTTTGATGCAGAATCGATCGGTGCCGTGATCGATGTCGAGGTGCCTTCTTTGCTTCAAGCCCTTGGGTCGTCGGACGCCAGTGCCGTTGCCGTCATCGAGGAGAAAAGGACGATAACGATCGATTCCGCCGATACATTACGGGTCGTTACACGTTCGGATGACGCCGTGATTCAGCTTGGACGCGCGACATGGCGGCGTCGCTCCGAGGCCGAGGCGGCTGTCGCCGCGTTAGGGCTCCCCTATGTTGCCACGGGCCGGGACGACGCCCCCTATTGGAGTTTTCGCGTGCGAATGCCGGCGGGGCAGCATGACGCCCATACGGCCGCTCTGCTGGAGGGTCATGACGTGCCAAGTCAAAACGCGGACCCGAAGGTCGGTGCGATGATCTTGGCTCGAACGACCAGCTATCGGGTCGAGCCGCGTGATCTCAGTGTCGCAAATGGCCGAGTGACTTTGGTCTATGGGAAGAACACCAGCGGCCACGGGTACGAGGCTATCGACGGACGCCTTGTTGAGAAAAAGCTGGAGGAGGATGGGAGGCTGAGCTTCTCGATCGATGAGATCTCTGCGATCCGTGTGGAGCGGACGCTTTCGGTCGATCCGGGCGGATATGTCGTCATGGTGGGCGACAAGCCAGAAAAACACCGTCTGGCTGGGACCCTGTTTGCCGTTGTCTGTGGCCTTATGGGTCTCAACTTGTTTTCCCTTGTCGTGCTTCTCCGTCGAAGACGGGCCGGTCGTACGGATAAGGCATAAACATGAAATCACGCGTTATGCGCCATTTTGGGTTGTCTTGATCGTCAGCGAGCGACCGCGGCTCGGAGCAAATTTGTCCGCTTCGGATTCGTGAAATCGAGCCGGAGACTTCGGAATTTTCTGTGACGTTGTACACTCCGCGGCCGTGGCTTCGACGCCCTCGCACATGCATCTCGATTTTCTCGGGGCCGGGTCGGCCTTCTCGCGAAAGTACGGCACGACCTGCTCTTTGGTCACCCTGCCGAGCAAGCGAAGATGGTTGCTCGACTGTGGGCGACAGGCGCCCGACCAGCTCTTCGCCGCCGGGCTCGGTTGGCACCAGATCGACGGGCAGATCATCACGCACCACCATGGCGATCACAGCTATGGTCTCGAGGATTTTGCCTTTAACCGGTACTACGAGGGCCACGGCGCCGTCGATTCAGTCATGCGTGGAGGACCGCGACCGAAGTTTATCGCACACAGCGCCGTTGAGGCCGAAGTGTGGGCACATTTGTATCCGTCACTGCGTTACCTGAGGCTCGGCGATCGCAACACAGACAACGGGACGCTCGAACACTACTTTGAGGTGCTTAAGGCGAAGACCTTCGAGCCTCCGGGCGAGAACTCCTGGCGGCATTCGGAGCGATTTGAGACGGATGGGTTGGCGCTGATCGCTCGAGAATGCGAACACGTACCTCATAAGCCGTCATGCTCGATCGAATTTGAGGTTCCAGGCGCCGGTCTCGGAAAAATCGCCTGGTGGAGTGGAGACAGCGTTGTCGATGTCGAACTGCTGGTCCGGCTTGAGTCGCGTACGACCGTATTTTTCCACGACTGCACCTTCACGGACTATCCTGGGCAGGTGCACGGCGCATTTCACTTGCTTGCGCAGCTTCCCGAAAACATACGTCGCAAGATGGTGTTGATGCATCACGACGACAATATTGAGCGCAGACGTCGAGAGGTTGAGGCCGCTGGTTTTCGCCTGGCCTTTGCAGGGGATCGCTATGATCTTCAAAGCGGATCCAAGGTCGCCAGAGGCTCTGAACTCACGCTTTAATCCGAGGCAAAAGCTCTGCGAAGTTGCAGGGGGTGTGCCGGCAATCGAGCTGTTTGTCCAGAATTCGGTCCATCGCGGTTCGGCAAGCACCGGGAGAGCCGGGGAGGGCGAAGACTAGCGTCGTGTCGCACAGGGCCCCGAGAACGCGGCTCTGGATCGTCGATGTTCCGATCTCATCGTAGGAGAGCATGCGAAATAGTTCGCCAAAACCGGGTATTTCTTTCGAGGTGAGAGGTGCGAGGGCTTCGGGGGTCACGTCTCTGCGGGTCAGACCCGTGCCGCCTGTGCTGAGGATTACCTCGATGGCGGGGTTGTCGATCCAGGCTGAAAACTGAGCACGAAGAATGTCGAGGTCGTCGCGGACAATGAGTCGATCGACCCGATTGTGGCCAAGGATTTCGAGTTTTTTGGCCAGAAAATCGCCCGAGTCGTCGTTCTCCGGTGTGCGAGTGTCGGATACCGTAAGGATCGCGATGTTGAGTGGGACGAAGGTGCGTGCGTCAGCCTGACTGCTCATACCCACAGGGTATGCTGAACGCTGCGAGATCCCAAACGCGCGAAGACAGAAATGGCCGCTGGATTGCGGGTGTAGAGCGGCGAAAGAGCGTTCTCGTCCCTTTTGTTGGGATCTTCGTCTTGGTGGTGTGGGCCCTGTTTATCCATTCGTGATTAACCAAGATCGGGTCGACTAGAGAATCGCTAGCCACAGCCACGGGACAATATTGAAGCTGACGCCAAAACGAAGCGCGGTTTGGGTAGCGATGGCCTCGTAGGTCGCATCGATGCCAACGAGTCCCCACAGCAATTGCGCCGACATCGTGTGTTGCAAGCCCGCCTTCGGGCCTCCTCGTTGCCGCTGCTTAAGCACCAGCGCCGGTCGGTAATATCCAGTGAGCATATGTGTGCCCCAGCCGACACCGACACCGAAATCAAAGGCATGGCCGCCGCGTTCTTGGTGCCCCTCGAAGCGATAGCTCGCCTCAGGCCAAATCCAGAGTGTAGGTCCCTTTGTTCGTTCTTTGATCGGCGCGACAATAGCTCCGGCACCGGTCTCCATGTATCCATCGAGCGCAGGTTCTGCGTCCAGGGGCAGCGAGATGCCCGGGGCGATGCGGACTGTGGGAAGCCAAAACAGCGGTCGGTTTTTTCGCAGCTTGGCTACCTTTCCCTGCCAACGTTCGCTGTCTTCGAGCAGATCGCGCTCGTCTGCCTGCAGGGGGCGCGGACGATTGATTCGCTCCCCGGGGCGGATCGAGATTGGCTCGATCCCCGCTTCGGTTGCCACGTATGCTGAGGATTCGTAGCCGATGACTGCGAGGTCCAGCGCGGTGTTCGACACGTTTCCGAGATGGACAAAACGCTCACCTTCAAACAGGTAGACCGATCGTCCCATGACCATGACGACCTTGTCGTGGTCATCGTGATGGTAGCCGTCGAGGATCCCAAAACTCGAGGTCTCGCTCGCTGCCAGACCATCGATCTCAGGAATATGATGCTCGATGACCGTACCTCTTACAATATCGATCTCCAGCAAGTGGTCGGCACCAGCCCGGACCCATAGCGTCTTTGAAGCGGAGCCGTACCACGCCGCATGCCAGGGTGAGGCGAGGGCATCGGCACTCATTCCCGGGAGAATCACGGGCTCAAAATCACCTTCGCCCTCGGTATAGCGGAGGATCGATCCCCTTCGGCCTACGACGAAGAGCTGCCCGCCGGGGGTCGTCGCGGCGGCAAGTGCTTGGGTTTTGTTCGGGTATTCGTGTGTGCGCCAAGTGTCCCGGTGCCACACGTAAATCGCCCGTTCGGAGCCCACGCAGTAGGTGCGTCCGGTGGCATCCACGGCCACCGCGATGAGCTCGTCTCCGTCGAGCAAGGGGACCTCTACATGTTCCCAGCTCCCGTCGACGTATCGGGAGGCACGTGTTGCATCAACGAGCACTGCCATTCCCCCCGGGATCGCACGACTTCCCGCGATGTCTCGCACCTCGGCGAGCTTGGAGTCCTCGGCCCGTACCGGTTCTCCTCGTGCGAAGAATAGGACCTGGCGGTGCACGCCGGCCAACATCATCGATGTTCCGTCGTACCAAAGCGCCTGAGCCCGCACGGAGTTGCTGTTCGGAGTGTCCGAGGCCAGAGGGAGGTCGTGGCCGGCAGCGCCGGAGGGGAAGGCGACCGATGCCGTCACGGCAGCGAAACAAAACAGCCAGCGACGAACACGGGGCGTGCTGGGGACCTCAGCCGCCATACACGTGCCGTGACAACATGCCAATATAGGGAAGATTTCTGTACTCGCCTCGATAGTCGAGTCCGTAGCCCACAACAAAATCGTTGGGACAGGTGAAACCGACATAGCGAAGGTCCACGGTCTGCACACGGGCCTCTGGCTTGTCGAGCAGGGAACAAAGGGCCAAAGATGCGGGTTTCCGCGCCCGGAGAATTTTCGTCAAAAAGTGCAAAGTAAGCCCCGTGTCGACGATGTCTTCGATCAATATCACGTGGCGATCTTCGATGCTGCGATCGAGATCTTTGTGGATCCGGACTTCGCCCGACGATCGAGTGCTGTCGCCGTAGGACGAGACGGCCATGAAGTCGATCTCGAGACGTAGATCGATCTGGCGAACGAGGTCCGTCATGAACACAACAGAACCCTTTAGGACGCCGATCAAGAGCGGAGTCCTGCCGTGATAGTCAGTCGCAATTTGTCTGCCCATCTGCGCGACTCGATCGGCGAGCGTTGAAGTATCGAAGACGATCCGCTCAAGGTCGGCGTGCTCCACGGCATGAGCATAGCACTCGCGCTCTGGCCCTCAAGAATTTGATCAAGAGCGAGTCCCGCGCGATGGCAAACGACTCTCATGCCCGCTCGTACCCACTCTCGGTCAGGCCCAAGGACCTCTCGTGCTAAGAGCATGCCGTCACCGTGAACGATTTAAGCAGGCAGTCCCAAGGGGGTCCGGGAGCTCTCGACCCCGTTGAAAATCCAGATTTTGTGCCCGAAGCGGACGAGCAGACTGAGCTACTCGGCCTCCTGGGGACCTTGGTTCGCAGCCGAGGGGTAGGCGCGTTGGTCGATTCTTTGCTGCTTGAGCCAACCCCCGACTATTTCCCAGACCCATGGGCGGGGGGGCTTCCTAGCGTTCGTCGGGTCTTGCGTCGACTGATGCGTTATGCCGGACTTGACCGCTTTGCCGTTGAAGTTGAGATCTTGGAAGAGAAGACTCATCTGCGGGGATCCACTCCGCCGAGGCCGGTAGGAACGGGTCCCGAGACCGAGTTGTGGTTTGTTCGAATCGAGACGACGGAGTCGCGGGAGACCTGTCGATTTGCGCTGGAAGCGGTTGTGTTGCGCGACAGCCAAGCTTTTGTCGCCGCGGCAGCGCGCGCGGTGGCCCATGCCTATCGAAGGGTCTACGATCTTGACCGTCGCGATCGAGCAGAGCAGCGGCGTATCGATGTGACCACCGTTTTTTTAGGATTTGGATTGCTCACTGCGGATGCGGCCCTGCGTCACAGCTCGGCGGCCTCAGGAGGGGCACAGTCGCAGCGCAAGATTCACCGGCTGGGGACGCTCTCGCCCCAGGCCATGTGTTTTCTGTTGGCGGTGCAGGCGGTTGTGCGCGGTCTCGACCGCAAGGCAAGAAAAGCTCTCGCCGGTCGCCTGCAGGCCAATCAGGCTGCATTTTTTCTCGAATCGTGTGTTTTGCTCGCGCGGAGGCCGGAGCTTGATCGACGGCTCGGCCTTCCTCCCGAGGACGAGTGGCCAGAGCCTCCCGATGCAAAGGCGTTGCTCGCCCCGCTCGCCCCGCTCGCCCCAGAGGGATCGAGTTCAGACGAGACCGAGGAAGAAGAGCGCCGAGACCTGGACCGCGGGATTCAGGATACGAATTTGGGTAAGCCGGTCTTCCGAGTCGAACGAAGCATGGCCTTGCGGATGGGGAAGGTCTTCGGAATGGCAGCTTTTATTCTTGGAGGCTTTGCAACTCGGTCGTACCTGACGGATGGCGTGGATCCGGCGGTATTCACCATGGGCGCGCTTGGACTCGCCGTGCTTGGGCTGCTCGTGGGCTTCTTTCTTCGAGACAGCCGCTGCTCGGATCCTAATTGTGTCGCAACGCTCCCGAAGTCTGCGAGTCAGTGCCCGAGGTGCGGAGGCGCCATCGTCGGGGTGATCAAACATCCGAAGGAGCGCTTGGCCGCGGAGGAACTCTACCTGAGTGGCAAGGCCCACCAGTCCTTAGTGGGATCTTTGCCTCCAAGGCCCTCACCGCCAGCGGCCGAGACGAAGGTGGCTCTAAGCGCCACAGGTCCACTTGGCGAGGTCGCCGACCTTGGACGCGTGAAGAGTGACGATGCGGTCGGCGGCTCCGCCTTCAAAGCTGAGTCCGAGCCATAGTTCCGACTCACCATCGCCATTCAGGTCAACGAGCCCGCGTAGCGTGATGACATCGCTCCCCCGTTTCGAACTGTCGATCAGCAAGAGTTTGTTCAGGTCGCCGCCTGGGGCCATGAACAGCCCGCTGTAGAGATTGCGCTCGTCGTCTTTGGGATCTGCGAGCAGCGCCGAGATGAAAAGGTCCTGGGACCCATCACCGTTCACGTCGACCTGTGCGCGTTGTCGGCCCCGAAAATTGCCTCGTGCTGCCGAGGGCTTGAGGCTCGTCATGAATTCGGTGGTTGCCTTTATTTCTTCGTCGGAAAGCGCAGAGCCAGTGTCGCTGGTGGTGTCGACAGGAACCGGCACGACGCCCGACGCGGAAGATTTTGGCCACAGCGCCCAGTCGTACGCCTTGCCACCGTCAAGGATCGGTGTGGAGAATGATGTGGGCTTGTTTGCGAGCTCACACAGGGCATTCTTGGTAGCGCCAATAGTATCGAGTTCCTTTCCGTACTCGGAGCTAAGATAGACCACCTCATCACTGCCCAACAGCTGGCCGCAAGCGGGGCCACCAAGCAGCTTGTCTTTTGTCTGATCGTAGCAGCCGATCGGAATGAGGGCTCCATCGACCACGAACATGATCGAGCTGACCTCTGGGGGTTTGGGCCCCGACAGGTCAAGCGGTTTTGCTTCTGGGCGCAGTTCGGGGGGGGCCGGCTTGGTGGCGGCAGATGGTTTTTCAACGGTCTTTGCCTGTCCTGATGGCCCCGAGCCCTTGTCGGCGGTCTTCGAGGAGTCTTTGTCGCAGGCGGTGACCCAGCCAACGAAGAGAGCGAGTGCACTGAAGGAGATACGGGAGGGTCCGGATCGGCGCATAGTGGCCGTGAGTCTAGCGCGAATTCCTGATAGCCTGGGGACTATGTTTTGTATGGGGGGGCGATGGCGTATGCGGGAAAGGCTCGGACTCGTCTCCGTGGTGTGCATGCTCGGTTGTACCCAGGCGTCGGCGGCGGCTCCTCGGAATCTTGGTCCGTGGTTGAGCGCGCATGTGGTGGCTCAGCCTATTGAGACAATTGCCGAGGGCCAATCTGAGCTGTCCCTGCTATTTCTAGAGCGCCCGGAGCGGGACATGCCGGTCAGCGTGCGTTTGAGTTCAAGTTCACTGCCACTTACCGAAAATCGTCTTGGGTGGGCAGATGTTGTCGATCCTCGCGCCCGAGAACCACGGATTCGGACGCGTTTCCTGACACCGTCGCTCCCAGGAGACTATCGCATCGATGCGGATGTGACCTACGTCATTTGCGGGCCGAAGCGATGTCGGGAAAAACGGGGTCGTGTGCATTGGCAATTTACGGTCGATCCCTCAGCACCCGAGGATCGACCGTAGGTACACACGGGGGAATGGTCAGTCGAAGGGATTCTTGATGTCCCCAGTGTGCGCGGGAAAATCGATGAGGGGTCGAGCCTTACTTTGTTGGACGGGTGCTGGTTCTCCGACGGCCGGGGAGGCCGAGGGCTCGACTTGCATTGCTGTGGGTGCAACCGCCGGTGCCACGGCTGGGAAACCCTCGTCCATGACGGATGGCGCGGGCTCACTTCCGCTCATTTCTCTTGCGCGTTTTTTCCGGCTCCGGCTCCGGCTCCGGCTCCGCTTGTAACGCTTCTTTTTGAGCGTCTTGTTGTAGCGCCCTTCCTGATTCGGGACGACTTCGACGGCCAGATCAGTGTATCCGTCGGCCCTTAAGATCAGACGATGTGGGTCGTCGGACGTCTCGAGTTCGAAGCCCTCAGGGCTGTTTGTCTTGCCACGGATTGCACCGTCTGAGCCGTCGATGATCGTGGCGGGGACGTTGGTGACGAAGTGTATGGAGACGAGACTTTGTTCTGCTTCTGTACCCGTCGTTGACGATGATTCGGAGGTGCCGGCCACGGGTCGTGGCCCGTAGGTAGTGATAGCGAGCGGGGTTCCCGAGGATGTCGACTTAGGGGTACTTCGATCGGTCGAAAGAGTGAGGTACGACAGGCCTATGGCGACGAGAGCACCCAGGGCGATAGCGACCCGTCGTCGGCGTTTTTGCCCGCTGAGACCGAAGTGGTCGATCGAGTCGTTCTCCGCCAACTCGTTTGTCTGCGGTGCCTTGGCCAGGGTCTCTAGGGGTTCCAACGTTTCGAGCGGCACGGCCGGCTTGACCTGTTCCGGTTGGTCGATGGCCGGTGGAGGTTGGGTCTGCATTGTCGCCTCGATCGGTGCCGGAATCTCGACCGGTGCGGAAGACGCAGGCCCAGGTACCGATCGAGATGAATCGGCCGTGAGGACGATGGCTCGGTGGCTGCGGGTGATCGCCGAAGACTCTGTAAATTCCACTCCGGGAGGTGCGCCCGTCCCTGCGGCGCGAATAGCGGCAGACATTTCGGCCATCGTCTGAAAACGAAGATTTGGGTCTTTTTGCAGCGCCTTGAGGACGACGGCTTCAGCCTCAGGAGGGATCGCCGCGTTCGGTGCACGAAGCGACGGAGTGTCTGGAACGTCGAGTATATGTTTCGTTAGCGTGCCAACAGGAGTTTCCGAGCGAAAGGGGACTTGGCCGGTGAGCAGCTCGAAGAGAATCACACCCGCTGCGTAGATGTCGGTGCGCAGGTCGACAGCCTCGCCCCTGGCCTGCTCGGGTGACATGTACTCGGGCGTTCCGAAGATCATGCCGATTTGGGTGAGATTCTTGTCATTCGAATCGCCAATGACTTTCGCTATGCCAAAATCGAGGACCTTGACGAAGTCACTGTTTTCTCCCCTTTGGATGCGAAAGCAGTTTTCGGGCTTCATGTCGCGATGAATCACGCCCACCTCGTGCGCGGCCTGCAAGGCTGCACATATTTGGAGCATGATGGTTTGGGCACGTGACCACTCGAGCCCTTGCTCGCGGTCGATAGTTTCGGAGAGATCCTCGCCGTGAAGGTACTCCATGGCGATGAAGACAGAGCCGTCCGGCGTCTCTGCGAAGTCGGTAATCTCGACGACATTCTCTTGGGTGATCATCGAGGAAGCTTGCGCCTCTTGCAGGAATCGGCGGACGAGATCGGTCTTTCGAGCATGTTGACGGTTAAGAACTTTCACCGCCAGCTTCTTACCGATAGCGATGTGGGCGGCGAGATAGACGGTTCCCATGCCACCAGAGCCGAGTTTCTTGAGAATTCGGTAGCGATCGCCAAGAACTGCACCTACGAGATCGTACTCATCGTTGTTGTCGTGCCGACGGTTAGGGTCGGAGCTCTCTGCTAGCGATGGTGCTCCGTTCGAGGTCTCGGGGTTTTCATTGGCTGGCTTGATTTCGGGAGACAGGTGAGTCACGGGAACCTCCGCTTCGATGGCGTCCCGGGGGGGGGCGCGTTAGCGAGCGTAAGAATGGGGCGCAATCGTACATGATTGTTCATTTCTGTGCCGTTTTGCTCAAGCCATTTATAGTTATTTTCTCTCTAGTTATTTTCGTCTTAACTCAGGGGGGGACATGCCGTAGGGGCCGCTGGCGCTGCGTGAATTACTTTCGGCACGACCACACCCAAACGTGGTCGATCGTGCTTCGATACCGGGCCTACATGTTGCTGAACCGCGGGCGAGTACCCATCGTCATGTTTTGTCAATTTGTCACAACACTAGGGACATAGTGACAGATGAGCGCTGGCAATCTGTCCCAAGCGAAAGTAAGCTGTTGAAATTACTACGTGAATCAGTCGGTTCCACACTTGCTTAACCGAGTGTGCGCATGTCAAAGCCTAATCCAAACGCAGCGATCCTTGTTGTCGATGATGAGGTGAACATCCTCGAAGCCCTGAAAAAGGTGCTGACGAAGGAGGGTTACGTTGTGGTTACGGCGAGCAGCGGACGCGAGGCGTTAGAAGTTCTGCGGCGCCAGCCGATCCGGCTGATGATGAGTGATTTGCGCATGCCTGGAATGACGGGTGAAGACCTCTTGAAGGCCGTTAAGAGCATCACGCCTGAGGTTGAGGTGATCATGATGACCGCCTACGGGACCGTCGAGAACGCGGTGGACGCCATGAAGCTTGGGGCCTACGATTTTGTCTCGAAGCCGCTGAAGCGAGCGACGATCGTCGCTGCGGTGCGCAAGGCGCTCGACAAGCAGGCCTTGGTCGCAGAGAACCGTGAGCTGAAATCGAGGCTCGCTGCTGTAACAACTCGGGCGATCATCGGAAACAGCCAGGTGATGCGCGCAACGCTTGAGATGGCCGAGCAGGCGGCAAATTCCACTGCAACCGTGCTGCTGCTGGGGGAGAGTGGCACCGGCAAGGAGCTGCTCGCGCGTTACATTCACGAGTACAGCCCACGCGTCGATAAGGCGTTTGTTGCGACCAACTGCGCGGCCCTCCCGGAGAGTATTTTGGAGTCGGAGCTGTTTGGGCACGAGCGTGGCTCGTTTACCGGGGCGGTTCGCTCACGTGCGGGACGCTTCATGGATGCGAACGGCGGAACTTTGTTTCTAGACGAGATTGGCGAGATCGCCCGCCAGGTCCAAGTTAAGTTGTTGCGCGCTCTGCAGGAGGGCGAGATCGAGCCCGTGGGTGGTGTGACCAAAAAGGTCGATTTTCGCCTGGTTTGCGCGACAAACCGCGACCTGACCGAAGAGGTCAAACAGGGGCGATTTCGCGAGGATCTCTTTTACAGGATCAACGTGGTGCCGATCCGTATCCCCCCCTTGCGCGACCGACTCGAGGACGTTCCGCTCTTGGTGGATCATTTTCAGCGGCTTTACGCATCGCGCCATGGGAAGGCGACGCGGGGCTGTAGCGATGAGGCCCTCGCGTTGATGTCGAGCTACAGCTGGCCCGGGAACGTGCGAGAGCTTGAAAATGCGGTGGAGCGCGCGGTTGTGCTTTCTCGTGGTCCTCGCATCGAAGTCGATGACCTTCCCGCGGAGTTGCGGGATCCGCAGGCGAGCCACGGTCGACAGCTGACCTTCTCGGTCGGTACGCCTCTGGAGGAGATCGAGCGTAGGATGATCATGGAGACGCTTAAATTTACACGGGGCGACAAGCGTCTGGCTGCAGATTTGCTAGGAATCGCCACCCGTACAATTTATCGAAAGTTGGAGTCGGGCCAGATTCGCGACGAAGGCCATACGAGCTCTGGATCGGGCGAGCCGAACGATGGCATTGATGCCCCGGACAAGGACGGCGGGATCTATCACTGACCGCGTGTCGCGGTGACAATGCTCCAAGAAACCCATGGAAATCCTGTTCAAGAAGTATTTTTGGCTAGTTAAGCTGGCCGGACTGGCGGCGATCGTCGGATTTGGTTCCAGCGCTAGCGTGACCTGGGTCGGCGCCAAATACGTCTTGGTTGAGAATGACTCCGCGGCGGGGGATGTGGATCTCGACGATGATGAAGATGGAACGGACGAGACGAAGGCCGAAAACAAGCCGGCGCGGACCGGATTTGGCTTGGTCTCGACTCACGGAGGCAGCAGCCGCGCTGCCAAGACGCGACGGGCTGGAGGCATTCGAGAAGACAGCATCTTTTGTCCGACCTGCGCCCCGCTTGTCGAGGTTGTTGTCGAAGACGGTATCGTGCGTCCTGGCGAGGTGAAGAGCGCGTTGCCGCTTGTGCTGCTGGCGACGATGGAGTCGGATAACCCGATGTATTCGATGGCCACGATTCTCGACACCGAGACCTTTGCGCTCGGCCCCTTCTCGCCACAAGAGATCGTGCGGCCCGACGTCATGCTTGAGCGGGTGGAGCGAGGGCGGGTGGTGTTGCGCAACGGTGGCCAGCTCGAGTTTCTCGAGGTTGGCGGGGACATCCCGAAGCCAAAGAAGACCGCGAAGGTCGCTACCGAGAAAAAGAAAAAGAAAAAAAAGAAAAAGGGGAAAAATTACATTGAGGGTTCTGAAGAAGCGATCAGCTGCGGTTCAGAGCACAATTGTACGGTTGAGCGCTCTTTTGTTGAGAAGTTGCTTGCCAACCCTGCATCGCTGGCCAAACAGGCTCGAGTGGTGCCCGCTGTCCGCGACGGGGAGACTCGTGGATTCAAGTTTTATGGAATTCGGCCCGGAAGTTTGCCAAAACTTCTCGGCCTCAAGAATGGAGACCTCGTGACCTCGGTCAATGGCAATGAACTCACATCTCTCGACGGCGCAATGGCGCTCTACAGCAAGTTGCGACGCGCGACGCACCTCTCGGTGACCCTGGAACGTAAGGGCCAGTCGGTCAACAAGGAGATAGACATCCAATGAAAAAACGACGGACAATGCATCGCCCCCGTGGTGGTTTCGTGGGTCTCGTATCTGTGTTGAGCATGGCGCTCACGTCGATGCCGGTCCAAGCGGCTCCACCTAAGTTGGTGACAAAATCGACTGCGCTGGCACGCCCCGCAAATCCAACCGGCACGGCGGTGGAATCCCCGACCTACAACCCAGGCACGTTGGGCGGAGAACTGACCGGCGACGAGGCAGGGTTTGGGAGTGGCAACAACTGCAAGAAATGGCCGAAAAACAAGAAGTTCACGATCACGATTCCACGTGAGGCTGAGCTTGAGCAGCTCGTTCAGTGGATGATGACGATCAGTTGCCAAAAGTTCATCTGGAACGCGAAAATTCGAAGCGGAAAGGTCACGATTCTCTCTCCTGAAAAAATTACGTTGCGTGAAGCTTATGCGGCATTCTACGCAGCGATCGAGAGCATGGGGCTCACGGTTGAGCCTTCGGGAAGCTATTTTAAAATCGTCGAGACCCCTGATGCGGTCAATCTTCCGCTCTACCCGGACGGGCGGATGGTGCCGAACAACGACCGATTTGTGACCCAGCTTGTTCGCGTCAAAAACGCGAACGCCGGCGAGGTTGCCGATGTTTCCAGCAAGTTAAAGAGCAAGCAGGGAAAAATAGAGACGGTCGGTGATCTCATGATCATTACCGATCGCGGTTCGGTCGTCCGTCGTTTGTTGCGGATCGTCGCAGAGCTCGACAAGTACGGGAAGACTCAAGGGGAGAAAATCTTCTTCTATCAGCTTCAGTATGCGGATGCCGAGGAAGTGGCGACGATTATTCGCGACATTTTTGGTGAAGGCACAAGCAAAAAGCCCGCGGCTCGGAAAAAGGGAAAAAAGGGAAAAAAGTCCGCGGCGTCACCGACCGAACTCAAATTTTCGCGAGTCATTGTCGACGAACGAACGGGCTCGCTGATCATCGTCGCTAGCGATGCGGACTATTCGACCATTCAGCGATTGGTTCGTCAGCTCGACGTGCGGCTTCCCGGCGGCAGCGGGAAGATTCATGTTCGAAAGTTGCGCAACGCAGACCCAAAGGAAGTCGCTACCGTGTTGCAAAACCTCGCTTCCGGAGCCAAGGCTGGCGGCAAGAAGGACAAAAAGGGCAATAAATCGGCGACTCAAGGCGGTGTCTCAGCAGAGCTCTTCTCCGGCGATGTTAAAATTTCGGCCGATGAGAGCACTCGTTCTCTGGTGATTCTTGCATCTGCAGCCGACTACAACGCTCTCGAAAGTGTCATCGATCAACTCGATGCCGAGCGTACTCAGGTCTACCTGGAGCTTTACTTGCTCGAGGCGACCGTGAACCGCGGGAATACGGTGGGAGCGAGCGCTCACAGTGCCTTTGGCTTCAATACAGGGGCAGGGCAGGGCATGGGCATGGTGGCGTCGACTCCATCGCCCGATGTGAGTTCTTTGGTGCTCGCGCCCGAAGCCTTGTCGGGTTTGGCGGCGGGCGCCTTTGGTCCGTTGTTGCCTGGATCGGGTCAGCTGTTGGGGATAGGCAAGGATATTCCGGCCTTTGGCGTAATTATTCAGGCCATACAGACCCTTGACGATGTCAACGTAGTTGCGGAACCGCATATTTACACGGCAGACAATCAAGAGGCCCAGCTTGAAGTGGGTCGGCGCGTGCCCACCCAGGGCGCCCTGAGCTTTGGAGGCGGGGGCGCGGGGGCCTCGTTGACTCCGCTTCAGTCGATCAACCGAGAGGACGTCACTCTCAACATCAAGATCACTCCCCATGTGAACGACGCAGACACGGTCACTCTCGACGTCGAAATCGAAGACCGTGGGATCGTATCTCAGGACCCCGTGCTAGGTGTGACGACCACGAAGCGACGGTTCAAGCTTAACAATATACTCGCACGTGATGATCAACCGGTCGTGCTAGGTGGTCTTATTCGAGAGATAGAGACCATCAACACCCAACAAGTGCCTGGATTGGGCTCGATTCCCCTGCTTGGGTGGTTGTTCAAGCGGCGGATGAAAACCAAGCAGAAGATGAACCTACTGGTGGTCATGGTCCCGCATATCGTTGAGACTCCTGACGAAGTTCGTAGAATCCACGCCCGGCGAACTCGTGAGCGCATGGAGTTTTTGCAGCGTGAGTCCGCGTTCAAGAAGCGAGATCTAGCGACCCACGTCAACTACAAGAGCAAAAGCGGGCTCTTGTCGGTGGTTGACCGCGAGGCACGTAGGCTCGAAGGGCAGGAGTTGCGGTTGCGTTCGGCTGAGGCCGAGTTGAGTCAGGAACGCATCACAGGTGAAATCGGACTGAGCTTTCGTGCGACGGCGAGCGAGGATCCCTCCAAGGTCACCAAGGCCACCAAGTCAAAGCCCAAGAAATCGAGATTCAACAAGAAAGCGGGCGGCTAGTGGGCTCGGTCCGATCCGGTGGAGATGGCGGTGCCATCGTTGAGGTGCCGGCGGAGGTACCCGCCGAAAAGGCGGTGCAAGGCACGAGTGTGCCCGCACCCAGAAAGGACCGTAAACGCCCAAATGTGCCCGAGGCGCCCGTCGCAAATCGCCGGATGTTGGGAGAGGTGTTGATTGAATCGGGCGTGATCTCGGCGGAGCAGCTCACCGAGGCCCTCGCGGACCAACGCCCCGACGAGGAACGGGTGGGCGCGACGCTTGTTCGACTTGAGTATTGCACTGGTTGGCAGCTGACCCAGGCTCTGGCAAGCCAATTTGGTCTGCCCGCCTGTGAAGAGGTTCTGGAAGAAGATGTCCAGGATGACTTGGTTGAGCGGCTCCCGATTGCCTACGCACGCAACAATCTTGTGATGCCCTGGTACCACGATGTCGATGCGGGGGAGCTTCTGGTTCTCGCAGGAAATCCGCTCAAGCTGCTCGACCTCGATGACCTTGCGCAGGTCTATGACGCAGACCCGGTCATCGTCCTGATGCCCGCGTCAAAGATTTTGGAGTTGATCAACAAAATTTACTCCAAGCGGACCAAGAACGTCGATCTCGAGAAAAAGGAAGATGAGTACGACGAAGAGGACGAAGACATTCTTCACGCATCCGCAGAGGACGCGCCTATCATTCGCTTTGTCAACTCGCTGATTTTTAACGCAGCGAAGGCGAAGGCCTCGGATATTCATATCGAGCCTGGGGACAAAGAGGTGATTGTTCGTAACCGCGTTGACGGTGTGCTTAAAGAAGTTCGTCGGGCTCCTCGCGGTCATCTCTCGAGCATCATCGCTCGTATCAAGATCATGGCCGGGTTGAATATCGCGGAGAAACGGCTTCCTCAAGATGGCCGTATTCGGCGAAAGATTGCGGGCAAGGATGTCGACATGCGTGTGGCGACAGCCCCCACCGCGCATGGCGAGCGCATCACCATTCGATTGTTGGACAAATCTGCGGTTTTGCTTGAGCTCGATAGCATTGGCATCGCCACTGACCATCTTCGTGTCCTGCGTGATGTTATCAATCGACCCCACGGAATTTTCTTGGTCACCGGACCGACTGGATCTGGGAAGACGACGACCCTGTACTCGGCGCTGTCTGAAATCAACACTCCCGATCTCAATATTCTTACGGTCGAGGACCCGATCGAGTATCAGCTGGAGGGGATCAGCCAGATACAGGTTCAGAGCAAGATCGATCTGACCTTTGCGACCGGGCTTCGCTCGTTTCTTCGTCATGATCCAGATGTGATCATGGTGGGCGAAATTCGAGATCAAGAGACTGCCGAGATTGCGATTCAGGCGTCGCTGACTGGTCACCTCGTGATGTCAACGATGCATACAAATGATGCATGCACGAGCATCACTCGGCTCGTTGACATGGGGGTGCAGCCGTTTTTGGTGGCGTCATCGTTGGTTGCGATTCAGGCGCAGCGGCTTGTTCGTCGGGTGTGCACGCTGTGTGCAGAGGCCTACGTTCCCGACGATAAAGAGCTTCGTGATCTCGGTATCCTCCCCGAGGAATTTAGCGCCGGACGCCAATGTTTGGAGAGGCCGGTTCTCGATGCACAAGGACAAGCCGTCGCCCCGAAGCCTTTTGGCCGCCATCAATTGCCACCCAAGGGGAAACTCTGGCGCGCCGTGGGTTGCGAAAAGTGCAACGGCACAGGCTACAGCGGGAGAACCGGAGTCTACGAGTTGTTGGCGATCACCGAAGAGATTCGTCGGCTGGCGATTCGCAACGCGAGTGCGATGGACATCAAAGCGACGGCCCTCGAACTTGGTCTTCGGACTTTGCGCGATGATGGCGCCCATAAGCTGCTCTCCGGTCTGTCGACCATCGACGAGATTATGCGAGTCACGGCAGAAAAGAACTAATCGATGCCATCGTTTTCCTACACCGGGCTGAACTCTGCGGGAAAGACCGTTAAAGGGATCGAGACCGCGGACACGGTTGGCACCCTCAAGTTGTCACTAAAACGGCGCGGAATTTATTTAACTGCGGTCGGAGAGTCCGCCGGAAAGTCCGCGAGCCGTGGTGCCTCAAACGCGGGACGGGGGGCCTCTTTCGACCTCTCGAAGATTTTTGATCGTGTTCGGCCCAAACACGTCGCCGCCATGACGCGGTTGATGAGCACCTTGTTGTGCGCGGGCGTCACTCTGCCCGAGGCATTAACAGCGCTCTCCGATCAGCTGGAGAGCCCCGCTTTTAAGGCGGTGTTGAGCGACATTGGCGGCAAGGTCAACGAGGGGTCGTCGCTGGCGGATGCGATGGCCTCGCATCCGACCGTGTTCAGCACCCTCTACCTTAATATGATCCGAGCGGGCGAGGCATCAGGCTCGTTGGAGACGGTGCTGATTCGTCTGGCGGAGTTCATGGATCAACAAGAAGAGCTCAAGGGAACGGTCACGACGGCGATGTTTTATCCCTTCGCTATGTTGCTGGTCGGCGTTGGTGTTGTGACCTTGTTGATGGTCAAGGTCGTTCCAAACATTGCCCAGGTCTTCGAAGGATCCGATGTGGAGCTTCCGTTTACCACCCGAAGTTTGATGGCGGCTTCTGGCTTTATTAGCGGCTATTGGTGGTTGATTATCGCCGCAGCGATCGTCGCAGTGTGGCTGTTCAAGCGCTGGCGTGCGAGTACCTCAGGACGAAAGACGGGCGACCGAATCGTCTTGTCACTTCCGATCATCGGCGACCTCGCTCGAAAAATTGCTGTGGCCCGGTTTTCCAGGACCTTGGCGACCATGTTGGCCAGCGGTGTACAATTGCTCGAGTCGCTAGACATTGTTCGCTCGCTGCTAGGAAACGTGATTCTTGAGGGCGTGGTGACGGAGGCCCGCAACCAGATTCGTGAAGGTGCGGGGATTGCGGAGTCATTGAAACGCAGCGGCCAATTTCCTCCGCTCATGACTCACATGATCGCTGTGGGCGAGCGGTCGGGCCAGCTGGAGTCGATGCTGGTCGATCTCGCCAATGCCTATGACCGAGAAACCAAGGCCACGATCACCCGGGCGACGGCGGTTCTCGAGCCGCTGATGATCGTCGGAATGGGGGGCTCCGTGGCCTTCATTGTGTTCTCGATCATGACCCCGATCATGCAGATGAACCAGATGGGTGTGTGAGCCCGGACTCTCTCGTATTTTTTCTGTGAAAATCGATCCCCTCCGCTAAGAATAAGCAAGGAACAAAACGATGAATACTGAAGCACTTCAACGTCACTATATCCGACCCGATTTGGGATCGAAGGCATCGAGCCGCGGCATGACGCTCATCGAAATTCTCGTGGTGTTGGCCATCATCGGCCTGATCATGGGAGGCGTTGCCGTCGTCGCGGGCAACGCCTTCAAAGATGCGTCGAAGGATGCAACGAAGAACGACGTGCTCAAGATGGTCGGCATGATCGAGATGTATCAGGTACAAAAGAAGGGGAAATGCCCGAAGAGCCCTGATGATTTGAAGAAGTCGGGAATCTTGACCCGTGTAAAGAAAGACCCGTGGGGAAACGCGTTTAAAATCGGTTGCCCGGGTGAACACGACAACATCGACGTCTCGTCTGCGGGTCCCGATGGCGAGTTTGGAAATGACGACGACATCAACAGCTGGGACGATGAGCCCGAAGAAGATGAAGAGAAGGACGGATAGTCTGCGGGTGGGCCTCTCTGCGAGCACAGGATGAACTGGAAATGCAAGACGATGGCGGTGGTGCACCGTGGCGGTGCACGGCGCAATCAACGTGGCATGACGCTCATTGAGATCCTCATGGTGTTGGCGATCTTGGGGCTTATTCTCTATTCCCTGTCGGCGAGCATGGGGAGTGCGGGGCAAGCTGAGATTATTCGGACGACCAATCAGGTGGCGGCGACTGCACGGTTTGCCTATGACCGGGCGAGGTTTACGGGCGATCATTATCGCCTCAAGATCAACTTCGAGGAACGAAGTTTCGCGCTTCAGGCGGCCGGCGATGCAATGTATCTTCCGGCAACGAATCGCGACGGGGAGGTCGTAGAGGTGGATCTCGATAGACAGGAAGCTCGTGATGAGGCCGACAAACGGGCTGAAGAGAGCTACAATCGGTCGCTGCTTTCGAAAATTCGAACAGGCGGCGATGGTGATGGTGTCGGAGTTGATCTCGATCCCTATTCGGCACAGGCGAAGAAAGTTCCGCGCCGAAAACCGCCTCTTTTTGACGCCTTCGATAAGGAGAACTCCCTCTCGGATCTTGGCGAATCGATCATCTTTCCGGAGAGCGTGAAAATCGTCAGCGTCCGCACGGATGCCGACTACCAGCCGATCAGTGCAGGCGAGGCCTACATTTACTTTTTTCCGTCCGGTCGCACCCAGATGGCTCATATCCAGCTGAGCGACGAAAAGCAGGAAAATCACTATACGATCATCATTCAGCCGCTCACCGGGAGCGTCGAGGTCGTCGCTGAACTTGTCGACCTTCACCTTGCCGGTGATCTTCTTGATGGTGAAGACGACCGCGGAAATACCATCGAAAAGAGATCGTTCTAATGGCTGTAGGGAGGACCCGAAAGGATGCTGGATTTACCCTCTTGGAGGTCCTTATCGCCCTTGCCATTTTTGGCGTGGCGCTGAGTTCGTTGTTGACCTCGCAGCTTGAGGCCATGCGTGCGACCGCCTACGCGAGGGGCCTGACCGCGGCGGCATATCTTGCGGAGTACCAGCTGATCGAGATCGAGTATCAAAGCCGGAAGGACGGATGGGTCACCAGCGATGTCGAGTTCGAGGGCGATTTTAGTGAATTGGAATGGCCTGGGATTCGTTACCAGTGTCTTGTCGATTTCATCGAGTTGCCCGAATACAGCCAAATGGTCGCGGCAAAAGACGAGGCCGAAGACTCTTCGAGCCGGGAGAACGACTACCAGGACGCGGGAGAACAGGCTTTCGGAATGTTGGGCATGGTGTGGCCCATACTCAAGGGGGCGATCGAAAACTCGATTCGTCGTGCAGAATGCACGGTCTACTGGCACGACGGGCAGGTTGAACACGAATTTGGTGTTGAGACCTTCTGGGTGGATGTGAAGGGGCTGAAGGACCTTCCCGCTCTCGGCGGCGAAGCCACCGACGCAGACGATGACTCGGGGGCCGACGAGAAGGGGGCTCCGAGCGCATCAGGACGAAGCGGGGGCTCGCCGGTTCGAAAGGCCCGAGGCCAAGGGGCTGGGCGTATGGCAGGGGCGGGCGACCGATGAGTGTGGGGCAGACCCTCGGCGTGTTCAGCGTTGGGCGTCAGCGTGGCATGACCTTGATCGAGGTCTTGGTGTCGATGGCGATCGTATCGATGATGGTGGCCGGCGCGTGGAGCATGTTCCGCGGGACCGTTCGCAGCATGGAGACAGCGGAGCAGATTCAAGACCGCTACAATTCGATTCGGAGCGCGATGGATCGCATGTCGAGCGAGATCAGCATGGCGTATCTCTCTTTCAATCGGCCCACCGATGAGGTTCGGCATTTTACCTATTTTGAGGGGCGCAGCGACCGTGGGAGCGACAGCCTGACGTTCTCAAGTTTCGCTCATCTTCGGCTGCGCAAGGATGCGACCGAGAGCGATCAAACGATTATCCAATACTATCTTGACGATGACCCCGATCAGTCAGGCCAGAAAAATCTCTACCGTCGAGAGGACCGACGCTTGCACGGTGACCTGCCCGAGGATGTCGGGCGTTACGTCCCTAGTTACGTGATGTGTGAGGACGTGCTTTCGCTGGAGTTCAGCTATTGGGACGCGAGCCGCGAGGAGTGGCTCGATGAGTGGCGGACGACGGTCAATGACGCGCAACCTGGTCGGCTTCCACCCCGGGTGAAAATTCGTTTCGGGGTCGATGATGGCGACGGTGAGACCGAGTATTTCGTGGCGCAAACGACGACTGTCTTGTCTGAGAAGATCGATCTTTCGAAGAAGTAGAACCGATGACCGACCCGAGGGGAGATACTACCGGAGCAAGCAAGGGCGTCCGCAAGGAGCTGGGGATGGCGATCTTGATGGTGCTTGTGTGTTTGGCTGTGCTGCTGCCTTTCACTGCGAGTTTTAACTACAAGGCGCGCGTGGATTGGCAGTCCGCAGTGAACCAAGGCGATCAAATACGGGCACGAAACATCAACCGTGGAGCGATTGCACTCTCGGAACTGTTGTTCGTGCTCCAGCGTCAGGTGTTTAACCAGAAACAGTTTATTCAATATTTGGGCGCGATCGATATTTCGCAGGTCGCCCCATACCTGATGTCGATCTTCGGGACTCCAGATGGCGCCGAGGGCCTTGGGGCGCTGGTGGGTATCGATACGTCAGCATTGTCGGACCTTGCGCTGAAAAACGGAAGCTTCGAGATGCGTTTGATCCCCGAGAGTGGGAGAACCAACGTGAATTGCCTGGCGCAGGGGTCCAAGGGCAAAGCGAAGGACAACCCACAGGCGCGGACGGTGGAGGTTCTGGAGCAGATGATGGCGCCGCCGCTCTATGATCCACTTTTCGAAGAGGAGCGGGCGGATGGTGAGCGCTACACTCGCCAAGATGTATTGCGGGCGATGGTCGACTATGTGGACGACGATCGTAAAAACTTCAGCCTGACGCGCCTCAAGTCGGGTTCAGGAACTGAGCAATACCGTTATACGGAGCTCTTTGACCCCTACCAGGCGCGCAACGCACGACTCGACAGCCTCAAAGAACTCAATCTCATCCAGGGGGTCGACGACGACTGGATGGCGGCTTTCGGTGACAACCTGACAGTCTACGGCGGAGGGGATTGTAAGGTTAACCTCAATTTTGCGAGCGCGGACCAGATCGCTCTTGTCTTGCGTCACGCGGTTCGCGGTGAGGACAAGTACAAGACGGAGGGGGAAAACTATCTCCTGATGACTCTCCCCTTGGCCAACTTCATCGTCGAATCGAGAGAATTTAATACACTCTTCAAGAAACTCGACGACTTTAAGAAGCTTGTTGAGAAGCCCGATCAGTTCATGAGCCCCTTGGCGCTGATGGGAGATGGCGACACGCGGGACCCAAACCTACCGCGAGTGCCCGACGGTATGGTTGTTCGGGTAAACAGTGGCTGCAAGGGCACGAATTGTTGGGGCGGACTGAAAGACCTCGCTACCGTGACACCCGAGCGGGTCTATCGGGTCGAGATTACGACCGAAGTGGGTACCGTCACCACGGTGAGAAAACGCGTCGAAGCCGTGTATGACCTACAGTTCGGTCGCAGTCAGAGGGCAGGCAAGGGCGCCTGGTTGTACTATCGTGAAGACTAAGGCCAACGGGAACGAACCGGAACTCCAATCATGGCTCAGAAGTATCTAGGAATCGATCTCGGAGATCACACCGTCAAGGTTGTGGTGCTCAATGCAACCTTGCGGGGAATCCAGGTCGAGGACCGATTTGAAAAGACGGTCGTGGCCGTCAAAGATGAAGATCGGCTTGAGGCCTCGTTGGCCGCCGCCAAGGCGCTCATTCGCCAGCGGCGACTGAGCCAGATCCCAGCCGGTGTCGTGCTGCCTGGTGGTTCAGGCAGCTATCGGCGGATTGAGTTTCCCTTTGCCGACCCCAAACGGATCGCCCAGGCGGTAGGTTTTGAGGTCGAGGATGAATTTCCGATTCCGCTTGAGGAGCTGGCTTACGATCATGTGACCTTTCCCGCGAAGGCCAAAGAAAAAAAAGGGCACGCGTTGGTTGTTGCGACCCGCACGAGCTTCATCAACCGAGTCGTGGAGGCGCTGCAGGAGGTCGGCGTCGATCTTCGCCTGATCACGCTCGGCGCGATGGCAAACGCGCAGGCCATGGCGTATCGCGTGCCCCCTGCGATTGTCCTGAAAGAGGGCGAGTGTGCGGTGAGCTTGGTTGTCGACATGGGCCATCGAACGACCGAATTGGTGGCGATGACCGCCAAAGGGCCGATGGTTGCACGGACGATCCGAAAAGGCGCAGGGCGACTGAGTCAGGTGCTGCTGCGCGCCTATGGGTTTAAGAGCGAGGCCGAGGCTGAGGCCGCGAAACACAGCGATGCATTTTTGCCGATGCCCGGTGCCGATCTCGATACTCGGCAGCAAGAGGCCGCCGAACTTGTGACGGGTGTCATCATGCCGTTGGCGCGCGAAATCGAGAATACGCGGCAGTGGCTGCGGGCCGAATACGGTCTGATCGTCAGCGAAGTATGCGTATCGGGTGGGGGCGGCCGTCTCAAAGGATTCGTGCAGTGGCTGGCCGAAGAAATCGGGCTTCCGGTCGTTCCCGTGCAGCCCTCAGCCAAGGTCAAGCTCGGGGCTGACCGTGATTGGCACGGACACACCATCGCTCTGGGCGCCGCTCTAGGTGCATGGCAGCGGCCGTTGATCCAGCTTTACACTGGACACGGCGGCGGCACGGGCGACAACCGTTGGTTGGTTGAGAAAATGTCGACCATGGCCATGTTGGGCGTGGCTGTACTCGCCTTCGCAGCGGTCGAAAGCCTTGTGAAGGTACGGGCGGTCGAGCGAGAACGCGACGCCTACGTTCACGAGCTCGAAAACGAGAGTTACACCGTGTTTGGTGAGGAAATGAGCAGTGCTGAGGAGGTTCTGGCTCGCCTCGAAGCGGTTGACGAAGAGGATATGAGCTCGCAGATCCCTGAGCGAGGGGCCTTTGAGATCTTAGAAGCCTTGAGCGGGTCCGGAACACCCGAAGGTGGGAGAGTGGCTCCAGTCGCCCCCTCGCCGGGGGGGCGACCCGTCGCGGGCATGGGCGCCGGGCAAGCGAGTTCGGCGGCTTCGGTGGCCCCCGAGGGCGTCTCTGAGACTGACGCGGAAGCGAGTGAGGAGGGCGATCATGTCGGGATCTTGCGCGATGACGACCTGATTTTCTCGATGGTCGACATTCGGCCGACCAAGGTGGACATGAAAATCACAGCATCCAGAGCCACCGCCCAGGACCGACTCGCGTCGAAGCTTCAGTCAATTTCCTGTGTAGGACAGGTCACCAAAGGGAAGATACGGGATCGCAATGAACGTAAGGAGTTTGAGATGAATCTCGATCATCAATGCTATTACGCCGAGAAACTGGAGCTGCACTGATGTCGGGTCTAGCGATGCCGGCTGTGAAGGCCGTCGATGAAGGGTTCCTCGCGCGTTTGCAGCCCAACGATCGTCGAGCGCTTCTCCTTCTGATCGCCGTGTTTTTTGTCGTAGCGGCGTCACTGATGGTTTATCTGCGCACGCTTCGGGTTTCGGCCGCCGAAGAAGAGATCATCGGCTTGCGGGAGGGTATTGAGCTGTTGCGGGTCCGTGGCCCTGCCTATCAAGAGAAATTGGCCGGAAAAAACAGCCGCGAGTCGCAAATCTCCGATACGCCCGTGGTGTTCGGTACGCTTATTGAGCGGGCGGAAGGCGTGGCTGAGGTGTCGGTTTCGGGTCAAGAAGAGAAGCCGCCTGTTGAACTCAATGGGGGTCTGCGAATGAAGACCGTCGAGTTTAGTTTGAAAAATGTGACCCTCGAGCAATTGACAAAGTTCATCGCTGAACTCGAGTCGGAGTCGGAGCGGGTCGTCCTGACGCAAAAATTGTTGATTCGGTCCTCGAGCGGTAGCGAAGATCGGTTGAGCGCAAATGTTGAGGTCGCAACGTGGGAGCGACGCAACGAGAGCGCTTTTGACACGGAACAACCGGGATAACGAAGACCATGAGCGCCGATCTCGACACCAACCTCGATACTCCCCCCCCGGTGGTTTCAATCCTCAGCCGTCTGCTCGGTCTGCGTCGGTATTTCGGCGATTTGCGACGAATTGCTCTGGGCGGGCTTTGCTTGGGGGCCGTCCTGTTGGCGACAGTGTGGCTGAGTTTGCCTACACGCGCCGCGCTGTGGAGAATATCCCATGAGTTAAAGTCCCGAGGATTGATCGTATCGATCGAGGATATCTCCGTGAAACCGTGGGGCAATGTCACGGCGACCAACGTGACATGGAGTTTTCCACCTTCGCGCACGGAGGAGATATCGGTTCCGTTTGTTGTCGACGAGGTGGCCATCAACGTCTCGATACTTTCGTATCTTCTCTTTGATGAGATCTCTGTGGAACTCGATGGGACATTGAGCGATGGGACCTTTTGGGCGGAGTTCACCCAGGACGGCGAGAGTTCAGCGCTCAAAATCAACGTCGCAGATCTTCCTTTGCACATGGTCCCAAAGATTCAGCAGACCATGAATGCGCCCTTGGATGGAGTCTTTGATTTCGAGGCAGACTTGGTGCTTGAGGACAACAAATTTCAAAGCGCCAAGGGCTTTGTTGATATCTCGTGCCTGCGGTGCGTAATCGGTGATGGTGAGACAAAACTATTTATCCCCGGAGTCTCGACCGGCATGCTGGCGAAGGGGGTGATGAGCCCCGCGATCGACCTGGGTACACTTAAGGGGCGGATTTCAGTGAAGGATGGCGAAGGGGTCGCCGAGGAGTTTGTTAGCCAAAGCGACGACATCACCGTTAAGATCAGTGGCGGTTTTCATCTCAAGGACCCCGTGGGTCTTTCTCGCCTGAGCTTGGTGATCAAGCTGCATGTGAGCGAAGCGCTGCAAGATGCGAATGACAACATCCATTTGCTGATCAATACGGCCAGCACGAAAGCAAAAATGGATCCTCCCGATGACGGGTGGCTCGGTTTCAAGCTCCGTGGGAGCATTGGCCGACCCAAGTTCATGGGGATAAAATCGCTCTCCCGCGAGGAGAGACTACGGGCAAACCGAGAGAAGCGACGTGAACGGACCCGGTCTCGCGACCAAAAACGGCGTGAGCGGAAGGCGACGAACGCTGCCAAGAAGGCCAAGAAGGCCAAGAAGAAGAAGGAGAAGAGCCCCAAGATCACCGGGACGGCCGTTGAGACCGCCACCGAAACGGCTCTAACGAATGCGGGGACGATTCCGCGTTCGCCACCCCCGGAGGCTGGAGTCGGGGGCCAGGTCTTCGAGCGGCCGTTTGTGCCGGAGACGAGCTCCGCCGAAGAGGCTCAAGCGGAGGAGGCGGGGTCCGGTGAAGACCGGGCAGGCACGTCAGAGACAGGTCACGAACCGGGGCCGCAATAGTGCAGGCGGGACCGAGGCTAGCGTGCGGCGGAAGTGTCGGCCTCGAGAACTTCGTCGCTAGTGAGCGGCGGAATGTTTTTTGAGCACCGCGATGGCACAGCCGGGTATGATAGAGGCGTGAACTTGATTCTCGTCGAGAGTGCGGACTTCGTCTCGAAAGGTCGAGTGCGACTCTGTGATCGTCGCCGGACTCACATACAAAAGGTGCACCGCGCGAAGATTGGCGATCGTTTGCGGATGGGTGAGGTTGGGGGAAAGATCGGCGAGGGCAAGGTGATCGCGCTCGATGCGGACGAAGTCATCTTGGAAGTTGAATTTGACCAAATCGCTCCGGATGCGTCCAAGATCATCCTCGCGGTCGCATTGCCTCGGCCCCCCACGCTGCAGAAGGTCTTGCAGCACGGGACGGCGATGGGGATCAAGGAATTCCATTTTTTTCACAGCCGACGTGTGGAAAAGAGTTTCTGGCAAAGCTCGATACTCGAGCCGAAGTCTTTGCGTCAACATATGTTTTTGGGACTCGAACAGGCACGTGATACGGCCCTGCCCGAGATCCATTTCCATCGTCGCTTTAGGCCCTTTGCGGAGGAGCAGCTCACGGAGTTGAGTGGGCGCAGTTCTGTGCTCGTGGCCCATCCAGAGTGTACACAGGCCTGTCCGACTGACGTGGACTCCCCGACGACGGTTGTCGTGGGCCCAGAAGGGGGCTTTATTCCATTCGAGACTGATCTTCTTCGAGCGCAGGACTATGGGTTTGTGACCCTCGGCTCTCGTATCCTGCGTGTGGAGGTAGCGACTTCCGTGTTGATCGGGCGACTGCAACGCCCACTCGTCTCATGACACTCTGCTCTCGAATCGGTGTTCGCCTCACGCTTGTGGCGATATTGTGTGGATCTTCATCAGGGCAGGCTGCGGCCGATGATCGGCTCGCTCAAGCAGGCCGATCATCGGCCTCAGGGGGCCCAGTTTCGATAGGTATGCAGAGGGTCGACCCTCGCAACTATCGAATGGTGCTCGCCGGAAACGTGATCACCGGTCTGGGAGGCGCGACCTTTTTCACGATGCTCGTTGGCTTGGTGATTCGAGCCCACGCGAGGGACGAACTCGCTCAAGCCAGGCGAAACGATGATTTGGACCATGCACGGGAGGCTCGGAGCCAGGGACGTCTAGGATCTTGGTTGGCGGTATCAGGAGGTGGGATGACGGCGATCCTCATGGGTACAGGTGTGTCGCTTATGGCCATTGGCTACCGCCGGGAACGGGAGCGAAGAGCGAACTTACGTCGGGATGCTGGGCTGGGGAGCTTGGCAGGCCCGATTCGTTGGGTCCCTTGGTGGAACCGTGCGGGCGGCGGGATCGTCGGAAGCCTGCGGTTTTGATGCGACGCGGCACGAGCCGTCGTTTGTGGGGCGTGATCCTGCTTTTATGCCTTGGGGCCGCGACGATCCTTCAGCTTCGTTCCTCGTTCATTCTTCGTTTTTTCGGTGCAGGCACGGCTTTGGAGCCAAGTTTGAGCCAGGAAGTTTCGACGGACGCGTCGTTGAATGCCCATCCTCGGGTCCGCGTGTTGTTGATCGATGGTTTGGGTGCGATGCAGGCCGATCGTATGCCGACATTGATGTCGATCTGTCATCAGGGGTTGACCCTGGAGGTCGACAACGGGTTTCCCACGGTCTCTCTTCCCGTGCAGCACGTGCTGTGGACCGGGTTGACCCAGCAGCAGTCGGGTATCTTGTATCGACTCGAAGAACTTGAAGATGCGCCGTCGCTGGCGATTCCTCTGGGTGTTGAAGGGAGCGTCGCGGTCGCCGAATCCCACGGTGCGATCATCAACTCGTTTGGCTTTAGCCAGACTCTTCCAGCATCCGCCTCCGCCTCGATCACTCGCACTGGAACCGGTCGTCTCGTGACCCCAGAATTTATGACCGCGGCGCGCGAGGCTGTTCGAAGCCCGTCGAGGCTTGCGTTCATCCACTTTCTCAGAGTCGATGAGGATGGCCACACGTTTGGACGTGAGTCCTTAGAATATCGAAGCGCCGCGGTGGCGGTGGATGGCCTGCTCGCAGAGCTTGTTCAGGCGGATCCGGCGAGTCGATGGTTTGTGCTCTCGGACCATGGTCATCGCGCCCGGGGCGGCCATGGTGGAGCCGAGCCGGAGATTCGTAAGGTCCGGGCCTGCATCGCGGGGCAGGTCCCTCCCTCCCTGCGAAGGGCTCATGGGCGTCTAACTCTGGTTGATTACTCAAGAGCAATTCGTGACAGCCTTGGACAGCAGTCTCCGCAGGAATCGTTGGGACGACCCCTCCGAGAGGCCCTTGCTCGCACCGAAGCGCAGAGAGGAGATACAACCCTTGTTTCGGTGGTGTGGTGGCGTGGGCTGTGGGCAGCGGTTGCGTTGGTTCTTGGGTTCACCCTAGCGCTGTGCTGCGCTAGGGTGGACCACGGCGGATGGGGGACAGCATGGCTCATCGCGGCGTATTGCGGGGTGTTGTTTTTTGCCGGAGCGGTGACCCTTTCGAACTCCGCCGTGTATCCGCCTTTGGGTCGAGACCTCATGTGCGCGGCGGGGCCGGGGTGGCTGGTATTTTCCTGGCATGCGTGGACACGTCACCATGCAATTGCGATCGCGCCTTGGCATTACGTTGGAGCCATGGTCGCGCCCTGCATGAGCATGTGGATTGCGAGTATGGTCTTGTGCGGCGGCGATCTGGCGCTGCTCCGCGGGGACCCACCGCTGATTCCAGTCTGGACCGCTCATGCGAGTCTCTTCGCAGTGATGTCGGCTGGGGGCTGCGCCATGGCGGCGGTAGCGATCGTGTTCTCGCTGTGGAGAGGCCGGACCCGATCTCGATGACTCATTTTTGATCCGAGGGTCCTTGGTGGAGTGGGGCGGATCGCCTCCGATCTGCGCTACGGGGCCGGTGGATGTGCAGCACGTTCACGGATTGCGCGTCCTTTGATGCTGCGATCGATTTTGACGGCGGGTAGGGACCCCAACAGGCCCATCATGGTCTGCAGTGCCTCCGGTTCGGTCGTCGAGAGATCGGTCGTTTCGGAGAAATCACTTTCGAGATTGTAGAGTTCAAAGAGCTTGTCTTTGGGGCGCCATAGCAATTTGTATGGCCAGCGAAGTACGCCGCGTTGGTCGCTCTCGTTGAGCGCGAGTGTACGTGGCTCCAGTACCGTCAACGCAGGTGCGAGGAGATCGGGAACCAGACTCGCTCCATCGAGGGGCAGGAAAAAATCACCTTTCTCTCCTGAAAGCTCCAAGAGCGTCGGCATCAGGTCGACAAGCCCGGTCACGCGCAGGGAGGTATGCGGCGTGGACCCAGGGACACGAATAGCGAGGGGGATATGGATGAGTCCGTTGTAAAGAACTCGACCGTGGTGGTCCGGAAGCCGGGGATCTTCGCCCATGCTCTCGCCATGGTCGCTGGCCAGGACAACAATTGTGTGATCCCAGAGGCCGCGGATCTTGAGCCCAGAGATGAGCGTAGCGATGGATCGGTCCACCATGGCGACGGTTGCACGGTAGCGTTGGCCGCGATCGCCTGGCTCTCTGGAGATCGAAAAACCGCGAAACTCCTGATCATGGGGTTGGATTTCGTCGTGTTCGTGCACGTCGAAATAGTGCAGCCATAGCCAAAAATGTGGGGTGCCGTGGGGGGGTATTGGATCGCGTTGATCGAGAAAATCGAGGCCGTAGTCTGTCGTTCGTTTCGAAGTCGAATAGGTACCCACGTCTCTTTGGTAGCGATCGTTGACCATCCGCCGATGCCCGTTGAGTCCGCGGACCAGCAGAGTGGAACCCGCGTAGCGGAGGACCTCGCTGGGTAAGACGGCAAATGTCTCCCAGCCGGCGGACTGCATCGCCTCCATCAGCGTGGTGCGGGTCGCGGCGAAGGCGTCGACTCGTCCCGTGAGCAGGGTCGCCAGCGACAAGTCGGTGCCCGCGGCCGGAGAAAATGCTCGATCGAAACGAACGGATCCGTCGAGCAGTTCGAAGAATGCCGGGTAGTCCCTGCGATTCTCTGGCGTAGACTCCAAGGCGTCGAAACGGAGCGCATCGACGGTGATCAGCAGAACGTTCATGGCTTGCGTACGCGTGAGCAGAGACGTGTGTGTGCGTCGTCGGCCGTCGTCGACCGAGGATGTCAACGGTGGTGGGAGCGAATCGTTCTGTGGTGTCGACGGACTGAGCGGGCCGAGGTCGGGCATGTCGCTGCGGCCGATGTGACCGTCGCAGTTCTCATCCACGTCATTGTCGAGCAATTCTTGAACCTGAGGATTTCGGGTGGGATCCATGTCATCGCAGTCGGCACCGCCCAAAATCTGGGCATACCCATCCCCATCCATATCCAAAGTCCCGCGCAGTGCACGAACGAGCAGTCCCGTGTGCAATCCACGGTGCGTGATTGCATGACGCGCTGCGGGATCACTCAGCCCGTGCCGGAGCACGAGTGCGAGGTTTAACATCATCAATAGGACTCCGGTCAGCCGGAAAAAATTGTTGCGGACGAAACGATTTGGGGACGTCCGAGTCTGGGAAGGGGACGGATGCGGATGCGTGAATATCGTGCCTCGGAGATGAAGGACCGCGAGAATGGTCGCCAGGGTCACAACCAGAATCGCTCCATGAATCGTGGGATACTCTCCGGTTTTTACCCGTCGATTGACGAACTCAAGAACCAGCGCGAGACCCAAGCATGCTCCCATAAGTGCACGTACACGTTGGGCCCTCGGCTCGGAATTTCCGGCGTAGATCCAGCTTCGCAGGGCGAGGAGGGCCGCAGAGACCGCCGTCCAAGCCGCCAGTGGAAGCCACCAATGGGCGCTTGTGGCCCCTGGGAGCGTCGCCGCATAGGATCCCTGAAAGAGTGTTGAGGCCACGGGGACGGCGATCAGCAGGACGGGACTGCCGAGGAGAGCGGCGTGAGTGATGGCGGCGAGAGGGCCCTGAGAAGCCGTATGTATGCGAGAAGCCGCCCGCTGAGAGAATGTGATCACGCCCGAGACCACGACGCTTAAGCTCGCGAGCAGGGATGCGCTTGTCCACAGCAGTCGACCGTCGAGCGCAGTGAATGGCGCAACCAGCGCAGTTGTCTCGACGAGCACCAAGACCGCAGCGGCGAACAACCCGATCTTGAACCAGTCAGAGCCCCATGGAGCCTGTGCGTTCGTGCCCATCGTTCTATCCCCCGTGAGTAACGCATTGAACGGTCCGAACGAGCAAATTACTGGGCCGTAGGATGTCTTGCTGGCCTTCGAACGTGGAGCGGAGTCATGGGGGCGACTTCGTACGTTTCACGGTGAAGTTCGGAAAGGTATCCACGAAATCGCACACATACTCGATTTTGTGACTTGGAAAGTGTTCAGCGAATTGGAATCTTCACTGGAGGTTAGAGGGGTAGGCCGCGAATTGTCGGGTAGGAGGGGGAGCTGTATGTCGAGCGCAAAAAAAGTGCGATGATTTAGTGGTGAGATCGAGTGTCGTCGGATTGGTTTGTTTGTAGAACTTGGCAGGAGAGAGAGTCGCCGATTCCTTGGCAGCCCAATGGATAGGCAACAGACGACAATCGTGACTGGAAGTCACTGGTGTCCGAGTGACGGATGCGAGGAGACCTCCAGTGAACAAGAGTCGGAGATTGAGCCCATGGCGCCGGATCGTTGTACTGATGTTATCGATTGGGGGAGTAAAGTGTTTAACGTCCTCAACGAGTCAATTTATAGATCCGAGGACGTCTCGCGGTTGCTTGAAAGTGGAGTGAAGTTCTGTGGGCGTCTTCTCGCCTGGACATTCTCAATTTTTGCACGACGCAGCTCCGATGATTGAGATCCGTGGCATCCAGGAGACGACTGAGTACGTTTCACCGTGAAGTCCGGGAAGGTGTTCACGACCTGAACGGTGAAGTCTGGGAAGGATGAGACGACTTTCCAGCGTCCGGGCTTGTCCGGGAAGGTATCGACGAAGGTCACGTCGGCGTCTGCGAAATTGCGGACATATTTGATCTTGTAGTCCGCAAAGTGTTCAACGAATTGGACTCTGCCGTGGAGCTCACAGGCACGAGCATCGGATTGTCGGGTTGCGGCGTCATGATGCAGGTCCAGAAGCGACATCGAGAGCAGTGCGACCGTAAGCATGGGACAAGCCTAGCGCGTCTTGGGTGCTGCGGCGACCCCCTCTTGCCAGGTTCTCTTCAAGTATGCGCTGGAGGCGATCGGGGACCAAGTCTCGCCTTAAATCTCTCGTTTTTGAATGCGCGGACCCGCTCGCAAGGACCCTGGTCGGCCGCGATTGAGTTGGCTTAGGAGCACTCCTCCTTCTTGAACTCGGAGCAGATTCAGCGCGGGATGAACTGGATAGAATCCGTAGATAGGGTCTCGCTGCCTGAATTGAAACCGGTGCTAAGCTCGGTGACTCCGGGCGCCATAATCGCACGAGGCGATAATCCTAGTCCGAGATCTGCGGTGCCAGGAGAAAAGGAAACGGTGTGTAGCGACCTCAGGCCCCTTCCTCAATCCAGGTATGAGCCTCTGATACCAATCTAGAGAAACACAGATTCTACACGAAGTGCATCGATGGCGACCTTGCACATGCGAGGGCTGAGTGAGA
>CAYTFJ010000010.1:0-1399 GCA_964437075.1 uncultured Nannocystaceae bacterium
CGCCGTCGCCATCGCCGTCGCCGTCGCCGTCGCCATCGCCGTCGCCGTCGCCGTCGCCGTCGCCATCGCCGTCGCCGTCGCCGTCGCCTCCGGGTGTGTTGCCTGTATTTTCCGCCGTTTCGGTCTGACTTTCGGTTCCCGATGAAGTCGAGATGTCCCCCTCATTCCCGAGGCAGCCGAGGCATGAAATTCCGGCAAACAGGCCGAATCCAAGAAGTACGAGAGAGGAGCGTTCATTCGGGGACGCCCGGCCATTCACGCTTCGAAGGCCCACGTGGGCGTCTTGCCCGGTCGGAGACAAGTCGGGGCCATCGCTGTCTTGGAATCCCTGTTCTGTCATGGCCGCCGCGCTACACCCGTCCTTGTTTGATTCAAAATCGATCGTCATGTTGGCTCTTCTGCTCGTAGATCTAGATATCCAAGGGCCGCGTCATGTGCCACCTTTTTTTCTTACAATTGCAACATTTAGAACAAACGAATATTTCGCTGTTCCGCAAAACTATCGATTTGTGAATATACGTATTATTTTCGGGACGTCGCGGTGTCGCGTTCAGGGGGCATCGCATCTAAATCCCGAGTAATTCCGATCACGTAGCTCGCCGTTTGCCACGCGCTGCCGTCCGCGATCTTGTGTGCTTGATGGCACGGCGCAAGGCGAAGGCGACAATCGGCGAACCACAGTCGCCAGAATCGCTAATCTCACTCCTTGAAGACCTCGAGGACCCGCGGGTCGAACGAACGAAGGCCTACCCTTTGGCCGAGATTCTCTTCCTCGTGCTCGCGGCCACGATCAGTGGTGTCAACCACATCAAGGTGATGTAAAAATTCGGCAATGCGAAGATCGAATGGTTTCGCCGCATCATGCCCTACGAGAAGGGGATCCCGAGCCACCACACGATTGGGCGAGTGCTGGGCCTTCTCGACCCCGACGCGCTCGAGGAGATGTTTCTTCGGTGGATGGAGACCGTGGCCAAGTCCGTCGAGGGCGTCGTGGCGATCGCCGAACGGCGAGAAGCGTTCACGGGTCCACAGGGTCAGCGCCTTTTCTGAGGCGAACTCGCTGGTCCTGGGCCAGCTCAAAGTCGAAGCGAAGTCCAACGAGATAACGGCGATTCCGGTGCTGCGGGAACGTCTGTACCTCAAGGGAGCCATCGTGACCCTCGACGCGGCCGGCTGTCAGAAGGTCATTGCCAATAAAGTCGTCGAGCGCGGCGGGAACTTCGTCCTCGCCATGAAGAACAACCAGCCCACCTTGTTCGGGGACATCGACACCGAGGGCAAGGGCGAGTTCTTGTCACAGACCGAGACGTGGGCCGTCGCACACGGCCGGGGGGAGTATCGACGCTGCGAAGTGCTGTCTGCAACGGATCTTGTGACCCACGACGAAAAATGTCTCATG
>CAYTFJ010000010.1:1499-80380 GCA_964437075.1 uncultured Nannocystaceae bacterium
CTGCGAAGTGCTGTCTGCAACGGATCTTGTGACCCACGACGAAAAATGTCTCATGCGCGCACCTTCATCCGCGTGACTACCGAACGGCGTGGCGCGAAGGAAGATCCGGAGACGCACAAGCGGCTCTACATCAGCGACATCGAGAACCTCGATGTTGATGATGCACTCGCCATCACGCGAAAGCACGGGTCGGTGGAGAACCGGCTTCACCGGCTTCACCGGGTTCTCGATATCGGATTCAGAGAAGACGAATGTCGGGTCTATGTAGCGAACGCTGCCGAAAACCTCGCGGTAATTAGGCACCTCGCGCTCAACCTCCTACGATCCGTCGAAGGCATGAGCGGAGGCATCGCCTCGAAGCGGAAAGAGGCCGCATGGACCGATAGCGTGGGCGAGAGGGTGCTTTGCGCTTCTCCTAGATAAGATGCTATCCCTCTGTGCACGCGCTCAGTCGTGAGATGGCATGATCGGGCTACCGGATTTGGTGCCGCAATCGAGCGAAGATTATGATCTTCCAGGGTGAAGCTCAACGCCAGCCCCATGAACTTCGATCGCATGTTGGATTCCATCTTTGAGATTTTTATCTCGCAGATTTGGACAATATTTTTGGGTTTCGCTGGAGGTTGCTTGCGTACCCGTTATCCTCGAGGTGCGAGGGCCGTAGCGTAACTTTCGGATTAGCCGAGGCCCACAAGAAAGGCCCAGCGTGCCGTCAACCAATCGCGAAGGTACTCGACTTCCTGCTCGTGAGAGAGAAAATCTGTGCGCCAGTTCCACGGTTCATATTGGAAATAGGCCTCGCCCCACTTGCTCTGGTCTCGGAGCGCACTTTGTAGATTTTGGGCGTACCAGAGGTCGATCAGGCTGAGGATGTCTTCAAGCCGATATTGGTTTTCTAGGGTCAAGAGATAGCGGGCCCGTAGCTGCGGTCCAATCGTGGGCTCCTCCAGCATGCGGGCAAAAAGGTTGTTGAGCTCGGTGGCATCTTCAGGAGGTGCATCGGAGCGGACTCGAAGCGTCAGCCAATCTTGGCCAAAACTGTGATTGAAGTCCCAGGGGATGAGGCGCCAGGGGCCGCCGTTGGGATCGTGGTAGTGGTAGCTGTTTTTTCCGAGGGAATCCTCGGCGGAAATGGCCGTGGCAAAGATCCACCAGTTTTCGTAGTCGCGTAGATTGATGCGTGTGTTGATTTGTGTGGCAAAGGTTTGCGAGTTTGAATTGGCCACAAAATCGATGAACTCGTCAAGGTCGTCAAAGTCGCCCTCTTCACCCTCGACAGGGAATCCTTCTGATTTTGACAGACCGTCGTGAAGCGTCGCTTTTGGATCTTCATCGTATTGCGTGAGGCGAAAATTCGCGTCGTGGGTACGAGCTTTGAAGAGATTTCCATCTTGCCAAAGACCATGGTCCTCCATGAGGTAGCCATCGATATGATCTCCGACCATGTAGAGCCCATGGTATTGACCTTCGAGAAACACCACAGCGTTGTAGGCTTGAACCTGAATATGGTTGGGATCGAGACGGTTCCACAATGAAAAAGCCAGCCGCTGCCGTATGTAGGTGTTGTCGTCGAAGGTGGTGGTCAACACAATTTTTCGTTTTTCGACAAATCCACCCGCAGCATCTTCATCGTTGAACTTGTCTTCCTTGGTGAACTTGAGGGTGTAGCTGTTTTTTGGATATTCGAGGGAGGACGCCCCTCTTCGTTTCGCTTCGGCCGTGTAGATGTGACCACCATAGATGATCTTCGCGGGGGTATAGAACTCGCGGGTCAGGGCAGGCGTCGGTTGCAGATGCAGCACAGGGAGGCCGTACTCCTCTGTATAGGTTGTGGCGTCGAGGATCGGGACATTTTGTGGATGGTCAAAATTGTCCGCAACGCCGATTTTGACACTGCCGACCTCATTCAGGCGATCGACATGAATCTCGATCTCGTAGACGGCGGCTTGCGAGAGATCGGGCGTCCAATGAAGCGTGCCCGTTGCAGCATTGTAGACGGCGCCATCGGGAAGCGCGGAAAATGTGAAGTCTGAGCCGGGGAGCTGGAGCCCCGAGAAGCAAGACACCTGCGCTTGAATGCTCTCTCCCTCGACAAGCCAATGGGGACCGCCAGCCGCGGGACCGCAAAGCTGTACTTCTTCTGCAGGGAGGTCACGTGGAGAATGACTGTCGGTGTCTCCGTCGCTGCCGTCGGTTCTTCGACTCTCCGAGGACACCAGGTGCGAATCTTCGTGATTGCCGCTTTGGGTGCATCCAGACAGCAAGATGGCGACGCACGGAAGCGGCATCAGGAGAGATGAATTCCACACAAATACACCCTACCAGCCGGTTGTGTACCATTGGAGAGTTCATTTCTTTGCAAGGTCGCAACCGCATGAAATTGAGTCCCAGATTTTCGACTCAACCGTCGGGGGAAAACAAGAGGAGGTGCGGCCATTGATTCCAGGCCGAACGACGCCATAGAAGATTTGGGTGAAACGCGTGACGACAAGACGGATCGTTGTGGAAATGGCGTCAGTGACGCCGGACGCAAAGGTGTCGGTGGTTTCTCCGGCGCGAGTGCGCCGTATTGGGTCGCGGTTGGCGACACTGGTGTCGGCTGTGCTGTTGGGGGGTATCGGCTGTGTCGTGAGCCCGGGGTTGGCGACGAAAGGAACGGTCGATGTACCGGGCGGAAGCTTTGTCATGGGCAGTACGCTCGATGAGCGGGCGGCCGCGCTCGAGCGGAGCTATGCGGGGCGAGGACGGGTCTTTGAAGGGGCGTCACTGTGGATTAAGCAGGAGCATGCGCAAAAAGTCGTGGAGGTTCCGCGCTTTCGCATGATGGAGCGGCCGGTCACTCAGATCGAATACCTCGCCTTTGTGCGCACGCGTGGGGCGCCCGAGCCCTACGTGGACGCGATCACCTGGTCGAGGGCAGGAACGGGTATCGAATACCAAGACGTTCAACACTTTTTGTGGAAAAAAGGTGAGCCCGAGGCCGAACGATGGCGTCATCCGGTGGTGCTTGTCAGCCAGATCGAGGCTCGGAGCTATTGTGCCTGGTGGGGCCGGGGCCGCGGCGGTGTTGGTGAACTCCCCGATGAGGCGCAGTGGGAGAAGGCGGCTCGTGGGGAAAAGGGACGAGACTATCCCTGGGGAGACCATTTCGATCCGGGCCTGCTTAACTCGGCGGAGTCCGGCCCGTGGGACACGGTTGCCGTCGGGCTCTATGACGGAGGCGAGAGCCCCTACGGATTCAAGGACATGGCGGGGAATGTCTTTGAGTGGACGGCCTCGGTTGAGGACGATGGTCTGGCGATTGTGAAGGGTGGATCTTGGAACACCTACGGGGGATTTGCACGGGCCGCGGCCCGCCATGCACGACCCCTTGGATTGCGGCACATCAGCATCGGCTTTCGCTGCGTGCTGACCTTAGCGAAGGAGAAGCCAACGGCGAGTTCTGGGAGTTCGCGGAATTCGTCGTCGGTGTAGCGGTCTGGCGCAGCCACACCACCAGCTCCATATGGGCCGTTTGCGGGAGGGTATCGTAGGCGCGCATGCCCTCGATCTCGAAGCCTGGAGCGAGGGCATCGAGATCACGACGCAGGCTCCCGGGGTTGCAGCTCATGATGTGGAGGCGCTGGGGTCCAATACGAAGCAGCTGAGAACAGACCGAGGCGCCAAGCCCTGTTCGGGGGGGATTCGCGATCATGAGTGCGGGGGCGCTGTGGCCTGCGGACTCGAGATTGGCCAGAAAATCCTCGGCGCGAAGCGGCGCGATACCGAGGGCGAGCGCGCTTTCGGGATGGGACTCGCACACGGAAACCTGTGTGAAACGTTCACGAAGTAGGGCGGTTGTGACGCCGGCGCCCGCGTAGAGATCGCAGGCGTGGGCTCCGTCGAGGGGGCTTCCGTCCATACGGCAGGTGAGATCGCGGTAGGCCATCTCGGCGACCGGAGGGTTTGGCTGCAAGAAGCCCAAGGGGCCGACTTCGACGGGTTGGTCGGCGAGTTTGAGATTGAGCTTGGGGGTGCCGCAGAGCATCGTTGCCGCGTTTCCGCGGAGAGAGTTTCCTGCCTGGCTTTGGATGCTCCAGGCGACGCCAGAGGGGGTTTTCAGGGCCTGTGCGAGTTCCTTGACCGTGGGGTTTTGAGCTTCGCCGGTGATCAGTGTAAGCAGAACACCTTCGCCGTCGGTCTTGAACCAGGCGTAGCGAAGGTCGCCGATCGCGGGCCCGATCGGAGTCCCGTCGGTCTCTGGGGGCGGTGCTGGCCGGTACGCGCGGAGTCCCATACGGTTGGCGACCTCGACCAATTCTTGGGTACATTCGCGGATACGCGGATGGTCGACTTGGCAGTCGGTCATGACGGCGACGCGGTGGCTGTCACGGCGATAGCTTCCGAGAAAGAGCGCACCCGGTTGACCGGCCACGACCCGTTTCGCAGAGTAGCGATAGCCGAGTGTCGCGTCCGACGACTCAAAGCGATCCACCTCGAATCCGTAGCGTTGGCGGAGCTGGTCCCGTTTGAGAGCGTGCTGCGCTGCTGGGCCCAGAGCCATGAGCGGACAGCCGCTGCATTCGCCCTCGGGGTGGCTCGAGTGATGGGTACATGGCACCGGCCTTCGGTCGGGGTGATCTTGGGTCCGCGTGAGGACCCTCGCGCGGGCCAGGGGGCGCTTTTTTGCGACGTCGAGAATACGTACGGTCGCGTTTTCACCCGGAAAAAGATCGGGCACAAAGACCTCGCGTCCCGCGACGGTGGCGATGCCGTCCCCCTGTGGGGAGAGCCCATGAACCTCGATCTCGATCGCGGATCCCTCAAGCAGGGCCTCGCGTTTTTGAGCTCGATTGCGACGAGGGGGCGTGTTCCTGCCGGGTTTTTGTTTGTTGTTTGAAGCGCTCATTGGGCAGGTACCATCGCGAGCGTCTTGAGCTCGTCAAAGTAGTGGGGGAAGGTCTTTCCGCAGCACATAGGGTCAAGGATGTGCACGTCACCGACCATAGCGAAGGCCATGGCCATGCGGTGGTCGTCGTAGGTGGAGATTTTGACCCCGGGGAGGGGCCCATCGATAGGAGCGTCGATGGTCATCCCATCGTCATGTTCTTGAACCGTCGCGCCGAGCTTTCGTAGCTCGGCAGCGCCCGCAGCAATTCGGTCGCTCTCGTGGTGACGGAGGACCTCGACGCCTCGAATCGACGTGCGGCCCTTGGCAAAGAGTGCGACCACGGCCGCGGTCAGTGTCATGTCGGGCATGGCGGTGAGGTCGAGTTCGGCTCCGGTGAGTCTGCCCGTGCCGATCAGCCGTGTTGAGTCGAGATCTTGTTGGGTCTTGGCCCCCATCGTTGCCAGGATCTCGTGGAAACGGGCATCGCCCTGGAGGCTCGCGGCCCCGAGTTGGGGGATGTGGACTTCACCGCCGTGAATGGCCGCGAGTCCCAAAAAATAGCTGGCGGAGGATGCATCGGGCTCCACCTTGACGTTGCGACCTTCGAGGGTGCTGGCTTCGATCTCGAGCACGTTGGGTGCCGTCCATCGGGCCCGTCCGCCAAAATGATCGATCTGGGCCAGGGTCATGTCTACATAGGGGCGGGCGGGTGTCCCTTGGCGAAGAACGATCCGGGTGGCCCCCTCGGCGCCCAGGGCTGCGAGCACCAGGGCAGAAACAAACTGAGACGACGCGGGTCGCGGCAATGTGATTTGGGTCCCGCGCAGGGGAGCTGAATGGATTCGTAGGGGCAAATGATCGCTTTTGCAGATGGGGTCGAGGCGTGCTCCCATCTGCCTCAGCCCATCGAGCAGTGCCGCCATGGGCCGCTCACGCATGCGTGCGCTGCCATCGATCTCGATCGTCGCGCCGCTGTGGCTGCCCGCGAGGACCCCTGTTAAAAACCGGGCGGCGGTACCGGCGGTGCCCACCTCAAGCTGTCCTTGGAATCCGGCACCGAGTTTTGAGCCGCAGCCGACAATCTCGGCGGTCGTGGGGTCGATTTCGGTGAGCACGACGCCTAGATCGCGTAGACATTTGCGCATGATCCGCGTGTCCTCGGAGTCGAGCAGGCCTTCCACTCGCGTTCGGCCGTGGGCCATGGCCGCCAGCAGCAGGGCTCGGTTCGTGAGGCTCTTCGATCCGGGGGGGCGAAGGGTCGCGGCGAGCGGGGGCGGCCGTCGGAGGCGCAGGGAGGCCGGATTCGTCACGCGGCGGACTCTAGCAGGACACCTCGCCCCGTGCTTGGCGGGGCTGCGCATGGTCGCAGCGGGCGATCTTTTCAAGAGGGGAGGATCGAGGCCAGATCCGGCGAAACAGGGTTCGGTGGGAAGGTGCTCAAGGGTCACGTCCGTCCGGCCGATAGCGAGGGTGTATATGGGTGCTGCACGTGGATTTCGCCGCGCCTCGGAGTCGGAGGCGCAAGCTCCGGATGCCCGATTTGGACCGTCCGGAGGAGAGGCCGACCCGGACGGGACGGTGTTGCAGGAGCCGCCCGCGGCCCGCGGTTCTCAACCGGCGGTGGGTGTGCGGGAACGCCGGCGAACAAATCGACGGCGACGCAGCCGGCCGGAGCTTCCTGCCGCTCCAGAGCAGAGGGCAGGGGAGCTGCTGGCAGGGACCTATCGAATCCGGCGACTCATAGCGACTGGGGGAATGGGGGCGGTCTACGAGGTGGACCATACCCGTTTGCAACAGCGCTTCGCGGTGAAATTTCTTGACCCGGAATTTGCTCGAAACGCCGAGGCCTACGCCCGGTTTCGCCAAGAGGCCGAAATTGCGGCATCCCTAAACCACGACAACATCGTGCAGGTGTTCGACTTCAACACCGATCAATACGGGAACCCGTTTATGGTCATGGAGTTGGTTGAAGGGGACACGCTCGCGGAGTTGTTCAGTGGTGCCCACGCGTTTACTCCAGAGCAGGTGATGGGTGTCTTTGAGCCGCTTTGCCGCGCCCTCGATGCCTGTCATGCCCACGGGATCGTTCATCGAGATCTGAAGCCCAGCAACATCGTTGTCTCGATCGAGGAGCACGGTGAGCACATCACCTACGCGATCAAGCTGCTGGATTTTGGCATCAGCAAGATAAAACACGAGGGGGAGCTGTCCATGACGCGCGACAATGTCGTCATGGGAACGCCGAACTACATGAGCCCCGAGCAAGCGCAGGGGAACAACCGAGCGGTCGACGCTCGGACCGATATCTTTGCGCTTGGCGCGATTCTCTATGAGATGTTGGCCGGCAAGCGGGCTTTTGAGGCGGATGGCTTGCCCCAGGTTCTTCATAGTATCGTCTACGATCAGCCCCCCGCGATCGGCCGTTCTCGACGGGTGCCTGCTCCGGTCGAGGAGGTCGTGCGTCGGTGTTTAGCGAAGCAACAGGATGCACGTTTCGAGAGCGCCAACGACATGCACTTGGCGCTTCGTGGGGCCTACAAAGTTCCAGAGCGTCCGTCGGAGTCTGGCGGGCTCTCGCTCTTTGCCAAGATCGCCATGAGCATCGTCTGGGTAGGAACCGTGGTCGGCGTGGGGGCGGGAGCCTACGTTGTCGGGGGGGCCAATCAGGTCCGAGAAAACATTGTTCGCCCCAACCCTCGCGTCGTAACACCGCCGACGGCCAAGAGCGCGCTTCAGGTCCAGAAGACTCCAGAGTATAGCGGAGGGCTCGCATCGGTGGAGGCACGGTTGTTGACGGTCGACGGTCAACTCTACCGTGCAGACCGTGCGGGGTTGACCCATTGGAGCTATCCAGGGGCTCCGACTCGGACGCAGGTGCTTCCGAGCGCAGCGCCTGTGACATCGATTTCGCTCTCAAGCGAAGGGACCGAAGTCCTCGTGGGCCAAGCGGACGGACGCGCGAGTCGTTGGGATCGCGACCTGCGCGATACGCTGTGGTCGCGTCGGGTTAGCAAGCACCCGATCTCGGCGATCGGCGGCGGGGGCGGATACCTTGTGCTCGGCTCGGAAAATTCGGTGCAGTTGATCAGCACGGCCACAGGAAAAGTTTTGCGCACGTTGCCTGGGTCTGGACCTCCCCGGATGATCCTAATGCGCAACCACGAGTCGAGCCATCAGGTCCTGGTCCTTCGTCGGGATTCATTGCAGATCATCGATGCGGACCGGCGTGTATCTTTGGCGAAGATTCACCTCGGGGGTGAGGCCATGCGCGCTGGATTCAACCAGGAGACGGTCGAACGGCCGGCCTCTTTGTGGATCGATTTCATTCAGGGCGATTGGACCGTTCGCCGTGAATATGAAGTTCAGCAAGGCACACGCAAGCAACGGCCGACGTTGCAGGCTGTTGGCCAGCATCGTCGCTAGGCATCATCCTCGACCAAGGTGGTCGGGCCGCCGCAGGCGTCGCAGCCCCAGCGAAAATTGTCGAGCAGTACAAACGAGTCGTAGAGCGCATCTCCCATATCGAAAATGGCGAAGACGATCGTGACTTCTTCGCCGCTCCGAACCGGGGCCGTGCTGGTGAGCCACGAACTCGCCCCGTGGCCGGTCATACAGGTGGATGCTAGCTCCGAGAGGTTGTGGTCGTCGTCTCTGTAGTCCAAAAAACTCGCGCTCACAGAGATTGGCCGACCCGCATTGTCGAAGGAGATGTTGCCCGTCCAATCTTCGGAATCGAGCCAACCGATAAACATATCGTTGAATGAGCTGCCTACATATTCCGGATATTCACTGGTGAAAAAGGCAAAGTCGAACTTGATCGACTTTGCGTGTTCTGGAACGAGTAGGGTTGCCCGCAGTTCAGAATAGTCTTGAGCACTTCCTCCTCTTCCGAATTGGCTTGAGATTGTGTTGGAGCAGTCTCCGAACCCGACCAAATCGGGGTCCTCGGTGCAATCGAGCCCCCCCGCGTCGTGGGTTTGAATCGGCGACGGCAACGTGGTCCCTTGGTCAAATTGCCCGCCCATCGTCGAGGTGAAGGCACAGTCCACGGCGGGGTTGGTAAATTCAGAGACCCGACCCGTTCCGAGCACGGCGAATCGAGAACCCTCGCGGGCAGACCACGGGCGTAGGGTCGTGAGCACTGCCTGGGAGTCTGGGTGTCCGTAGCTTGAGCCCTGAATCACGGGCCGATCTGCGCAGCCCAATCCCATGGCAAGAAGAATATCTTCGTTGTCGCCGTCGCAGGGGGTGACCTCGATCTCACAGGGTGGACAGTCTTCTTCCTCGTCGGTGTCTGTGCCCTCTCGGACGAGCACAAGGTCATCCTCGACGAAGATGACTGCAGCGGCGGGCAGTCCCACTTCATTCATGCATGCCGTCACGCTCAAAAGCGCGATCAGCGGCGTTCGCCGGCGCAGTCGTTCCAGGCGATCGCCTGGGATAGGAGATACTCGAAGGCAAAGAACGAGCCGCGACGAGGTGCGCATGACTGTCATGTACGGTCGGTGAAGCCACCGAGCCAGCCCCGGCTCGGTCCACCTTGGACGCTCTTACGTCCCCGATTTGGGACCCGGGAGATCTCGCTGGTTAGGCCACGTGTACATCGGTGTCGTATTCGTGTGTGACGACCATGGTTTCACTGTCGACCATGAAGACCTTCGCTTTACCGTGTTGGCCGTCGAAGTCGACAACCAGCCACACCTCGACGGCCCAGTTTTCTGACTTTGCGAGGCACGGGGGTGCCCACCCGATGACGAGTGCCGAGCCGAGCGCATCGTTTGCACGTTCGCGGTATGCACGCACATAGCTCTCGGTTTTCTTGATGACCTTCATCGCGCGCTGAGCGGTGGGCGCGTGGACATTTTTGCGCCAAGGGGCAAAGAAGCGAAACTCCTCGAAGTCTTTGTTCCCAGGTCGCACCACGCCGACGTAGCTCTCGTCCGCTTCGAGATCGGCGTAATCTGGAAGATCGAACTCCGGATAAATATTATCTCGCTGGATCGTCTCGGTGCGCGCTTGGATCTGCACGTCGAGATGACGAAGGCCTTCCGCCTCGTAGGCCATGTAGATACGCAGCAGGGCGAACTCACTCGGAAGTTGATGATCCCAGTCGAGCGCGGCACGTACACCCGCGTAGTGATGATCTCCGAAGGCTCGCAGCCGTGGGACGGCGGCGATGAGTGTGGAGAGATCGGCGTTTTCGCCCACGAGCGTCTGCTCGTGGATCCTGGGGTGCACGAGCGGCTGCCCTAGGGCTTCAGCGATGAGGGAATTGTGACCGTCGGTGGTCATGCTCTTGTCCCAGCCGAGCCTCTTCCAACCTGAAGCCTAGGCTCGGGCATCATGGACCCTATGAATCCGGGCGCCAAGGGGGCGTAAACGTTCTTCGATCGACTCGTAGCCACGGTCGAGATGGTAGACTCGACGGATCTCCGTCCGGCCATCGGCGACCAGTCCGGCGAGCACGAGGGAAGCGCTCGCCCGAAGGTCGGTCGCCATGACCGTTGTTCCGCTCAGAGGACGTCCGCCGCGAATGACCGCGGCGTTGCCGTTTACGACGATGTTGGCGCCCATGCGATTGAGTTCTGGCACGTGCATGAACCGGTTTTCGAAGATCGTCTCCGTGATCATGCTTTGGCCGGTTCCCATGGCAGCGAGCACCATGATCTGGGCCTGCATGTCGGTGGGAAATCCAGGGTGAGGGCGTGTGACCACGTCGATGGGTCCAATCTCTTGGGGCCCGATGACACGCAAGCCTCGGGCTTCGACCTCGCATTGGATCCCCGCTTCTTGCATCTTTGCAATCACGGAGTGCAGGTGGTCGATCGGGGCATCGAGAAGGAGGACGTTGCCCCGGGTAATCGCCGCGGCGACCATGAATGTTCCAGCCTCGATGCGGTCGGGGAGAATCGAATGATCGATGCCGTTCAGGGTATCGACGCCTTCGATCTCGATGACGGATGTTCCAGCTCCAGAAATTTGCGCGCCCATTTTGTTGAGCACGATCGCCAGCTCTTGAATTTCTGGCTCACGGGCGACGTTCTCGAGTCTCGACATTCCACGGGCAAGAACCGCCGCCATCATGACATTTTGGGTGCCGCCGACGGTGACGGTATCGAAGACAAACTCCGCTCCGACGAGACGTTTTGCGCGGGCTTCGACGTAGCCGTGCTTGAGCTCGATGTCGGCCCCCAGCGCGGCGAGGCCCTTGAGATGTTGGTCGATCGGACGGGCACCGATGGCACATCCACCTGGCAGCGAAACCCTCGCCCGGCCGTAGCGAGCCAGGAGTGGGCCCATGACGGTGATCGACGCCCGCATGGTTTTTACCAGCTCGTAAGGGGCCTCAAGGCTGCCCTTGGTGACGCCGCGTGGATCGATCGTGAGATCGCGTTCACCGGTCGTCGTACAGCCAAGTTCGGCCAGCAATCGGGTCATGGTCTTGACGTCCGTCAGCTGGGGCAGGTGACGAAGCGTTGTCGGGCCGTCGGCGAGCAGGGCCGCACACTGCGTTGGCAGTGCGGCATTTTTTGCTCCGAGCACCCGAATCTCGCCCTGGAGGGGAATGCCGCCGTGAATCTCAATGCTGTCCATTCAATCGCCTACGTCTTGTGGAAGTCGTGTATTCCGGGCGCCTGGCCGCTGCGACTTGGTTTGCCCCGACCTCACTAGATTCGAAACAAGGATCTCGGACGGGACAGGCATGGCAACGCGAATACACCCTCAGGGGCCGGCCCCGTGTACCGCAAGAGTGGCTTTTATGGCCATTTGTCCTAAAATTTGGAGAATCCCCACATGTCGGTCGATGTAGGTGAATGAGCGCAACTCGAAATTCGCATCGCCGGCTGGCTCTTCCTCGACTTGCGCTGTTGGCGGGAAGCATGTTCGTGCTGCCAGCGACCGCGGGAGCGACGGACGGGCTGTCCGTCGCCATGTTTGCGGAGGAGACGGCCGCGCTGTGGCCGGTGGCTGTCTCCATGGAGATCGTTCGTCTCGATTCAAACGAGGGGGAGGAGGAGTCGCTGTCGTCGCATCGGATGACTGTCGAAGATGGGCAGCCCATGGATTTCGCAGATGTTGTGCGCACTCCCGAGGGGGAATGCTCTTTCTCGGTTCGGCTGGTTGCCCGCCATCACGCTCGGGGCATCATCGAGGTGGAATACGATCTTCGCGTGGCTGAGGCTCGCTACGAAGCGATGACCTGGGAGCGCTACCTCTTGCATCGCCTCAATCTCTCGGAGCGGCCCGAAATCGGCGATAGCTCACTGAGTGTGACGCGCGCGGATATCGTCTCTGGGGTCCGAAAGACCTACCGGGAGCGCGTCGAGGTGGGCGGGCAGCGTTTCGAGATTCGAATCTCAGCCCGAAGCCTGCGCGGTTGACACTGACAAGTGCCGCGGCTAATCCTTGGCCGGCGTTCGTGGCTCTCGCCGCGGGCCACCAACTCTCTTCTCTTCTCTTCTCTTCTCTTCTCGTCTCGTTCCCAATTTGGAGCCGATCACCATGCGACTTCCCTCTTTCTTGTCCCCTTTCCACAGCCGGGCTTCCGCTCGAACGTTTTCTTTTCTCGGTACCGGACTTATGGCGTTGACCCTGCTGTCGACCTCGGCCTGCAAAGAAGACTACCCCGCATGCAGAAAAGACAAGCACTGCAACCAAGAAGAGGGTGAGAAGTGCGTCGACGGGCTGTGTCAAAATTGTGTGACGGACGAGGAGTGCAAGGGGAAGGGCGAGAATGGCGAAGACTGGGCCTGCGTCGAGTTCCGGTGTAGCGATGCTCCCCCAGGGGCTGTGGGTGGCCCTGGTTCGGAGGGCTCGCCATGCACAAGCACCATGGAGTGCAGCGGCGGTCTGGTCTGCCTCGGCGGAGCCTGCAGCAAGTGCACCGACGACAGCATGTGCGTCGATGGCACCTGTGATCTGGGCACCGGTTTGTGTGTTCTCCCCGGCGCCGGAAACGGGCAGTGCACGACCGACGACGAATGCGCCATGGACGAGATCTGTGACGGTGGGATGTGTGTCTTTAGTGGCGACTACGGTGGCAATGGGGAAGTCTTGTGCGACCTTCAGGCCATCTATTTTGGCTTCGACAGCCCAAAAATTCAGCCGGACGTTCAAAAGCAGCTGAAGGCCGCGGCGAGTTGCATGGCCGAGCAAAATCGCATGGTCTACCTCGAAGCCCACGCCGATCCGCGGGGTACCGAGGAATACAATATTCTCCTGACCGATAAACGCGGGCAGTCTGTGAAAGCGTTTCTCATCAACCTTGGTGTGGGCGCAGACAAGATGCAGGTGATCTCCAAAGGAAGCCTCGAAGCTCGCGGAACAGAAGAAGCGACTTTTGCCCAGGACCGACGTGTCGAGTTCATCTGGCAGTAGCGCTGTGATTGGGCGCTTTCTGGCACCGACGGCGCTCGTGTTCGGCGCGCTTCTCGCGCCTGGTTGCATCGTTCTTCAGTCGCAACATCTTGAGTTGGTTGAGGAGGTGGACCACCTCAAGAAGCGCCAGGCGACACGCGACCAAGAGCTTGAGGCGACGCTTCGTAAGGCCGCCGTTCAGATGGCGAAGGTCGAGGCGCAACTTGAGCGCGCCGCCGAGGTTCTCGGGGAGAACCAAGCGACGATGGGGGTCCGTGTCGAGGACCTCGAGTTCGACCTTGGGCAGATTCGTGGCATTGCGGAGGACAGGCTTAACGCGCTGGCTGCCCTGGGCCAAAATGTGAGTGAGATGCGGGGGGAACTGCAGGAGCGTCTCGACAAACTCGAGACCGCGACGAACGCGGCGGCTGCGATTCCCGAGGGCAAACAGGCCTTGTTTCGCAGCGCGGCGGCGGCTGAGAGCAGTCACCAAAATAAACAGGCGCGTAAGCTCTATCGTATTTATTTGTCGCGTTACCCCAATGACGCGAAGGAAGCGGAGGTGCGTTTTAAGATCGGCCTCACGCTGTATCAAGATAGCGATGACCGTTCGGCTCTGGGCGAGTTTCACTGGATTATCAGCAACAGGCCACAAGCCAAGGTGATCCCAGATGCTCTCTACTACTCGGGGCTCGCTTGGTATCGCCTGCACAACTGTGCAAATGCGGCCGCATATTTCGATGCGGTGCTTGCTGAGGCCAAATCTTCGGACCGATACAAAAAGGCCGCCGTCAAGCAAAAGGCGACCATCAAGAGCGATCCGAAAAAGATCTGCGTCGAGCCGCCCAGCAAAGATGCCCACCCCGTTCGGGCCGCCCAGGATGCCGAGCGGGCTCGCAAGCCTTCGGCGGGCGCGGTCAAGCCGGTTTCCGGATCGAGCTCCCGGATCTAGCTTCTCTGTCGAGGCCTAGAAACCCGCACATTGGTGGCAGGATGTGAGGGACGCGAGCCCTTGCCGGATGGCTTGACGTTCGTGCGTTTGCCTCGTCGCCGCTGATCGCTGACGTCCCAGGCGAGCGGTCGCCTGGAGATACTCAGCAGCAGGCCGACGGCCGCCATGCTGACAATAAGGCTTGAGCCGCCGTAGCTGATAAAGGGCAAAGTGATGCCCTTGGCGGGTATCATGTCGAGGACGACCGCCATGTTGATCAGCGCCTGCAGCCCAAAAAGCGAGCTCAGTCCGATGGCGAGGTAGGTCCCGAAGCGATCCTGTGCGGCTACGGCCGTCGCTATTCCGCGCCACACCAGAAGTGCAAAAAGGGCGATGACCGCGACGATTCCGAAAAGTCCGAGCTCTTCACCGATCGTGGCGAGAATAAAATCGGTATGATTCTCCGGCAAGAAACCGAGCTTTTGCCGCCCATTTCCGAGGCCCATGCCCCAGGGGCCGCCAGATCCAATGGCGATGAGACCCTGTTCGACCTGATAGTTACTGCCCTCTAGAAAGGTCAGCAGGCGATCGCGGCGATAGCCGACGCCAACGATCTGCGACCAGGCGATTGGCGCCGCCAGCATCACCGCGGTCAGGACATAGGTGGATCGGGTCCCGGCGACGTAGAGCAAAATCAGTGTCATGGCACCGAGCAAAATCGTGGTGCCAAGGTCTTTCTCGATCAGCACGAGGAGCATGGTCAGGCCCGCGGCAATCATCGGTGGAACGAAGCCCGCCTTGAATCTTCGTACCCGTTCACCCTGGTGAGCCAATGTTGCCGCGAGAAAGGTTGCGAGCGAGATCTTGGCAAATTCCGAGGGCTGTAAGTTGATGGGCCCGAGTCGAATCCAGCGCCGCGCACCATTCACCTCGTCGCCGGCGATCAGGACGACGATCAACAGTCCGATACATGCCAGCATAAGATGTGGGGCGAAGCGGCGCAGGAGTCGGTAGTCGACCCGGCTCATAATAAGCAGCGCGGCGAGCCCCACGGCGAGCCGCAGGGCGTGGCGAACAAGGTAGTACTCCCAGGATTTCGCGGCCTCGCGTCCCAACCAAGCGCTAGAGCTGTAAACCATGACAAGGCCCAGACAGGCGAGGGCGATGGCCGCGAAGAACAGCCATGGGTCCATCGCCTGTTCGCGCCACCGAGGTCCCGGGTCGGCCGGTTCAGAGTGGGTCCCTCGGTGTTCCGATTCAGGGGCTTGGCCGTCGGAGCCGAGGGCTGCTGTTGTGGCATTTGCCATCAATCTCAACACAACACGTGTGGCGCCGCGGACCAAAAAATAGGTCGATCGAGAGTGGAGCGCAACGGTCGCGTTCAGGATGAGAACCGGGCGATTTTACTGAGAAATCCCAGAATTTTGGGGGGAGCCCACATCTTGATCGCCGCGGGTGATGTTTCGTCAACCCTGCTAGCCGAACATTTTTCGCTGTGGCGAACCCGTGAGTTGAGCGAGCACTTCTTCGACACGGTCGAAGCGTAGCGGCTTCACTAGGAACTCGTTCATTCCCGCGTCGAGGCAGGTCCGAGCGGCGTCGTCCAGAGCATCGGCGGTCACGGCGACGATGGGGAGGGCCGGTTTGTTCGGTCGCCCCGGTTGCGCTTCGATTGTTCGCCAACGGCGCGTGGCCTCGATTCCGTCCATGATAGGCATGTGACAGTCCATAAACACGATGTCGATGCCGCCCTTTAGGAGCTGCTCAATTGCGTGTGCTCCGTTTGTGGCGGTGAAAATCGAGCAGCCGAGCTTCTTGAGCAACGAGCCGAGGACCTTGCGATTGACCATGTTGTCGTCGACGACAAGTGCGGAGACCGTCGAAGCCCCGCTCGAAACGGGTAGGGGGACGATTTTTGGACTCGCGGAGCCCATCCCGTGGACCGGGGGATTGTGATTCGTAGTCCCTGGGTGCGGGGCCTCGCTCGCGCGGATGTTTGTGGCCAACACGCGGGTGAATTCGATGTTCAGGTTGAAGGTGCTGCCCTCTCCGAGCGCGCTTTGGACGCTAATTTTGCCGTTCATGGCCTGAGAGAGTTCGCGGCAGAGGGTCAACCCGAGTCCGGTGCCGCCGAAGCGGCGTGTCGTGGAGTCGTTCGCTTGGGAGAACGGCTCGAAGATGTGTCGTAGTTGGTCGCGGCTCAATCCGATGCCCGTGTCCGCCACCCAGATTCGAACTTCGATGGACGGGCTCTTGGCCACATCCGAGTCTGCCCCTGCGCCCACAATCTCCATGCCCACAACGACCTCTCCATCCGATCCAAATTTGATCGCGTTGGATACCAGATTGCTTAGGATCTGCCTCACTCGGACAGAATCACCGAGCACAAGACCGATCGGGACCGTGGGATCCGCCAGTGTTAAGGTGACCCGATTGTCGGCCGCAGCCCCTTGGAACAGCTGACAGGTTTCGCGGACTAGCGTATCGAGGCAGAATTCGGCGTGTTCCAGCGATATCTTTCCGGCCTCGACCTTCGAAATGTCCAGGATATCGTTGAGCAGGGTGAGCATCACTGTGCCGGAGCCCAAAATCGTCTCGGCACAGTCCCGTTGCTCATCATCCAAGTCGGTGTCCAGCAGCAGTGTGACCATGCTGAGGACTCCATTCATAGGTGTCCGGATCTCGTGGCTCATGGTGGCCAAAAAACGGGACTTGGCGAGGTTGGCGGTTTCTGCGAGTTCGTGAGCACGGACGCCTGTCCCTCGCTCTTGAACTTGCTCGTCGATGACGATCATGTGGGCGATGATGACTTCGTCGTCCTCCGTTTGCTTGACCAGAACAAAGGTTGCAGAGACCCAGCAGCTCGCGGCGTCGCTGGGGGCGATCCTTAGTTCGACATTTCCGGTTGTGGCACTCGCGTCGTCATTGAGTTGGGACTCGATGAGCATCCAGTCCATCTCGAACTGAAAAAAGTTCGAGGCGGGGAGTGTCGTGCCGATCATCTCCGTGGGAGCAGCAGCGCCCATGATCTGCGCAAACCGGTCGTTTGCGTACAAAACAACCCCGTCGCGCCGACGATAGGCGTAGGTAGCAATCGGAGAGGCGGCGAGGACGGTGTCGGCGATGCTCATCTTTGAAGACACATGAGCCCGTTCGTCGGTGCTCATGCATCGCATCGGCCGCAGGAAGAGCGAAATTGAATGGTAAGCAAAAAAAGGTTGGGGTGGTTCTCAACTGGGCCACGGTTGGCGACTCATGGGCGACCGTGTGTGAACTCAATGGGATGAACAGGGCGGGGCGAAGGCCCGGACAGCCTCTTCGAAAGCGTTGCCACGCTCCGCGTAGCTGCTGTACATGTCCCAGCTTGCACAGGCGGGGGAGAGTACGACGGCATCTCCAGGGGAGGCCATGCTCTGGGCCAGTGCGACCGCCTGACGCATGTCGTGCGCACTGGCTCGGGCCAGATGCGGGGGGACCAGCGCGAGAAAGAACGGCGCGGACTCACCGATGGCCACAAGGCCCCGGCCCTGTGTGGCGAGCAGGGCTCGCAGGGGCTCCAAGTCATCGCCTTTGGCCTGACCGCCGGCGATCAACACAAAAGGGCGGTCGAAGCTTCCGAGGCTGGCGATGACGCTGGCGACGTTGGTGGCTTTCGAGTCATTGTAGAAGGCCACCCCCCCGCTCTCGCCCACCGGCCGCATTCGGTGCGGTAGGCCCTGGAACGCGGCGAGACCCTCGCGGCACTGTTCGAGGGATGCTCCGAGGTGGCGGGCTGCGATCGCACAAAAGAGGGCATTTTTTGCGTTGTGGGCGCCGACCACCCGCAGGAGGCTGCGGGCGATGGTCTCGCCATTTCCAAGATCGAGTTGATTCGCCAGGACTCGAGGGCCGGTGTCATCCTCGATCCGCACTACCTTTGCGGCGCGAGGGACTGCAGCTTGCATCTGCGGTGTAAAGGCGTCCTTTGCATCGAGGAGTGCCAGGCCATTGGCATCGAGACCGGAGAAGATTCTCGATTTGGTTGCGGCATAGTGCTGAAGGGAATCGTAGCGAGCCAAGTGGTCGGGCGTGAGGTTGAGGACCATGGCGACCGCGGTGACAGGAGCGTTAGGTCGGGCGGGTAGGGTCTCAAGTTGGTAGGACGAGCACTCCACGACCAGGCTAGATGGCCATGGCGCGAGGCCTTGGATGGCCTCGAGGACCCGTTCACAGAGTGGAGTACCGAGGTTTCCACCCGTGAAGGGTGCGAGATGGGCGCGATCCAAGACTTCTCCGAGCATGGCGGTGACGGTGCTCTTGCCGTTGGTCCCGGTGATGAGAGCGATCGGGAGCTGGCCACAGGCGCGTCCGCCGATGGCCGGCATGGTCTGTGTGAGCACGAACAAACCGAGGCCTAGCTCGCCATGGATCTCGGCCTTGGGGGCGAGCAGGGCCACACGCCGGCGGTAGTCGCGGGGATCGATCCCGGGGCTGAGCACCAAAAGATCGATACCCGCGAACGCCTCGTCGCAAGCATGGTCGCTCCCGAGGAAGAGCTTGGCCTGGCTTGGGGCGAGGTCGCCGAGCGACTCGCGTCGGTCGTAGATGTGAAGTTCGATGCCCGCGGAAGCGAGTAGATGCGCGGCGGCGATGCCACTTCGCCCGGCACCAACGACAAGTGCGCGTGTCCACCGACGGAGTCGGAAACCAGCGTTCATTTCTAGCGCATCTTCAGGGTCGCCAGGGCCACCAGATTGAGGGCAAAACTGATGATCCAGAAACGAACGATCACCTTCGGCTCCGCCCAGCCTTTGAGCTCAAAATGGTGGTGGATCGGTGCCATCTTGAATACGCGTTTGCCGGTGAGCTTGAAGCTCACCACCTGCACCATGACGCTGATCGTTTCAACCACAAAAATACCCCCGACGAGAACAAGGGTGAACTCATTTTTGGATGCCACGGCCAGGAACCCAAGGCCCGCACCGAGCGGGAGCGAGCCGACATCGCCCATGAATACGGTTGCGGGGTAGGTGTTGTACCAAAGAAAGCCGATGCCGGCGCCGCACATCGCTCCGCAGTAGATCGCCAGCTCGCCGACGCCGGGGATGTGCGGAATGTTGAGGTAGCGGGCGATGTCAAAGCCGGCGATGAGGGTCCCCGCCGCGTAGGTCAGTACCAAGAAAGTACCTGAGGCGATGACCACCGGGCCGATGGCGAGGCCATCGAGTCCGTCGGTGAGGTTGACGGCGTTAGAGGTTCCGGTGATGACGATCACCGCGAAAATTATGTAGACCACGAGCGGGAGGGCGAAACCCGTCTCATAGAAATTCATGAAGGGGAGCGCCAGCTTGAGGCGAAATGCCGCGGGCATCATGTCCGAGGTGAACATGTAGGTTGAGACGCTTCCTGAAATCACGATCTGCCCCAACATCTTGAGCCGGCCCGAGAGCCCGTCAGAGCTCTTGCGGCGGATTTTGAGGTAGTCGTCGGTAAACCCCAGCACACCAAATCCAGCCGTGATCGAGGTCGCCAGCACCACAAAGGGGTTGTTCATGTCCGACCACAAGACGGTTGGGATGATCACTGTGAAGATGATCAGGCTTCCGCCCATGGTCGGGGTGCCACCTTTCACAAGGTGGCTCTGTGGCCCGTCTTCACGGATCACCTGCCCGAGCTGGATCCGCTGCAAAGTGCGAATGAACCACGGGTACAGCACCAGCGACAGGAGCAACGCCGTGAGGGTCGCGAAGAGGATGCGCGTCGACGTGTAGCGCAGCACGTTGACCCACGAAAACTGATCGTGGAAGCGATAGAGGAGCTGGTAGAGCACCTCGCAGTGCCATGACACAAAACGACGCGAGCAGGCAAATATCTGACGTGGTCGCCCTTTCGATAGGCGAAAGCGCTCCTCTCGCCGAGGTAGGCGCGAGCGACGAGAGCCCGTCGTGCTCCGCTAGCGCCCAGCTTGGACCCCAAGAGGGATCAAAAGAAGGTGGCGCAATTTACGCTCGCCCGGTTCTAAAGAGGGTCTCGGTGGAGAGAGAGCTGAGGGGCGGAGCGTCCGCAGAGTTCGAGACCCTTTGGCGCTCCTTGAAGGGAGCACCGCGAGCGGCTGCTCTCTGTCCGGTCGCGCGGTCCAGGGGCGGCGAGCGCCGTCGCCATCCCCGTGGCTCCGATTGGGGCGTTTGTGAGCCTCCATGCTCGACCTGGAGCTGTGTATCTTCTTGCCCATGACCGAAGGACGCGGACATTCGCCTCATGCGGGGCTACACAATCGAACCGTCCTTTTTCGGGCAGGGAACTGGGTCTTCGCCACCTATGGACCGGTCATGGCCGCAGCCCATTTCGTGGGCTTCGGCGTCGGAGCTTGGTATGCCGCGATGCAAGGGGTCGATCCGCGCGGGATGCTGCTGTTCTTTTCGCTGATGATTCTCCCCTCGGCGCTGATCGGCTGTCGAATGGCGAGCCTCATGCTCGATTGGCGCGATTTCCTGCGTTCGCCGGTACGGACCCTGCTGAGGCCGGGCTTTGTACTTCAAGGGGGCATCTTGGGCGGCGCCTTGGCATTGATCGTCTATGGGATCGTGGCGGAGCTGGAGATCCTGCTGCTGCTCGATGCCGCGGCATTCGCCATGCCGGTCTCCGAAGCGATCGGCCGGCTCGGCTGCCATGTCTATGGCTGTTGTTGGGGGCGGCCGAGCGGCGGATTTTTTGGAGTTCGCTATACCAATCCCGAGTCCAAGGTCCTTCGGTGTGCGCCTGATTTGCACGGAGTCCGGCTGCATCCGGCTCCCTTGTACGCCACGGCAATTTTAGTGGGATTGCATGCGGTATTTTTGACCTTGCTTCCCCATCAGCCATTCACGGGCTTTTTCGCGGCGATTTACCTGCTGATCCATCCACTTTTTAGAGTGTTTTTGGAGAGTTATCGTTCCGACGACCGTGGACGCATACGTTCGAGATTTACCCATACGCAAGCCTATGCTGGGGCCATGTTCTTGTGTGGTCTGGGGCTGTTGCTGTGGTGTTCTGTGAACCCGAGTCCCGTGGAGATCGACCTTGGCTATGGCTATTTCGACTTGATGGGAAATCCGGCCCACGTCGCGCTTCTTGGTGTGGTCGCATTGATGGGATTTGCAGCCTTTGGGGTGCACTACAAACGAGTGGGAACTTGGCTGAGTTCTCATGATCAGACGAAGCGATAGCGAAGTCTGCGCAAGTTGCCGCCCCCCCGAATTTTACCGCTTTTTTCTCAGGCAGGATCCGCCTGCTAGAGGGGGTCTATGCGATGGACTCCCGAATCACTGGCCCGGGCAAGCCGGGGGGCGCTTGTGCAAGCGGGCGATCGTGAGATCTCGACGGCATTTATCGACAGCCGCGCTCCGGTCCGAGATGCACTTTTTGTCCCGGTGGTCGCGGCGCGAGACGGCCATGACTTCATCTTGGCGGCCACTCGGGGGGGGGCCAGCGCTGTTTTGTGTGCGAAGGGGAGGCCGTGCCCACCTCTTTGCGAGTTGCGAGGCATCACGGTCGTCGAGGTCGACGACACACTCGCTGCGTTGACGGAGCTTGGGCGAAATGCCCGGAGTTGGATACGCGGACCTGTGGTGGCGATCACAGGTAGCAACGGCAAGACCACGACCCGCGCCATGGTTCAGGCGGTTCTCGAAAGTGCCTACGAGCGCGTACTTTGCACCCGAGGAAATCTCAACAATCATCTCGGGGTACCGCTGTCGTTGCTCGCTGAGCCTCACGAGCCTGACGCTGCCGTGTTGGAGCTGGGTATGAGCAGCCTCGGAGAGAATGACCATCTCGCGGGCATTGTGCGACCGACCATCGGTGTGATCACTTCAATCGCACTCGAACATCTGGAGTTTATGGGGAGCCTGGCGGCAATAGCAAAGGCCGAGGCGGAGATCATGGCCCATGTGGAGACAGGGGGGGCCCTGATTTTGCCGGAGGGTGAGCCGCTCTTGGAGGCGGAGATCCCCGCAGACTACCGGCGGTCGGTTCTCCGCTGTGGGCCAAGTCCCGCCGCGGATCAGCGAATCATCGCGGTCGAGGTTGGATTGACAACGCGAGCGACGATCGTGGGGAAGCACACTTCCGAGCCCGTGAAACTTCAGCTGCGCACTTTTGGGGGCCACAACGTGAAAAATGCTGCCTCGGCGCTCGCGGTCGCAAGCCACCTGAATCTTCCGCTTCATCGGGCGAGTGAGGCCTTGTCTGCGGTGAGCCCTGTGGGGGACCGTGGACGAATTTTTGTGGCGGACGGCCGGCTGATCGTCGCCGACTGTTACAATGCAAATCCGGGTTCGATGGAGGTCGCGCTCGAGAGTTTGTGTGCCCTACGCGGAACTCAAGATTTTGGGCGGGGTCCGCGGGTCGCAGTTTTGGGCGATATGCTTGAACTGGGTCCCCAAGCCGAGGCGTTGCATACCAAGCTTGGGGAGCGCGCCGTGGAGCTGGGCGTTGGGGTGCTCGTGGGCTTTGGCCCGCTTGGGAGATACGTCGTTGCCGGCGCATTGCAGTGGGCTCTGGCCCACAATACGACCGTCGAGGCCGTTCATGTGTTGGACTCGGTGAGTGCGGCTGTGCACTGGCTAGAGCCACGTGCGGGCGAGGGGAGCGCATTGTTGTTTAAGGGCTCCCGTGGCATGGCGGTCGAGCGGATCATGCATGCGATGGTGGGCGAAGGTCGCGGCCATGACCGCAACTAAATAGGTGTAGCGACCGGTTGGGTTTGGGCTGAGCCTAGTCGAGCGGAGAACTCCGCTTGAGTACGGTTAAGGCCTCTTCACGATCGTCAAACGGTAGCATGCGGTCACCGACGATCTGAACACGCTCGTGCCCTTTGCCAGCGATCAGTACAGTGTCGGAGGGTCGAGCGGACTCGATGGCCAGGCGAATGGCGGCGCGGCGGTCGACCCGACGGAGGTGTCCATCGGCCAGCGAAACCCCTTGCATCATAGCGTCGATGATTTTTTCAGGATCTTCGCGACGTGGGTTGTCGGAGGTAGCGATGAGGGTGTCGGCGCCGTGGCTGGCGATGTCGCCCATCGGCGCACGCTTTGAGGGATCTCGGTCTCCGCCGCAACCCAGGACAACGATCAGACGTTCTTCATGGTTCATGCTTGCACGCAGGGCCTCGATCGAGCGTTGAACGGCGTCTGGCGTGTGGGCATAGTCGACAAAGACCGCGGGCCCGGGCGGGATTCCCTCGGCGGTCACGACTCGCTCAAGACGTCCTGGGGCGCCGGGGCACCGGGCGAGCGCCTCGCGGATCTGTGAGAGGTTCATGCCGAGGGCCAGGGAGAGGCCGGTCGCGACCAAGAGATTGTCGAGGTTGAAGGCGCCGACGAGGGGCGAGCGCAATTCGAGGGATCCTGCCGGGGTCCGCACAGTCGCACGCAGTCCTGCTTGGCTCATGGACCAACCTTCGACAAAGATCTCCGCTTCGGTCTCGGCCCCTCGGGAGACCCGCCATACCCGCGCCCCGGCATCGGCGGCGGCCTTCAAAAATTGGCGACAAGCGGGGTGGTCGTCGACGGCCGCGACGGCGACCCCGTCGGGCCGAAGGTGGCGCGAGGCCAGCCGGCACTTGGCATCGAGATAGGCTTGCATGTCGGGATGAAAGTCGAGATGGTCCTGACTAAAGCTAGTCATACCCACGGCGGTGTAGCGTATGGGCTCGACGCGGCCCTGTGCCAAGGCATGGGAGGAGACCTCCATGACCCCGGATGAGGCGCCCTCGCTGACAGCCCGGGCAAGCAGGGCCTGCATTTCAAGAGGGAAGGGCGTGGTAAAACTCGCCGATTGCTCGCGGTTCACCAGCCAGTTGCCCGTGGTGCCCAGCCTCAGGTGGGCTGAGTTCGCGTGGGCGAGCACGGCGGAGACCAAATGGGCGGTCGTTGTTTTTCCGTTGGTCCCGGTGATGCCGGCCAAGGTCAGCTGGCTCGCCGGCCACCCGTGAAAGGCTGCGCAGATCTGCGCGAGTGCGGCTTTGGTGTCCCGTAGCCCTACGTGCGGTAGACCTGGCGCGGGTCTGTGGCCACGCTGGATGATGGCGAGCGCGGCTCCCGAGGCCTGCACGGACTCGAGAAAATCGTGACCGTCGCTACGCTCGCCACGAACCGCCAAAAAAGCACCTCTGGCGGTGATCCTTCGTGAGTCAACCTGAAGAGCGTGCACCTGGGTTTCGGGCCCGCAGTGCACATACTCGGCCTCAAGGGTGAGCCCCGAGATCGGGTCAAAAAGCAGTTCTTGAATCGTGGGCACGTGGGAGCCGAGTCGCTCTGAAATTGCTCTGAAGTTACTCTGGAGCTTCGAAGTAGACGGTGACCTGGGTCCCTGACTGAAGCTCCCCAGGGGGGTGATTTTGGCCCACCGCGATGCCGCTGCCCACCGCGAGGAAGTCGACCTCTGCCCGCTCGGCGGCCTCGTGCGCTTGCGGCAGGCTAAGCCCGGTGAAATCCGGGAGTCCGGTGGTGAAGGCGACCCGCCGTTCGCCAGGGAGCCGCGGCTCTCGGTCCAGGTCTGGGATGAAGCCCTGGACGAGCATGGGCGAGTCTTCTGCGATGTCGATGGCTTCGGGAACGGGGATGGTTCCGTCGTTTCGCGGCACGCCGAGGTAGCTTAGCGCTCGGGTACCGACGCGCGCGAAGGTCGGGGCGGCGACTTCGTTGCCATAGTGGCCGCCTTCGGGGTTGTCGACGCTGACGAGAATGACCAGGCGTGGATCTTGAGCTGGGACGGCGCCCACAAAGCTGGCGTAATATTGGTCGTCGAGATAGACGCCCGCTTTCGCTTTTTGGGCGGTCGAGGTCTTTCCAGAAACGGTGTAGCCCTCGATTCGAGCATTTTTCCCTGTCCCCTTCTTGGTCTGAACGACGGCGGTGAGCATGGTGAGCAGGGTCTTTGCTGTGGCCTTACGAACGATCCGTTCCGGGTCGTTTTCTTGCTCCCAGAGCACCTCTCCGTCGGAGTCAAGCACTTGTCGAACGACGGTCGGAGGGTTGTAGAGGCCGTCGTTGGCGAGCACGGAGAACGCAGCCGCCACCTGCAGGGGTGACGCGCTCATCCCGTGACCAAAGGAAATGTTTGCGGCCTGAATGTCTGACCACTTTCTCCACGGTGCCAGCAATCCGTGTGTCGCACCCGGGAGGAGAATCTTGGGTCGTTCGCCGAAATGAAATTTGGTGAGCCAACGATAGAGCGACTCCTTGCCCAGGGTCTCGGCGATCTGGGTGGTGCAAATGTTCGACGACACCGCGAGAATCTCGGTGACATTTAGCCAACCGGACCGCTTCGTATCGTGGATGGTATGCTGGCCATACTTCCAGCTGCCCTGCATGCAGTCGAAGGTCTGATGTTCGCGGACAGTGCCCTGTTCGAGCGCCGCGGCCACCGTGATCGCCTTCATGGTTGATCCCGGCTCGTAAGCATTTTGTACCGCAAGATTCGAGGTCTGGTGGGTCGATCCGACTCGGTGGTTGGGATCGAAGGTCGGTCGGTTGGTGAGTGCCAGGATCGAGCCGTCCTTCGGGTCGATGATGATGATGCTGGCCCCCACGGGATGCCAGTTGGCGACCAGGGTATCGATCTCTTCTTCCGCCATGGTTTGAAGGTTGGAGTCGATACTCAGGACGATGTCGTGGCCCCGAGAGACGTCTTTGTCGGGGTGGCCATCGATCAACAACTTCTTTCCTCGGCCACGGTAGCTAGCGAAATACGCGGGGCTGCTGGCTTCTCGGCCCGCGAGGCGATCGTTCATGCCCAGCTCGATACCCAGGTTGCCCTGGGCCTGGGCGTTGACGCGTCCGAGCACATGGGCTGCGAGGCCGCCGCGTGGATACACACGGTGAGGCTCTTGTTCAAGGCGAACACCTTTGGTGTTCCGTTCACGGATTTCACGGGCCTGACGGCCGTCGAGTCGAAAGTGCAACTTGCGGTAATATTTGTCCTTGCCAAGTTCCTTGTGAATGTAGGCGCGTTCATCGGCGCCAAACATGCCGACCAAGAAATCTTCGAAGGCCTCGCCCAGTTCGAGGGCACGAAGCTGGCGCGGATTGATGACAATACGTTCCAAGCGATCGTTGACCGCCAAAGCCGCCCCGTTGCGATCGATGATCGAGCCGCGGCTGGCGGCAAGCGTGAAATTTCGAATCTGCTGTTGATTGCCTCGTTGGGAGAGATCGGAGTGGCCTTCGACGGTGATCCCATAGGCCCGGTAGGACATGCTGAGGAGTCCGAGAATAAGCACCGCACCGACGATTTTTCCGCGCCGACGGACAGAGCGTAGATCCGAGGTCATCTTCGGGAGGCCTCCGGAGAGGCCCAAGCTCTTCAGATCAAAAGCGAGGTCTTTCGAGCGGATGGGTGGCAGGTTGAAGGGGAACTTCATGGGGCTCTTGTCGCGTGAGAAGGGCTCGCGGAGCCTGTGTTGGGGGTCGGCTTGACCCGAATGACCTGGATTCGCTCTGGAGGGGTGGGTTGCATGCCCAGGCGCGAGGTGGCCTGTTCTCGGATGCGCGAGGGCGTGCGAAGGTAGGCGCGCTCGGTTTCTAACCGCCTCTGGTGATCGAGCAGTCGGTCGCGCTCTTCGGTGAGCGTGGTGATCTCTTGTGCGAGGTCTAAAACCCGGACACGTGAGTGCACACGTGCCAGCCCCACTGCTGTGAGGATCGTTAAGACCGTGCACAGCAGCAATGGGGTGCCCGTGGCTCGGCGATGTGGGCCGTCTCCCAAGGCGGCGCGCATGGGCCCTGCCGAGCGACCGCGGGTGTCGTCATTTTTTCGGGCCCAGCCGTGGGCTTGGGAGCTGTCCTTGCGGCGGGCTCGGCCGCCACGCTGTGTGGCGGGAGCGTCGATGCTTGAAAAGGGGGCCGATGAGGCTCTGCGCGAAGGCTGTGGCTTCATGGTCGACGCTCAAGAACTCGAAGTCGCGCGCTTCGTGCTCGGGGGTTGGCGCGGCACTCGTCAGCGCTGGGGGCCACCGCCTTGGCGAAGCCTTTGGGGATTACGTAGTCACTTTGTGGCATCTGCTCGGCGGTCATCGGGATGTGCCGGGGCAGCGCCTCGACACGTGTGAGCGTGCGGAAGCGACGTTTGACCCGGCGATCTTCGAGGGAATGAAAGCTGATCACGGCCAAGCGTCCACCGGGCGCGAGCAGGGAGGGAGCGATCTCGAGAAAGGCATCGAGCTGGTCGAGCTCGCCGTTGACGGCGATGCGCAGGGCTTGGAAGGTGCGAGTGGCGGGATGGATACGCAGCCCCAGTTTGCGTCGCTGGCGGCCACTCATCGCGTGGGTGACGACCAGGGCCAGCGCATGGGTGGTTTGGGGTTTGGCGGCCAAGATCGCGGTGGCGATGCGAGGGGCGTCGTTTTCGTCTCCGTAGTCGCTCAAAATTCGACGAAGTTCAGCGTGACTTACGCGAGCGAGAAGGGCGCCAGCCGACTCGCCACCGCTGCTGTCCATACGCATGTCGAGCGGTCCATCGCCCTGAAAAGAAAAGCCGCGCGAGGCGAGATCTAACTGATGTGAGGAAACTCCAAGATCGACGAGTATGGCATTAACGTGATGTAGATCACGCTCTTCAAGGGCCGATGCGACGGAGGCGAAGGGGGTATGGCAGAATTCGATCCGGGCTTTGGAGATTCGAAGGTCGGGAGAAGCTTCGGCGTGGCCGAGAATGTGTGGGCGGGAATAGGCGAGTGCATCAGGGTCGCGATCCAGCAAGAGCAGCCTCTGCACCCCCGTACGGTCCAAGATTGCAGATGCGTGACCTGCGCCACCGCAGGTTCCATCGACATAGATGAGGGTTTCGTGGCTTGCGCCGGCAGAGTTCTCTTTGGGCGAGAGCGAGGGCGAGAGCGCTGCACAGACCTCATCGAGCAGGACCGGCTGATGGTATGGCTCGGGCACGACCTTTCTCGTGCCAGCCAAGGGGGCTCGGGTCAAAAAAACGGCACAAGAGCCGTTTTCTTTTTATGGCTGAAAAGGCGTCGACCCAGGCCTTAGAGGTTGACCGCTGCAGGTCTGCCGAGTAGCTTGCGCACCCGCCACCGCGAGGGAATTGCATGCCGCCTCAACCGAGGAACTTTCGTCAGCTTCATGAGGCGTCCGAGCTCCTGTTGGAGAAGCTCGGGATGCTCTCGCCCACTCAACGTGCCGTCTTTGACGAGCGTTTTATGATGTCGTGGGTATTTCACGATTTCGCGCTTGAGGGGACGGTCTTGACGATCGCCGAGATCAAGGCGGCCGTCGATAAGGAGATCATCAGCAAGCCGAGCTTGATTCCGGCGTACAATCACATCGCTTCATTGCAGGATGGGATCGCGTACATCATGGAATCGAGAGGCAAGCGGCTGACCTTGAACCTCGATTGGCTAAAGAAGTTGCATCAGATGCTGCTTCCTGCCGACAAAAAGGATCAGATTCAGTACCGCAAGGACAATCCGATCCACCGTATGTACTTTCACGATCTCGCCTCCGCTGACAAGATCAGCTATCGGATGCGAAAGTTGACGGATTGGTTCCGCACGGAGGAATGCAAGCGGGCGCACCCGATCGAGCTCGCGTGCGAGGTTCATCGTGAGGTCATTCGAATCCTCCCGTGGCCAGAGATTAGCGGAAGAGTTGCGCGTTTGGCGATGAATCACATTCTGGTCAATGAGAGCTATTGGCCGGCCATTGTCCACCACGTCGATCGGCAGCGCTACTACGAGACCTTGCAGCGTGATCAGGATGAGCTTCTGAATCTTGCTGTCGATTCGATCCGCCAGGGAATGTTGGCCTCGAACCGGCTCTACCAGACCATCGTCGATGAGTTCCGGGGCTACTAGCCGCCCTCGTTTGCACCGGGTCTAGTCATCATGTTGTCGCAGCCACCCTCGCTTGGCATCTACTCTCGGGCAAAGTTGCCGACGCGGCATGGTCCCTTTGAAGTGGTGTCGTTTGTGGATGCAGAGAAACGGCGACTCGATGACATCGCCGTGGTTGCAGGGGAGGTCTCGGGTCTGGCGGGGGTGCATACACGGATGCATTCTGAGTGTCTGACCGGAGATGTTTTTGGTTCCGTGCGTTGCGATTGCCGCGACCAGCTTGAGCTGGCGCTCGAGCGCATCCAGGACCTCGGAGTCGGGATTGTCTTGTACCTGCGCCAAGAAGGACGTGGCATCGGTATCGCCGAGAAAGTTAAGGCCTACGCGCTCCAAGACGGCGGGCTGGACACGGTGGAGGCGAATCTACACCTCGGTTTTGACGACGATCTACGCGACTATGCTGTCGCCGCGGCCATGCTCAATGCCCTGGGCGCGAACTCCGTGGCCCTGCATACGAACAACCCCGCGAAAGTGGATGGCCTCGCGCAGTATGGCGTTGTGGTGTCGAGCGTGGAGCCGATCGTCGCCTCGCGGCGTGCTGAGAACGCGCGTTACCTCGAGACCAAGCGCGCGAAGATGCGTCATAGGTTCTAGTTGCCGGCCTCGTCCGACGATCGTATGGGCAAGGGGCGGGCTGCGGCGTATCATTGCGCCGGTTGGGTCCTGCGCGCTCCTGTACCGCAAGCATAATTGTCATGGTGTGCAGGGTCCGGCGAGCGCAATGAGCGTTCGTCGATGGCGAGATGGCGAGTTGGCGAATGGCGAAATGCAGAAAATTGCGCGGCCGATTGCGCCACATACGACGGGGATGTTTGGCGCTCTTGTGGGTTGCCCTCATGGGGATCACGAGCAACACCGCTCGCGCCGGCGTAGAGGCTTCTTCGCCGGACCCTGCGGGCAGCGCCGAAGTCCCGATTAAATCTGTGACCGTGCAGCTGGAGATCTGGCGTGGTGGCGAACAGCTAGACGATGGGGCTCACGTTCGCCTGGGCGGTGCCGTGGTCGAGGGCGTTGCACACTATCAACTCGAGCGGCCAGCACGCGACGGCGAGCGGGTGTACCTGCTGAATTTTGCAGAGGCCATGTTTGAAGAGCCCGTGGATTTGGATGAGGTGGCACTCGCTAGCTACGTCGCGGGGCCCTTTCGTAGGGGGCAGCTTCAGGTCTCGCAGATCGAGTCCAAAGAAGGCTCGCTCTCTCATACGCGTGAGGGGGAGCGGCGTGATCTCGTGGTTCGGCTCCGCCCCGGGACTCGGACCTTTACCCTTCGCTATCGGGTGGTTGTCCCCCGTCGATATTGGCCCTTTGGATGTGTAAGCGGCCGCTGTAGCTTGAGTGGGGCGATCGCTCCGCTGCCCAGTCTCGCTGCACAGGGAGGGCGCTATTTGCGAGGAGGCAGGGTTGTCCAGCCGGTGCGGTGGCAGCTCGGAACCGTGGGCTTTGGCGCAGTGCCTCAATGGCATGCCGGAGAGTCGACCACGGATTTGGACGCAGGTGCGAGGACGCGGCTAGGGAAAGATACGATCATGGTCGCCGACGAGACTCTGTTCGGTGGGCCCATGGAGTATCCCTCGGTGTTTTGGGGCCGCGCATGGTCCGCCCAGCGAACGAGTCATCTCGGGGTCGAGATCGAGGTCTATACGGTTGCCGGACGACCTTCGGGCCAATATCCGGACGAGAGCCTGATGCAGCTTCGACGCGACGATGCTGGCCATATTCTCGCCGCGGCCAAGGAATCGGTTGCCCTTGCCGCTCAGATGAATCTCGAAATCCCAGTGGGTGCAACACTGCGGGTGGTGCAGGGACCTCTGCGCAGTCAAGTCGCTGAATTTCATCCGGGCGTGGTCACGGTCAGTGATCAATACCTTGAGCTTTTTCCCCTCGATCGAATTTCGAAATTTCATGATACCCAGGTGGCCCGGGCGCTGCTTGAGCAGATCAGTCACGCCGCTCTTGTCGGGCACGTGGATTCGTCGACCTCGCTATGGCTCCCTGGTGCGGTCGGTGTAGCGATGACGAAATTGTGGCAGCGACTGCGCTCCCATCGTGATGAGTATGCGCGCGACCTTTTGCGTTCGCTCACCTTTGTTCCGGCGGTCGACCGTCTGCTCTACACGGGGCAGGCAAATTTTTCCTCAGCCTACTTTCGGGGCAGCGAAGACCAGTTTCCGGTCCGCAATCATCCGCTGTGGTTCTCTCACGAGCTTCCGACGGGCCGGCGTATCCACGAAAAACTTGCCGATTTGATGGATGAACGGCAGTTAGGGTCCTTTTATGTGGATCTTGCAAGTCGTCGCCAAGAGGTCATCGAGGCCGGCGATGGTTCTACCCTTCTGGATGTACGAGGGCTCGTCGAGGGTCGCTACGGATACTCTCTCGATTGGTTTTTCGATCAATGGCTTGGGCCCTATCCTGAGGTGGACTACGTTGTTGAATGGGTGAAGTCGCGGCGTGTGGGTGATCATTTCGAGACTCAGATCGTCGTGCTTCGTGACGGTGAGGTTGGAGTGGTCGAGCCGGTCCAGGTGCTCGTGCGTGAGCGGGACGGAACCAAACACTACTTATTGTGGAATGGCGACACCGGAAAAAAAAGCCTAGACGAGCAACCTTCGGTTGTGCGTCACCGTTGGGTCCTTGTGACCGAAAGCCGGGTTCACGTCGTGCGTCTCGATCCTCGATTTCGCCTGGTCGAAAGCCCTCGCTATCGCCGACATCCTTGGAATCTGGGTGACAACAACGACCCGCGCTTCAACAACCGGGATCCCCACAAATTTCGTTTTCTCTACACCGGTTTTGGCCTGAGCATCGCCGCATCCGAACTGAGCCGAGCACGGACCGCTGTCGCCCGAATCAACGCGATCTCGGCATCGGCGATGTTCGAGACCAGCTTGCAACGCGACCTCCGGCGAACCGGAATCTTCTATCTGTTCAAGGATCGTGAGGCGACCTGGGGTGTTGGCGGCGCCGTAAGTTTCTACTTTCTACGCAAGATGAATCGACGGCGACGGCGCCTGCGTCTGACGGCGGGTCTTGGGGTCTCTCAAGTGAGCGATCGAGCGCTTGACCCGATTGGAGGGGTGCGGTTGATCCAAGACCTTCGTCTCGTCGATGACACCCGCCGGTTCATGTTGTGGCCGGAGCGAGGCCACAAGCTATCGATCAAGTTCTCGGGAAGTGAAGTGCTGGAGGAACACGATGGCCGCCGCGACGATCGCTTTTATCTGCGGGTCTCCGCCAAGTGGACTCAGCTGTGGCGAATTGCACGTGGACACGTGTTCGCTACCCATTTTCAAGCCACGGTGGGGGCGCCGATTCGGTCGCGGGCCGAATACCGAAGCTTGCAACGTGCGGGTGGGTTGGGAGGACTGCGTGGGTTTGCCGCGGACGAGCTGTTTGGGCGGGGTGTCGCCTATGGATTGGCCGAGTATCGTCACCAGTTTATGGGCGACCTGCGGGTAAATTTGGGCAACCTCGCGTGGTGGCGAACTCTTGGGGGAACCTTGTTTGGTGGGGTCGCTGCCGTCTCTAGCTGTGAAAAACTTAACGATTGGTTCTCGGACAAAAGCTGGTACGGCCAGGTCGGTTACGGCGTGACCGCTGGGGTGCAGCTGCTCGGTGTGACGCCGCAGTTTTTTCGACTGGATGCTGCGGTTCCCATCGGTCGTCGTCTCGGTCGCCAGTGTCTGGACGAGACCTTTCCAAGCTATTTGGCCGAGGTCCAGGGGCTTGACCCCGAGAAGGGCACTCGGCTGCTTCCACCCTTCAACATCAATCTCACATTTAACCAGCCCTTTTAGTTAGGGACGGAGCGAAACGACGCTCTGGGTACGCATCTCAACGACCAGCTCGACCGCACCGAAACGTGCGATCTGCGTGTAGCCAGACTCGATTCGAGCGGCCGCAACCCGCAGGAGTTGGCCCGTATCCGTGCCTAGCCCGGCGGCACGAAGATCCGAGTCACTGAGCTCTGCTTGGCCAGAGTCCGGCACGGCGCATAGCACTTCCTCGCCGATCGGAGCGCCATCTCTAAATGCCTGAAGGCGGAGCGTGAGATTGTCAGTGGAGGACCCTGGGGGGGCCCAGCGGAGCGTGAGGTTCCCGCGATCGACCTTCACCTCATCGAGATGGATAGGCTGAGGCGCGTTGACGGTGGTGGATCTCCGCCCATCGATCAACAGGCTGACCGGTGTGCGACCGTCGGGCGTTACCGATGGCGTCAAGGCTGAATCGTCGGCGTGTAGGTATTCGACGCCAGACACATACGGAAGGATGTCGGGCACCAGGACCATGGGTATAAGCCGCTCGTGTTCGCCTATCAGCAGGCGAATGTCGCCGACGTCGACAAAGGAAAGTTCGCGCGGCTCCTCCTCCCCCGCGTAAGGGTCGTCTTCGCTGTCGTGGCGGAGAGAAGTGGAAGGCACGCATTCCCCCGTCGACAAGAGTCGCGCTTCGAGCCTGGAAAGATTGGCCCGGGAGCGCACAAAATCCTCTTCGACTCCGCGATACTCGACAAAGCGCGCCTGGACCTGCAGCTCAGGCTCGGGCTCCAGCCGATCGCGGTTGGGCTGCATCAGCACGTGAATTCGTCCGAGCTGGGCTCGTTGGGGATCGGGGTTCGCGCTGGCGAGTTCACCCCTCGTGTATTCATCGCCCTCACCCCTATGGATTGCGTTTTCCGGCGAACATCCCGCGCACAGCGATGCGCTGAATCCGACACACGCGAGGATACGCCTCTTGGCGGATCCTGGATGATGACCGACGACCACTTTCACCAGATAACGCGGCGCTGGCCTCGTGTCACGGAATCTACCCATTGTGGGCCTGCGGGGCACAGAATGCCTCGATCGACCGGGCTTGGCGTGGCTCGCGCCATGTTACCATCAGCGCGAATGCCCACTTCGGAGGTCGACATCACGGTTCTGGCTGCGCTTGCGCGGCTTGAGCTGTCCTCTCCGCACGACGTCCAGCTGGGTGCTCAGCTTCGGGCGATCGTGGCCTATCTTGGGCGGTTGCAGACCGTCGACGTCGAGGGGGTGCCCGACTACCAGAGCCCGCCGGCCAAAGACTCTGCTCTCCGCGCAGATCAAGTGATTGAGGGCTCGATGTTGAGTCGAGCGACTTTTCGTCGTGGCGTGCCCAAGTTGTGTGGGGACCAGGTCGAGGTGCCGAAGTTCAAGTCTAGGTGAGCAAGAAATTGGGAACTGGATCGAATGAACAGACGCCCGAGGCCGTGCAAGAGGTCCTCCGGTTGACGGCATGGCAGCAGGCGGACGCGGTGCGATGTGGACGCCTGAGCGCGCGCGAGATCTGTGTTGCCTATTTCGCGCAAATTGATGCGACGCGCGATCTCAATGCCTATCTTCGTCTGTGCCCAGAGCGGGCGTTCGCCGAGGCGGACGCCGTCGATGCCGGAGATCGTACCGGGCTGTTGGCGGGGGTCGCCGTAGGGCTGAAGGACAATTTTGTGACCGCAGGCCTCGAGACCTGCTGTGCCTCAAAAATTCTAGCGGGGTGGATCCCGCCGTTTCAAGGCACCCATGCACAGCGACTGGCATCGGCGGGTGCGGTGTGCCTCGGAAAACTCTCGATGGATGAGTTCGGGATGGGCACGACCAACGAGTATTCCGCCTACGGTGCCGTGCTCAACCCATGGTCGCTCCGCCACGCTCCAGGTGGATCGAGCGGAGGAAGTGCTGCGGCGGTGGCCGCTAGATCCTGCGCGTTCGCCCTCGGAAGCGACACCGGCGGCTCGATTCGACAGCCCGCGAGTTTTACCAACCTCGTCGGGTTGAAGCCGACCTACGGACGTGTGTCTCGTCATGGGCTCATCGCCTTCGCTTCAAGCTTCGATCAGGCAGGAACGCTCACTCGCGACGTGCGGGATGCTGCGCTCGCGCTGCAGGTTCTCGCGGGTCGCGACACGAAGGATTCATGCTCGCTCGACGCTCATGTCCCAGACTATCTCGCGGCGAGTCGGCTGGGCGTCGACCAGGGCCTGAAAGGAACCCGTGTCGGTGTGCATCGATCGGGGCTGGACCGCGAAGACCTCGATCTCGACGTGCGCGCGGCGTTCTCTCGCTCGCTCCAACGCCTTGAGGCGCGCGGCGCAACGCTTGTCGATATCGATCTTCCCCACTTTGAGCATGCTGTGGCGACCTACTGCATACTGGCGACGGCCGAAGCCTCAAGCAATCTCGCCCGTTTCGATGGTGTTCGCTACGGCGTCCGTGAATCCGGAAATGACGTGCTTGAGATGGTCCGAAACACTCGAACGAAGGGGTTCGGAGACGAGGTGAAACGCCGAATCCTCCTGGGGACATTTGTCCTGCGTGCGGACACGTACGAAGACTATATGGCTCGGGCGATGAAAGTTCGAACCCTGATCGCGCGTGACTACTCGAGAGCATTTTTGGGCTGCGACGTGATCGCGTCGCCGGTGTGTCCCGTACCCGGAATTGCGCTTGGGGACACGCGTGATGACCCCTTGAAGGCCTATCAATCCGATATTTTTACGCTCGGTGCGAACCTAGCGGGCTTGCCCGCGCTCTCGATTCCAAGCGGGTTTTCATCCCCGAATCGGGCTGATAGCGGTCTCGGATCGCTCCCGATCGGGCTTCAATTGATCGCACCACGGCTGGCCGAGGAGAGCCTTTTCGTGGTCGCGGGAGCCCATGAAATCGACTGTGAAGCGCAGGGTCGGTGCCCGCCCCACGCAGGTCTTGTGTCCCCGAAGACACAGGGCCTTGACGCCCCCGAAGCTGGAGGACACAGATGATCGGCGACTACGAGCTTGTGGTTGGACTCGAGGTTCATTGCCAGATCAACACCGAGAGCAAGATGTTTTCGGCGTGCGCCTTCGAATACGGGGCCGCGCCGAACAGCCAGGTTGACCCCTATTCACTGGGGATGCCGGGCACCTTGCCGGTGGCCAATGCCAAGGTTGTTAAGGCGGCGGTTCAGTTGGCTTTGGCGCTCGGTTGTCGAGTTCAGACAAACTCGAGATTTGCACGAAAACACTATTTCTATCCTGATCTTCCGAAGGGGTACCAAATCACCCAAGCGGATGAGCCCTATGCTTTGGGGGGAGCGGTGAACATCGAGATCGATGGCAAGGTGCGAACGATCCCGTTGACTCGCATTCACATCGAGGAGGATGCCGGCAAGAATACGCATGTCGCCGACCGGAGTCTCTTGGACTTCAATCGCGCAGGAGCCCCTCTTGTCGAGATCGTGAGCGAACCCGCGCTTCGCTCGGCGGTGGAGGCGGTGGCTTATCTTCGCGAGTTGAGAACCATGATTCGTCATCTCAGGATATCGGCGGCGAATATGGAAGAAGGAACACTGCGCTGCGACGCCAACGTTTCGTTGCGGTCGCCGGGGTCGATGACGTTGGGGACTCGTTGTGAGATCAAGAACCTTAATTCTTTCAAGTTTTTAGAGGCGGCGATCCTTGCGGAGTCACGTCGTCAGCGCGATCTCCTCGACGCGGGAGAGGCCGTGATCATGGGAACCATGGCCTACGACGACCAGCGAGACCGAACGTGGATGATGCGGACCAAAGAAGGCGGCGCCGACTATCGTTACTACTCGGAGCCCGACCTTCCGCCCTTGGTCCTGGAACCACGGTGGGTGGAGTCCTTGCAGGCCCAGCTTCCGGAGTTGCCCGCGGCTCGGCGGTTGCGATATCGATCTGCAGGACTCAGCGCTCGGGACAGCGCGGTGTTGATCGCGGATCCTAACCTCTGTGTCTATTTCGATCGCTGTCTTCGCTCGGGACTTCCTGTCAAAAAAGTCTGCAACTGGGTGACGGGAGAGCTGCGTGCTCAGCTCAGCAACGCACAAAAATCCGTCGCGGACAGCGCTGTGTCGCCGGAAAATTTAGCGAGCCTGGTGGCGATGGTGGAGGCGGGGACGGTCTCCAATTCGGCCGCCAAAAAGGTTCTGCAAGCGATGATGGCAGAGGGCGCAGAGGCCGAGACAATCGTCGAGCGCGAGGGGCTAAGCCAAATATCAGATTCCGCGGAGATTGCGGCGATCGTCGAGGATGTTCTCGCGGATTTTCCTCGCCAGGTTGAGGAGTTTCGGGCTGGAAAGACCAAGGTCCGTGGATTCTTGTTTGGGAAGTGTATGGTCCGGTCGGCAGGTCGAGCCAATCCTAGGATTGTCAACGAAGTCCTCGACCGCAATTTGTGTGGCCGAGGAGAGCGGGCCTCGCGGACCAGCGACAGGGGCCCCACAAACGACCGCTTTTGTAAAATCATGAACGATCCAAGAATCAAGCTTCGGCCAGTGACCCTCTCGAAGGATCAAAAAAGACTGCGACTCCTGGACCAGCGAGCCTTGCCGGGCGAGGAGCGATGGCTTGAGCTGGATCGACTCGACGAGATCGCTATGGCGATCGAGACGCTCACCGTACGTGGTGCCCCGGCGATCGGATGCGCGGCAGCCCTCGGTCTCTACGTGCTTTCCTTGCAGTTTCCGGACGCACCCGATCGCTTCCGCCTGGCTTTTTCGGCCGCAGCCCAACGTCTCGCCGCGACGCGACCGACCGCCGTGAATTTGTTTGTCGCCATCGACCAGCAGCGGAGGGTGGTGGAAGCGGCCGAGATCACCGAGCATGCATCTCGCTTACGTGAGGCCCTGCGCGCGCGAGCACTTGCGCATCTGCAAGCGGATGTTGATGCGTGTTTGGCCATCGGTGCCCACGGGGGTCCCTTGTTGCCGGTGACTGGCGGGGTGCTTACCCACTGCAATGCAGGGGGATTGGCGACGGCCGCCTACGGAACTGCGTTGGGCGTAATTCGGAACGCGTGGAGTTCGGGCAAGACGATTGAGGTCTATGCAGATGAGACGCGGCCACTGCTGCAAGGAGCACGCTTGACCGCGTGGGAGCTGCAGCGCGAAGGGATTCCGGTGCGGGTGATTGCCGACAACATGGCGGGGGCCTTGATGGCTCAGGGCCGCATACAGGCCGCGGTGGTCGGTGCAGATCGAATCACGAGAAACGGAGATGTCGCCAACAAGATCGGTACCTACACGGTGGCGGTGTTGTGTAAATTTCACAAGATTCCGCTCTACGTCGCGGCCCCAACCACGACCATCGATCTGTCGCTGCATTCTGGGTCCGAAATTCCTATCGAGCAGCGTGATGGAGACGAACTGCGGGTGCACGGAGGCCAACGGATGACACCGGCTGAGATCCCCGTTGAGAATCCGGCCTTCGATGTCACTCCGGCCGCCCTAATCGACAAAATTATCACGGAGCATGGGGTGTTTGAGCCCGAGAGGCTCGCAGAAGCGCTCGAGGGGCTCAAATCGAGCGCTTGAGATTGCGGTCTATTGCCCGGAAAATAGCTCTAGAGACGGTTTTACGACCACCATGACAACGATGAGGACCATCAGCAGCGTAGGGACTTCGTTGATGAGTCGACATTGGCGGGAGCTGAGGGCGAATCGAGATGAGGCCAGATCTGTTCGCACTTTGCCGCTGTAGAAGTGGTAGCCGAACAGGACCCCTAACGAGGCGAGTTTTACGTGAAACCACGGCAAGCGAAGAAGTTGAGGGTTGAGATAGAGCATCCACAGACCAAAAACCGAGGTCGCTACCATGGCTGGGGTGCAAATCGCTCGGTAGAGGCGGCGCTCCATCACTTGCAAGAGCGCGGTGATGTCGACGCTGTCGCGGTTTTCTACGTGATAGACATAGAGGCGAAAAATGTAGAAAAGTCCCGCGAACCACGAGATCACAGAGATGATGTGCAGGGCCTTAATGACCGGGTAGCTCACAGAGCGACAGTATCAGGTTGCTGCACCTCCGGATTTCGGCGTGGTCGCTCCTGCGATCGAGCGGAGTCGAGAATGAGACGGGCTTCGGCCGAGATTCTCCCCGCCTCACTCAGATCGATCACTTGAGCGCCTCTAAAACGTTGGCAGTTCGAGAGTGCGCTGCGCAGCAGCGCGACATGCTCCTCAGAAACCCAGTCGCCGGCGATGTTCACATGGAGAGCGCCATTGGCGCTAAGCACGAGATCGCATCGTTGGGAGGAGGGATTGGTGGCTGAGTCCGGTCCGTTCACGATCAAACTATCGCTGAATCGGGCCTCGTTCTTGAGCGGAAGTCCCGATTGGCCGGCCTTTGGACGCCTTGGGGTTGAGGGTGGGCCACGCGCGGGCACGGGGGTGTCCGGTGCCGGGCCACTCGCAAGACGGTCGAGCGAAAATGCACGCTTTGGTGCAGAATGACCGTGAAAATCCTTAGATAGTGGCAATGGATCGGGGATTGGGCTCGGTTTTTTGACCAAAAGCCGCGGTAAATCGCTACAATCGCCACCAGTATCGTGAGCCGCGACGATGACAATTCCCTCCCAAACGCTGGGAAATTAAAGGGTCAGGTCGACCAGGATGGAACCCTGGGGCGCATCGCGCTGAAGCGTGTCCGGGTGACCCGGGCCGAAGTCGAGGGCCGTTCGGACGACGATCCACAAGGCGCCAATGGATCCACGAATCGAATGAACCGTCTGGTCGCGTACCTAGATCTGTTCGCGCGCCTCGAAGACGAGGAGCTGTCTCGCCTCGCCCAAGTACCGAGACGAGTGGTGGAGAGCCTTCGTAAGCAAATCGTTGAGGTGCATCGGGCGTTGGAGCGCTATGTCGATCTGCTGCCGCGCTTGAGCGACGATGAGTTGGTACGGCTGACCGGTGGCAACCCGAAGACCATTCGTTTTTGGCGACTCTCGCAGCCTCGTATGCACAAACACGAGGCCGGAGAAGCCAAAGCACCCGAAAAATCAAGGGAGCCCACCGGCCCTCAGGACAGTCAGCCCGACGGGCCAAAGGGCTCCGGGCGAACACCGACCCAGCCCCCAATTGCTGTGGACGATGTTGACGCTGCTGAGGCCGAGCGGACGGTGATCACTGAACCCGCGAGAACGGATGCCATGGACAAAGTCGATCGGGGTGGGGCTTCGATCTCCGGGAGTTTTCCGGTAGGCGAAGGACAAGAACCCGCGCCTTTGACCGAGGAACTCGAGATCAACATGTTCGACGATGAAGAAGATTTTCCCCTCAATGATGAGAAAGAGCGGAATTTTTTTTGAGGCTTCCGGCTGAGAACGACGGATTCTGGGGCTGATGCATCAGGTCCCAGGAGTGTTTCCAAACAGGGTGATATGGAGGCGTTCCCCCAGCCGAAAAGATCTCGCTCGGCAGGGCTCGATGAGCGCTTGATAGCCGCGAAGCAACGAGTCATGGGAGGTGGCTTCGGGCATCAAGAAAATTCGTTCGTGCAGCGATTCCTCGATCTCTAGCTTGTCCACGAGGCGATCGATCTCCGCGAGGTCGTTGTCACGTTCATGTGAGCTCGTGGTTCGCACAACAAATTTGATCTGCCAGGGCAGGGCCGTGAGCATCTTGCGGACAACTGGCAGGTTCTCTCGGCGGCGCTCGTGCCGAGCCGCCAATGCGGGAGCACGGGTCCATGGCGTGCTGTTGGCGAGCTTTGGGGAGATCGAGATAAGATCGCAGTCGATCCCTTCGAGCCAATGCGTGCCGGCCGTTTCGATGGTGAGATGGTGGCCGGCGTCTCGGAGCCTGGTAGCGAGTTCTCGAGTTTCAGGAAAAATCATCGGTTCGCCTCCCGTGAGAACGATGTGGCGAGGACCTTTGCGGCAATCTTCGACGAGTTGGTCAAGCGCAAATCGCTCACCGCGCGGATCCCACGAACTCTCGGGCGTGTCGCACCATACGCAGCGAAGGTTGCAGCCCGAGACACGCACAAATTGGCTGCTCACGCCCACGAGTGAGCCTTCCCCTTGGACGGAGACAAAACGTTCGACGATCCGGAGGCTGGCCGGGGCAGTCACGGATGCGGTCTACCGCATTCTGTGCCTGGAAGGCAGGTCTCGGAGGGCAGGTGATCTTGGCTGGCACCACCCTCGCACCGGACCCGGAGATGTGCTCTATTTTGCCGATGCAGAGCGTAAGGACGAAGATCGTCGAAGTTCACCACCTTGAGCCACCGGTGGAAAAATTACGGGTGAAAGGATGGATCCGAAGCCTGCGGAAGGCCAAGCAGGTGTGTTTCATCGACTTGAACGACGGATCGAGTTTTGGGGGGTTGCAGGTCGTGGCCCCAGCGATGCTGGAGAACTTCGAGCTGCTGACCCATCTGACCACGGGAAGCTCGATCGAAGTGGTCGGGACCCTGATCGCCTCTCCCGCAAAGGGCCAGCGGGTCGAGTTGAGCGCGACATCGGTCACGATTATTGGCAAGGCTGCTGGCGACTATCCCCTGCAGAAGAAGCGTCACAGCTTTGAGTTTTTAAGGGAGATCGCCCATCTTCGACTCCGAACCAACACGTTCGGAGCTGTTTTTCGTGTACGTAGCGCCCTCGCTCATGCCGTTCATTGTTTTTTCCAGGATCGGGGATTTCTCTACCTTCACACACCGATTATCACTGGGAGCGACTGCGAGGGGGCAGGCGAGATGTTTCGAGTGACCACCCAAGACCTCGCCGCGGTGGCCATGCACAAAGAAGGCCCGGCTTCAGGGACGATCGACGACAGCCGCGACTTCTTTGCCAAGCCGACTTACCTCACGGTCTCTGGACAGCTTAATGGCGAGGCCTTTGCCATGGGACTGTCGGAGATTTACACTTTTGGGCCCACGTTTCGCGCGGAAAACTCAAACACCAGCCGTCATGCGTCGGAGTTTTGGATGATCGAGCCGGAGGTGGCGTGGGCAGATCTCGAAGACAATACGAACTTAGCAGAGGCCTTTGTTAAACACTGCCTGCGCACGGTTCTCGATCGCTGCCAGGATGATCTGGAGTTCTTCAACCAGCGGGTCGACAAGGGGCTGATCAAGCGGCTTGAAGGGGTTGTCGCGGCCGATTTTGGTCGAGTCACCTACACAGAAGCGGTAGAGATGCTGCAAAAAAGCGGGAAGTCCTTCGAATATCCTGTGGAGTGGGGCGTGAATCTTCAGGCCGAGCACGAGCGCTACATCACCGAGGAGATTCTTAAGCGGCCGACCTTTGTGGTGGACTATCCCGCGAAGATTAAGGCGTTTTATATGCGGCGGAACGAGGACCAAAAAACAGTGGCGGCGATGGACCTCTTGGTTCCAAAGGTCGGTGAACTTATTGGTGGATCGCAGCGGGAGGAACGCCTTGATGTGCTCGAAGCGGTCATGAATGCCCAAGAAGGCGTGAATCGGGAGGACTACGAATGGTACCTAGACACCCGAAGATTCGGTACCGCTCCTCACGCGGGCTTCGGACTCGGATTCGAGCGGCTCGTGATGTACGTGACGGGGATGGAGAATATTCGCGATGTGATCCCCTTTCCTCGCACACCTCGCAATTGTACCTTTTGACCTAAAATCTCGCTCGTCGATCTCCGACAAGCGGGCCCACGCGAGTGTCCTCGTTTTGGCGAGGACTTCGCTCGGCGTGGCGGTGCGGCCCGACGTGGCGGTGCGGCCCGACGTGGCGGTGCGGCCCGACGTGGCGGTGCGGCCCGACGTGGTGGTGCGGCCCGACGTGGTGGTGCGGCCTTGGATGGGCGTCGGTTGCGGGACGGCTCACGGGCCGGGGGACTAAATTTGCGAGAGGGCGCGGGGGCGTATTGTGGGATCGCTCTCTCGGGGGTCCTGGTAGGTCGCCTCGCTGGGGATGAATAGCGACGGTTCGGCGAGGTCGTAGCCCTGGGGGGGGGGATCGCCGGACTTTGCGATCCCGGTACCTCCGCTCGGGCCCTGGCAGGTCGTGCTCTTGCCGGCATTGCGTGGCTTGGAGGCGCCCAGCGTGCCGGAGATTGCGCACTGGGTCCCCATGTGGGTGGCAATCGCGGATTCGTCCCGGTGGGACCTTTGATCTCTTGGGGGCGCCGGCGTGGCGGGGGCGTTGGACCCGACGAGGGGCTTCGTTCCGGGCGCGTCGCCTGTGGTCTGGGAGCTCGGCGGTTGCCGTTCCCGTTTGCATTGGGCTCACGTTCGATCCTTGCGCCTCCGGCTCGGGTCCTTCCGTGATTGGAAGCGTGGGAGTTTGCGTGAGGATGGGCATGATGGTGTGCACGAGCAAAGCCGTGGTGGCCTGAATGGCCGACGCCGCCCCAGTACCATCCCGAACCGTAGTAGCCGACGCCCCAGCTGTAGGCGACCCAGGGATAGTGGTAGTTCCAGATGGCGACCAATGGCGCGGGGGGTCCCCAGTAGGAGCACCAACGACTCCAGAAGGGATCCCACCAGACGAATTGCCCATCGATGTTGTAGTACCAGGAGCCTTCCCAGTAGATCCGAGGATAGCTGCTGACCGGTTCGGGATAGCTATGAACGTAGGTCACGACCTGGACCTGCTGGCCATCCGAGAGCATCTGGGTTCCGACCCGATCGGGGATCGCCTCGGTGGGTTGGGTCCACTGACGTTCCGAGATTTGGATGGCACCCGGCGCCATGGGTACAGCCCGGGTCGCTCCGGCGCTATGGGTTGGCGGGTTTTGGAAGGAGGTATAGGCGGCGCCGGTCGCTACCGAGGGGGCGGTCGATTGTGGGACCTGGCGGGCCGTCGTGCGGGTAGCGCAGCCGCCGAGCGAGCCACACGCCGTCACGAGTACGAGGGCGAACACGCGGGAAGCTTTCAAAAACACATGATCAGTGTTTCCTGCGAATCCAGTGGACGCAAGTCAAAGCCGGCATCTCAACCCATCTTGTGGTTCAATCCTCGGCACAGATCGGGGGAAGACCCCCCCTATGCGGTCAGGGTGCAGGCGATCTGTGGGCTCGAAGCGGTGGGAAGACCCCCCATCGAGAGCGCGGGCCTCGGTGGTCCTGCGTGCCGTGCCTGGATCCCAGAGCTGTTGACTCGCTCGATGACGATCGAATAGCGTGGGTAGGCGATGCCTGCTGCGAATGTCCACGTATTGACGATGCTGACCGGTGATACGCAGGGCCACGAGCTGTTGTTGGGCCCGGGGGCGAGCTACATCGTCGGGCGCAGCGTGAGCGCTCAACTGGTCGTCCCGGACGATTCCGTCTCGCGAAAACATGTTCGTTTCTATCACGCACGAGGTTCGGTTTGGTTGCGCGACCTTGGTTCGCGCAATGGAACCTCGGTGAACGGGCGCGTCGTCGGTCGCCATCGACTTCGAGATGGCGATCGCGTTGGAATCGGTGCCTCGCTCATTCGAGTGGGCCTCGCCCCCGCCGACCAGTTTGCCCGGCGGTGGCGCTCTGATGACTCCTCGGGTCGCTCGATGTCGGGTAGCATCGAGGACATCCCGCTCCCCGACGTGCTCCAGTGGTTGGCGACCAGCCGAAAAACCGGCACGCTGAAGGTGCATGGCAGTAAAAATGGTAGTTTGTACCTGCGTGAAGGCGATGTCTTTCAGGCCATGATCGCGGGCAAAGAGAAGCTGGACCCGCAAAAGGCAATTGTCAGGATGCTCGGATGGTCCGAGGGCATGTTTGAGCTTGATACAACCTTGCCGAAGAATCTTCCTGAGGGTGAGATTGGGCAATCCTTGGCTCAATTGTTGATGGAGGCCGCGCGCCAACAGGACGAGCTTGAGCACTTGAGCTCTGGGAGTGAGCTTCCTGGAAAAAGCGTGACGCTCGCGTCACCCAGCAAGACCGCTTGGCGCGACTTGCAACCCGACCAGCTTGACCTCCTTCAGCGCATTGCCGGAGACAGCGAGTGGCAAAATATCCTAGACGGTAGCGGAATGGACGATCTGACGTTGACTCAAAAGGTGGTCGTGCTGCACAAGGCCGGCTGCGTGCATTTCGATTAGCCGCAGCCGCGAATCGAGCGTTCGGCCTCTGGGCTAGATCTGGCCGGTCTCGCCCGCAGGCCATAAGGCCGAGTGGCGTGATTCCTCGCTTGGGACTTCGAGGTCTGGGATCGGTGTCTCTGTCCGGAGCTTGCTCGTAGTCGGTTCGTCGGCTGCGATGAAATCGTGAACTGCCGCATAAAAATGCTCGGCGACCACGAGCGAGGAGTGGCCGCCGGGAAGAACGAGGTAGTCTTCGCGGCGTACACCCTCGAGGCGACCGCGGACCGGAACAAAGGCATCTTGCGATGCGTGAATTTGGCGGACGCGGACGCAGGCAGGAATGGGCGGTCCATGCAGCTCGGCAAGAAAAGTTGAGCCAGGGACGATCTGCCAAACCGACGGGCAAAGAGCCCCAATGCACGCGATTCCCGCCAAAGAGACCCAGCTGCCCATGAATGGGGTCCCAAGTGTACAGAGACGGCGGACATGTTGGTGGCCCTGGAGAAATTTGATGGCATGCAGTGCGATTAACCCTCCCATGGAAAAACCGACAACGTCGACACGTGGGACCTCGAGCTCGTCGCAGATTTGACGGATTTGACTCATGAGTCCTTCTGCAGAGGCCCGGATCGACGCCATGTTGAAGGTCCCGTGGGCGTGGCTAAAAACGATAAGGCCGTCCGCTTGCAATCGGCGTGTCAGTGGCACCATCGTCCCGCGTGTGCCGAGAAATCCATGTACGAGGATCACTGGGGGAGTGCCCTCCTTGACCCAGGTCATCTTTCCCTTGAAGCGATGGCCCCGAACAAGTTGCCGGGTGTAGTCGCTAAGATCCGTCGCCGAGACGATTGCGCGTCGAGCGCTATTCCGAAGGCGATCTACAACACTCACGAGCACTCATTGTAGCAGCGTCCTCCCGATTCTCTCGTTTACGGTCAATTTCGGCCCGGGCAGGCATTGATGGAAGTTGAGCGGTGGCGCGAAGCCGTCTTCACGCCATGATCCTTCGGGTCGATGGACTCGATCCTTGCGGAACGGGACACTCGAGAGAATCAAGCATCGTCGTCGCTGTCGTCGCTGTTGTCGCTGTCGTCGCCGTCATCTTGGTCCTTTCGAGTGGTGTTGGAATCCGAGATGAAACGGTCTGCGAGCGGTGCTTCTGGGAGCATTCCGCGAAAGAGCCCATCTCCACCCCCCGAAAGGGCGAGGCGGCGGGCTTTGGCCTCGCTCGCCAGCCGGCTCCCTGGAAATGCGGCTGCGGCCTTCTCATAGGCATCTCCAGCAAGATCCCGTTGGCCCTGTTCTTCATAAGCTTGGCCGAGATGATAGAGGTAGATCACTCGCGCGGGGTTGTAGGCGAGGGAATCGATTCCCTCTTCGAGCAGCGGGGCAGCATCTTTGGCCCGACCCATTCGCATGAGGCAGAGGCCCTCAAGGGCCCGCCACGCGTCGAGCACCATCGGGCGGTAGCGGCTTGGAACTTGAGATAGACACCCGTCCCGGTCGGAGCGAATCTTGGCGAGTCGAGCCTCGTTTGCGCCTTCGCTCAACAGTGCCAGTTCGTGACGTCCGAAGTTTGCGAGGGCCTGGAGATGAGGCGACAAATTTTCGGCCTCCGTTCGATAGATTTCTCGGGCCTCGTCAAGCCGCCATTCAGCCACAAGCAGGCCACCGAGCTGGGCGCGGGCCAACCACTGACGCTCGGGGCTTACAGCCTCGCCCGCGGCAGCCAGCGCGAGCTCCTTGCGTAGCTGGATTTCGATCGACCGTTGTTTTCCGGTGGCGATCGCCAGGCGAAGATGGTCTGCGGCGACGAGCGCCCCACTCCTCTTTGCCTGCATCGTGGCGTAGGCCGCGAGGGCCAAGAACCCCAAGATCAAGAACAGCATCATCGGCTCATCGCTCCCAGGGACAGGTGGAAACAATGGAGCCTGGAACATCGTTGGTTGAGTTGCATGTCGAGGCGAACCCTTGGTGGAGGTGACGCGATTGGATTGATTCCATCAAGGGGTCTCATTCGGAGCGCAGCGACAACGATGACGTGGCAGGGGTGAAACCCACAGGCGCAGCATAGCCTCCCCGGGCTCTGGGTGGGAGGCACATGCTGAATGCGCCAGTGGTCGGAGAACTCTTCGGTCCGCAACACCGGTGCCGGTTCTGTTCCCGCCGGGATTCGCTCTTTGCGCAGTCCGGGAATGTCGTCGTGCACGGTCGAGCGTTTCGTTGCGGAGTGCGGGCGGCATTGAATAGGCGCGGGTGGACGCCGTCTATGGCGCGGAAACTCGCCATGACAACTCCCTTAACCTTTCATTCATGCAGTTTTTGCGCCGTCTTTTTCGCCTTGTCCGTCGGAGCGCTCGGCGGCTGCGGTCCGACGACCCCAATGGCAGTGGATCGATCCTTGGCGGCTGCGGCCCCCCAACAGCCGGTTGTGGGAAAAAAAAGCGTGCCGAGAAAGAAGCCGATGACTTTCGGTGTCTACACCGCTCAGGTTACGAAAGGGGGCGGGCTACGAAAAATTTCCAAGGGGTCGGGGCCCTGGTCCAAGAGCACGATTAAACAGGATTTTGAGTTTTCGTTAAGCGGCGGCGCCGGGGCATGGTCGGGAACCTGCTCTTTTCGCGACAAGGCGACATCCGTGGTCGTGAAGGTTCACTCTGCGGCGGCCATGGACTGTACATTCACCGATGTACAGGGGGCGGCGTGGGAGATGGAGATACAGTTTAGCGGAGAGGAACCCGTAGGGGCCGTGACAGGCGAGGGAACGAGTCTCGCCGTCCAACTCAACAACGGACTCGTCGGCGGCAAAAAAGGGAAAAATGTCGGTTTTGATTTCTATAGAGATGGAGCCTTGGTTGGCGCGGTTCAGGCATCGGGGGAGGGGACTGTGTGGATCGTCGAGGAGCAAGACTCCGCGACCCAAGACCTGGTCGCAGCGGTCGCCGCTTCGTTGTTGATCTCCCATCGTGCCCAAAAAAAGGCGTCCTCGATGTTTTGAGGGGGAGGCTCTACCGTCTGCCTTTGTTTGGTGCCTGCAGATCGGGAAAGCCCATGGTGGCGAAGGTCGCTCGTGCACGTTGGACTCGTCTGATGAACATTTGCACGCCCTTTGGCAGCTCTGCGGAGGTTTTTTGCCACTTGCGGACGCTTCCACCACCACGTGCATAGGCGAAGAGCATCAGGGTCTCGTCGTTGTCGAAGCGGCTGGCATGAATGGAGAGCAGCTTCGCCCCCGCTTGGGTGGCGAAGGAGGGGTTGTAGGGACGGCTGGCGACCCCCAGTTTTTTGGCCATGGCCTTGGACGTTCCGGGCATGAGTTGCATGAGGCCACGTGCTCCGGAACGTTTGTTTCGGGCCTTTGGATTGAACTTGCTCTCGGTCCAGATAATGCCGTTGAGGAGGTTGGGATCGATGCTGTGGCGGTCTGCGGCCGCGGCGACGAGGGGTTGGACGGTTCGGGCTCGCTGGAGCTGCTCGTCGTTTAGATGCAGCGGTTCGTAGCGGTCAGATTCGCCCTGGCTTTGTTTGTCCCGTTTCGGTCGAGGGGAGCCAGAGGCATCCGTACGTGCGTGTGAGGGTGGGGGGAGGCGGCCTTGGGTTTGTTTGGCCGTGGTTGCCGGCCCAGGGGACCCCCCTGCCGCTTGGGAGCCGCCGGGCGTGATGGAAGGATCGCCCGTTGTCGAGACGCACGCCGCCGCGAAGACGTAGGCGAAGGCCAGGACCCACCGGGTAGAATATGCGTGTCGGGTCGCGTGGGTCCCGTCGGGAGTTTTTCCAGCGTCGCACATGATCGCGCACACTATCCGATTTCTGCGGGGCATTGCCCGTCTCTGGGGGAGGATTCGGGTGTTCTTTTTGTGCCTTCGGGTACCCTCAGGGGGTGCGAGCCTCGATGGGGATTGTGGCAGGACTAGTGGCGGCACTTAGTTTTGGTGTGGGAGATTTTGTCGCGCAACGCGCAACCCGCCAGCTCGGGTGGTTGCCGATGATGTTCTGGCTGCAGCTCATGAGCCTGCCTCTGTTGCTCTGCGCTGCGATTGTAGGAAGCGGAGCCCCCACGCTCGACGGACCGGTTGTGACTCGGGTCGTACTTTGTGGGCTCGCTAATCTTGTAGGAGCCATCGGGCTCTACCGGGCTTTTGAGGTGGGTAAGCTCTCGGTGGTTTCACCCGTGGCGAGTGCTTTTGGTGCCGTGACGGTGCTCTGTTCGATTGTTGCGGGAGATCCTCTGCCCATGGGTGTACTGGTCGCCCTCGGCGTGGTGGTCTTCGGTGTTGTGCTGGTGAGTGTGGTTCGGGCTTCCCACGAGACCTCGTCGAGTGCAGCGCCGACGGGGGCAGGCGCTCGCTGGGGGCGAGGGCGTGGCGCGGGATGGGCTTTGGTGGCCGCAGTCGGTTTTGGAACGGCATTTTATGGGCTCGACGCGGCTGTGGATTCGCTGGGGCCGGCGTGGCCTATCGTTGGTTTTCGTGTGGTCAGTTTACCCTTGGTCTTGGTGATGCTGCGGGCTCGCCGAACGCCATTCCCGTGGCCGAGTCGATGCGCCTTGCGACTGTTTGTGGTCGCCATTCTCGAGACGATTGGCTTGATCGTCTATTCCATTGGGCTGAAGACCGAGCACGTCGGTATCGTCGCTGTGATCGCCTCGTTGTTTGCCGCGGTGACCGTGGTGTTGGCTCAGATTGTATTGCGTGAGCGTCTCGAGTGGTGGCAATGGGCAGGGATCGTCGCGCTGCTTGTGGGGGTCGCTGGCGTGACTCGATAAGCCCCACGATTTCGACAGCCTGCGGTTGTTGATTCCCGGGCCCTGTGCATCGGTGGCGAGCGACCCGAAGTGCGGTCTAGCCCGAGCCCAAGACCTCGTGAATACGGGCGGCGAGGCCGGGTCCGATCCCACGGACTTCGCAGAGTTCCTCGACGGTCGCGGTCCTGATCGCTGCGATTTTGCCAAAATGAGTCAAAAGCGCCCTCTTGGCCGATTTTCCGACCCCGGGGACCTCGTCGAGGATGCTTTTGATCTGGCGCTTCGCCCGTCGCTTACGGTGGTGGGTGATGGCGAAACGATGGGCTTCATCCCGAATCCGGGTCATGAGGTAGAGTTCGGTCGATCCGGGTCGCAGCCGGATCGGGTCTTTGCTCCCAGGGAGGAACACACGCTCGGGCTTGTCGGGTTGAGACGCTTGCCTGTTGTTGTCGGCCGGTGCGGGCTCCTTCGCTATCGAGGAGGCGGCCTTCGAGACGACGTAGTCGCCGAGAGACTGTCCTGGGGAACTGTTGGGCGAGCTTTGACCCCGTTGTCTGAAATTTCTCAGGGTCCGAAGGCCGGCGGCTCCAGGACGGACGACGTCGAGACGTTCCTTCGCAAGCGCGATCACATCCATGCCTTCGGCACCCAGCGGAACGCCCAGGTCCTGCATCACGGCGACGACCCGTGAAAGTTGACCCTTTCCACCGTCGATGACCACCAGATCCGGTAGTGCCCAGTCTTCGTTGGCCGAGTCCCCCGCATCGAGCGCGCGTCGGAGCCGTCGCGTGAGGACCTCTTGCATACTGGCGAAGTCGTCGTTTTGCCGGTGGCCTTGGGCGAGGCCTTGGCCATGGAGGCCCTTGATCTTGAAACTTCGATAGCTGGACTTGTCGGCCTGACCGTCCTTGAACACAACCATTGAGCCGACCGCATCGCTGCCTTGGATATGGCTGATGTCGTAACATTCGATGCGACGCGGCTTACGACTGAGAGAAAACCGTTTGTGAAGGGTCTCCAACAGCGTGTCGCTGTCCTCCTTGCGGTCGCGACGTGTCACGAAGCTGGACGAAGAATTGCGTTTCGCTAAGTCGACAAGCTTTTTCCGAGATCCGCGCTCCGGAACGGAGAGCTTGAGAGGAGAACCACGTTTTTCCTGGAGCCACTCATGCAGGGGAGCGGCATCATCCTCGGCCAGGGCGAAGGGCAGTAGGATTTCGTCGGGCAGCAGGCTGGCCTCGCCGTAAAGGGCCCCCAAGAATCCATGCAAGACCTCCGCATCCGGGAGTTCCATTCCCTTTTGCGAGTAGGTGCGCGACCCCATCAGCTTTCCAGCGCGAACGTACAACACCGCGAACTCAACCTGCCCGCCTTCCCTGTACATACCGATGACGTCTTGGTCGAATTCCCCTGTGCCCACGACGCGCTGGCTTTGCAAGGTCGTCTGAATGGCGGTGATCTGATCGCGGATGCGTGCCGCGGTCTCAAACTCCAAGGCGGTGGCGCTCTCTTTCATGCGCGCGTTGAGGCCTTCGAGCAGCTCGGAGTGACGTCCCCCAAGAAAAAGCCGAACATCGCGGACTTGCCCGGCGTAGGCATCGGGATCGACGTCGTAGACACAGGGGGCGGGACAGCGATCGATCTGATACTGAAGGCATGCGCGCTTGCGATGATTCAGGGCGTAGTCCGAACAGGTTCGCAGTTTGAAGTAGCGATTGACGACACGCAGGGTGTGGCGAGCGCTTCCGGCAGAATGGTAGGGCCCGAAGTAGTGGGCTTTGTCGTGCGCGATGTTTCGTACGACCTCAAGGCGTGGCCAGGACTTGGAGCTGTCGAGGCGTAGAACAAGATACTGCTTGTCGTCACGCAGTTTGACGTTGAAACGAGGGGCGTGGCCCTTGATGAGATGATTCTCAAGCAGCAACGCCTCCTTGTCGTTGCTGGTGACCATCGTTTCGATGTCCCCGAGTACCTTGCCCAGCCGCGGCACAAAATGGCGGCTGTCTTGCCCGCTAAAGTACTGGCGGACACGAATACGTAAGTTGCGGGCCTTGCCCACGTAGACCACCCGCCCCTTGCGATCTCGCATGAGGTAGACCCCGGGTTCCATGGGGAGTCGGGCGACCAGCTCGGCGATGTCGGCGAGCGAATGAACCCGTGGTTTCCAGTCTTCGGGGAGGTCCGCCATTCCATCGCGGGCGGTCCTCCCATGGGGACGACGGGGCCGCCTCCCCATGGCGACTAGTTGACGTCCTGATCCGCCGCACAGCCGCGAGGTCCGCCGCGCGCATCGACCTCGGCGTCGATGATTCGGGCTCGAATGTTGCTGAGCTCACCCTTCCAATTGGTTTTGCTTGCGCCGAGACGGCCGACATCTCCGACGGTCGCGTAGGCCATGAACAGAAGCAACGCCAGCAGGCCCCACGTATGCACTTGCTCTTCGATTCGCAGCGCGATCTTCTTCGGTGAGATCGCGTTGAAGATCACGAAGACCAGACGCCCACCGTCGAGGGCAGGGATCGGCAGGAGGTTGAACAGGCCGAGCAGTCCGCTGATGAGCGCGGAGATCATCAGGAATGATGTGAGCCCATCTTTTGCGCTGTTCGCCATGGCGGAGACGATTCCGACCGGGCCGCCGAGGTTTCCCTTGCGTTTCCCGGTGATCATTTCACCGAGGAATTTGAGCTGCCGGGCGGATTGCACAAAGGGATACTTGATGCCCTCGATGATCGCGGTGGCGGGTGGAACCGGCTCGAAAGTGGCGATCGCTCCGATGTTGACACCGAGTGCGGGCGAGATGTCATTGAGCTTCACACAATAGATCTGCTCTTTGTCCTCACGCATGACCACGACCTCGACGCGTTCGCCGAGATGCTCGATCCCGGCCTCTTGGACCCTCTCGACCGCCTGCGATCCGCGAATGGGGGTGTCCGCGATTTTTAGGAATTGGTCGTCGACTCGAATGCCGGCTTCTTCGAGAGGGCTGCTCTCGCCAAAGGAAACCACTTTTGCGCCAGAGACCGCCTGCATGCCCGCGCTGAGGAAGAGCAGGACGCCGATGATGATCGCCGCGAGGTAGTTGAAGATGGGCCCGCCCGCCAAGGTCAAGAATCGAGCGATGAAGGAGCTGTCCCGAAAATTTCGGTAGCCCTTGGGCGCGGGAGGGGGGGCATTGGGGTCGTCTGGTGGTGTTGAGCCGCCGTCACCTTCGGCCTCTTGGCGCATTTCCTCCTCGGCCTCCTCGGACTCCATGCCGGCGATTTGCACGTAGGCCCCGAAGGGAACTGCGCATATGACGTATTCGCAGCTCTTGTAGGTGAAGAGCCGAAAGAGCACGGGGCCGATGCCAAACACGCTAAATCGCCGCACATGCATGCCTGTGCGGCGCGCAAAGAAGTAGTGTCCGTATTCGTGGATGATGATCAGAGCGGAGAGCGCTAGGATCGCGGGAATCCATTGGGACATCCGCGGACTATAGCCGATCGGACCCGGGCGCCAAGCCGCCGCGGGGCGAGGGATCGATCGGCGGTTGCCGAGGGCGGGAGGCCACAGGCGCGGGCCCGTGCCTATTTCTTGGGGCGATCGAAGCGGGCGAAGCCCAGGCGGGCCGCGCGTCCCCGTAAAATCCGGCTTGCGCGCGCGCGGACGCTGCGATCTCGAGGCGCGGCCCGCACCGGCGCATCGCCGTGGGTCTTGAGCGCCTTGGTGACCTCGTGCTGGGCTCGAAGTAGGCCGCCGCGTGGCCAGGAGACCTCGTGTTGGCCGAGTTCCCGCTCGAGCGCCAGCAATTCTCCCGGCACAAGAGATGCGCGATATCCACAAAACAGCTGTTCGACCGCCCAAAGCCCCAACTCTTCGTCGATCGGGCTGTCGGCAAACAGCCAGTAGCGCCCGCGAGCGGTGCGTGCCGCCTGCTGAAGTGCCGTTCCGGGCGCGAGATCTTGGATGCAACGAAGCTCGGGAACCCGGGCTTGGAGCAGGCTCAGGGCACTGAGGCTGTTGTCGTGGGAGCGTTCGTCCAGGGCCAAGACTTCGAAGCCAAATTGTGCCTCGCAGACCGGACGCAGGGTCGAAGATTCGAGACGTCGGGCGAGCTGGATCGCGCCTCGGACCATGGCTGGCAGCCGCGCTTCGTCGTTGCGCACGCATAAGGCGATGCTGAGGTTGGGTTCCATGGCCGCGCGGAGGCTGTCTTAGCATGGGAGACCCGTCGGTGGGGCCGCGGGCCACCCCCGCCGAGTGAAATGCGCAGGTGGATCGGCGGTTCTGTGCGGAATCTTGCGGGTAGACGAACGCTTCGTCTCGGAACTTCGGGCGAGGGCTGCTAGATTAACGTCTTCCGACGCACGCGCGTTCTCCGGGAGAACTCGAGGCGGCGGAGATGTGTTGGCCGTGCAACGGTTGGCGGCGTGGGCCGATGAACCGATGAACTCATAGCGGCGGAGGCGTGCGCAATCACGGGCGCACCCAAGGGGCCGACGCCGACACATGTCCACCTTCAACACGCAAGAGGAGCCCTATGGCCGGAATCAACAAAGTCATTATTATTGGAAATCTCGGTCGAGACCCCGAGCTACGCTTCACTCAAGGCGGCCAGGCCGTGGCCAAGTTGGCCATCGCCACCACGCGCAAGTGGACGAACAAGCAGACTCAACAGACCCAAGAGGAGACCGAGTGGCATCGCGTCACCGTGTGGGGCAAGACCGCGGAGCACTGCAACAGCTACCTGGCCAAGGGGCGGCAGGTCTATGTCGAAGGCCGCTTGCGCACGAGCAGCTACGAACAAGATGGCGTAAAAAAATATTCCACTGAGATCATCGCAGAGACGGTGCAGTTTCTTGGTGGGCGAGGCGATGGCGGCGGCGGCGGCGGCGGCGGAGCCGGAGCCGGAGCTGGCGGCGGAAACTACGGCGGAGGTGGAGGCGACGGAGGCGGAGGCGGAGGCGGAGGCGACTACGGAGGCGGCGGAGGAGCGCCCAGCGGAGGAGCGCCCAGCGGAGGAGCGCCCAGCGGAGGAGGCGGTCCCGCAGCGTACGATCCTGGCGCCTACTCAGCGCCAGGTCCCGAAGACGACGACATTCCGTTCTAGCGTCGGCACTCGCCGGTCTTGCGCATTGTCTGTAGCGAGGCCGCACGCCATGGGTCGCACTCGGGTAGCCTCTATCCCGTGACCTCCGGTAGAAAATACTGGCTCATGAAAAGCGAGCCGGACGCCTATTCGATTGAGAATCTCCGTCGGGATGAAACCACCCCCTGGGATGGAATTCGAAATTACCAGGCACGGAATTTCATGCGCGATGCCATGGCCATCGGCGATTGGGTACTTTTTTACCATTCCCGTACCAAGCCGCCGGGGGTCGTAGGTCTGGCCAGAATCGCCAGTGCGCCGTACCCAGATCCGAGCGCCTTTGAGCTGGACAGCGGGTACTACGATCCCAAGAGTGACCCGGAGGCTCCACGGTGGATCCTCGTCGACGTCGCCTACGTTCAGACCTTTTCGAGCCCGGTGAGCCTAGAGACTTTGAAATCAGATCCGGAACTGAGCGGCATGCTTGTCGCGCAACGTGGCCAGCGGCTTTCGATTCAGCCGGTGGACGCCGACCATTTTCGTCGCGTTTTGCGGCTCGCGGGAAGCACCTTTGAGCTTGGTTAGGTCAGTCCGCCCAAGGGCCCCGAACAATGGTTGGGATCGCCGAATAGCTGCCTGTCGTCGCCAAACAAGTTGAGAATCGATACCAGCAAATTATTGTGAGATTTGTCCTCAAGGTCCGCGTTTCGGAGAAATCTGCCACCGCGCATGCCACCGCCACCGCCGCCAAGCAGGAAGGGCATATTGCTCTTGCTGTGGTTGGGTGGTTGAGAGAGCTCGGACCCGAAAAACACGACGCTCTCGTCAAGGAGAGTGTGACCGCCCATATCGACGGCATCCATCGCACCGAGTAGGTAGGCATGTTGTTGTGAGTACCAGACCTGAATTTTCTCCAATTCGATCGGTCGAAATCCACCGTCGTGTTGGTAGAAATGATGATGTTGTGGGAGATCGAGCCAGGGGAAGGTATGTTTCGCCTCGGTATCGCTCCATTGTAGCGAGGCCACGGGCGTGATGTCGCAGGCGAGCGCCATGACCAGCATGTCCATCATAAAACGGCCGACCTTGGGAATCGCGGCATCGGTGGAGCCATCGATGTTGGAACCGTTGTTTGCCGATCGAAGTCCTGTGGTGGGATTGTAGTCCGAGGTGTCGACGAGCACGGGGGCCTGGCAGATATCACTCGGAATAATTGTGTTGGCGAGCGAAGCCTCAAGCTCCCGAATCTTGTCGAGATGTTGTTCAATTTTTTGTTTGTCGGCGACGCCAAGGCCCGGCGCAAGGGCATCGTAGCGTCGATCGACGAAGTCGAGAATCGACTGTTTTCGGGCGATGCGTGCAGCAGTTTCGTCGCTGTTACTGGGACCCAGGCTCGTGAAGAAGGCCTGAAAGATCGCTTGCGGGTCGAGGCGTGGTGGGATTGGGTCGAAGGTTGCGTTGTCCTCGTAGTTGGCTGCGTTCATCGCGTGAAGAAGGCCATGCGATTTGCCGGTCCCCCAGCGCACCGCCATCTGGATGCTCGAACGGGAAAAATCGCCGGAAATCAGGCCGGCGATGACTTGGTCCAAGGAGGGACCCCCCGCAAATCCGTTGGCGGCCTGCTTTGTGCCCGTGAGCCACGCGACGATTCCTGACTGATGTTGTTCACCGACGGCGCTGGCCATCTCGAGTCCGTCCATGACGAGAAGTTTGCTCTTGACGGCTTCGAGTGGCGCCAAGATCTCGCTGAGTTCAAAGTCGGTCTCGGTCCCCTTGGGACGCCAGCGGTTTTCACCCGATCCGTTATTGATCACGCTCCCGCCGGGGGTGTAGACGCTTACGAAACGCCGGGCGAGGTTGCCATCTTCCGCGTGTGCGCGGCGTGGGATGCCCATGATCTCTAGCCAAGGAAGCGCGATGGCGATTCCGCCGAGCCCCCGCATCATTGTTCGTCTTGCGAGCTGTTTAACCATGGTTTAGTTGGCCTCCACCGGCAGAAATAGGAAGTCGTCGGTTTGGGTCAGGTCGAGCAGAAGCTGACGAATGTTGTGGCCCGAGGCCGCAAATTGTTCGTCGATCGTGAGCAGCGCACAGGCATCGCTGTTGGAGTGGGTGCGGCCGTAGGCGTATTCGGACCACTGTGTTGCAAAGCAGGTGTGTGTCCTGGGTGCGGACGCAATGGCCTGGGCAAGCTCGACGGGTCCATCGACCGCCATGACTCCGGGCAGACTTCCTGTCGCGTCGATGGAGACGCCATTTTCGGTGTCGCGCCATAGCCCAATGGGATCGTAGTTCTCGAGGGTCAGGCCCACAGGATCCATCAAGCTATGACAACCTGCACAGACGGGATCGTCGCTGTGTCGGCCAAAACGTTCGCGAGCCGTGGCCCCGGAGTCGGGGTCTGGGGGCTTGATCTCCGCCAGTAGATCGCCACTGGGCAGAGGAATGTCGGTACACATGATATTGCGCATGATGAATGCGCCACGAACCACCGGATTGGTCTCGTTGGAGTGAATCGTGCCGGCGACGACCCCAGCGTGAGTCAACAATCCTAGGCGCTGGCTGGTGTCCAAGTCGACTTTCACGAAGCCCTCGCCAGTCACGCCTTCGATCCCATAAAAGTCCGCGAGGGGACCATTGACGAAGGTGTAGGGAGCTGTGATGGCGCCGTCCCAGGTGCCCGAGCCCTCAAAAATTTCGTGCTCCATGAATCGCTGAGTTTCTTCACGCAGAAGCGAACCGATGGCAGGCGTGTAGGCGGGGTAGCGCTCAGGGTCACGTTGGAGTGACGCGAGCGCGCTGATCGGCAACAGGTTGTCGAAGAAAAAGCGTAGCACCGGGCGCGAGCGAGGATCGTCGAGCATGCGCTGTGCGTGGGCGAGAATGGATGCAGGGTCGCTCAGTTGTTTAGCATCGGCCGCCGCGCGTAGTTCGGGGTCGGGCATCGTCGCCCACATGAGGTAGGACAGCCGTGTGGCCATTTCGTGATCGGTCGGTCTGCGGCGACCCTCTTCGTCGAGGATTCCGTGCTCCACACGATAGAGGAAGTCGGGAGACTGCAAGACCAGTTCGATGACGCTCGCAATACTCGTCGCAAAGTCGGTGTCGTTGCGCACGGCAGTGGCAAACTCGAGAAGTGTGTTCAGCTCTTGTGGGTCGAGGGGTCGGCGATAGGCGCGAGACACAAAATCTTCGATTAGTTTTTCCGCGCAGGCATCGATGGTTTCCGTGTCGTTTGTATCGGTGACTGAGCTTGCGCATTCGGCCAAAATTTTCAGCTTCTCGGGAGACTCGGCGACGCCGACCGCGATATTTTCCGCGACGGTGTTGTATTGCTCGGCGAGTAGGCTCGAGACCGTTTGGGCATTTGCGTCGTTTCCAAACCCATTGCTAAGCTCCTCGCTTGGGAAGGTGTTACCCGGGAAGCTTGTGTCCCCCAGGAGATCGCGGAGCGTATTGTTGTACTCGTTTCGCGTGAGTCGACGTAGTGTCGCTCGTGTTGGATCAGTCTCGGGAACGCAAGTCTCGTCGTCGTCAGTCTCGGAGCCCGAAGTCTCGAGGGTCGTCTCAGAGCTTTCGCCGGATCCAGCCCTCAACACGATCTCTGGACCCATGTAACAGCCGACAATACCTGTGGCGAAGACAAAAATACTGATATTCTGAATCGTCACTACGTGATCACTTTGTATGGGTGATGTACGGGTGTCAATCGTTCTGTGTTTTTATCGCCAGTCGGATTTTCGACGGCGAGCGGAAAGAAAAATACGTGGTGAGGCTCACAATGAAAATGGCCCCGACGTGCAGAACGAGGAAGAGCGCGCTGAGTGTCGTCAGAAAGATGGGGCGACCGAGAGCACATCCATCTGGATGAACTGTCCGTAGAAAGGTTCGGGAAAGGGGGGGATATCGGGGACGACGAAGGGCTCGCCCGAAGCGATGTTTCCTCCAGGATTTGCGATTGCTTCCGTGTTGGGGTCGATCATCGTCAGCCGCACCTCAGAGCCTCCGCGGATTTGAATGGATACCGTGTAGTCGAGAACGAACGTGAAATGGTTGGTGTTTTTTTCGTGGCGGTTGAGCGTGTAGTCGTTTTGTGGCTCCGCCACATGGATCGCGTAAATGTTGTAGTCGTCGGACTTTGCCATTCCGCCAATTTGAAAGTGATCGTATAGGACTTCGCCGCCAGTGAAGTTTTTTGGTTCGCTTAGGCCTCTGATCCGAATCTCAACATCGTAGATAACATCGGGATCTCCACCGAAGGTTACGAGGGTCTCCCGATGCAAGGTCACCGAGGGGTTTTCGATAGCCCCATCGTACAGGGATGGGTCCCATTTGCAGGTGTTGCGCTGGTTGGGGTCTTTACAGGGCAGCTCCCAGCGGTATCCGTTCATCTCGCCTGAAAATTCAATTGGATCTTCAATTGGATCTTCCTCGACCGTCGACGTGCCCCCGGTGGTATCGGTATTGCCGGTGTCCGTCGCATTTTTCGTTGGGTCCTCGGTCTCGTCACTGCTGTCGTCACTGCTGTCGTCACTGCTGTCGTCACTGCTGTCGTCAGTATTGTCGCTGCCGCCCCGTGGCTCCGTGGAATCCGGGCTCGCGGGCAGCGGGGTGGAGGTCTCGCCGGGCATCGGGTCGGACTGCGCCGAACACGCGATCTCGCACAGGCAAGCGAGCGTGGTCGTGGCAAACAAGAAGCGATAGCGTTGTGGTCGCAGTGTCATAAAGTTCCAAACCCGTGTTTTCGAACTCTTCTACGACCCTAACTAAGCCCAAAATTCCGGCAGAAGATGAAGTTTTGCAGATCCTCGCCACCGCTCCAAGACAAAAAGGGGCTCCCGCTTTAGCGAGCGCTCCTTCTTGTGTCTCCCAAATCTGGTGCCGCCGAAGGGATTCGAACCCCCAACCATCGGTTCCTAAAACCGCTGCCTCTACCGTTGGGCCACGGCGGCTGGATCCTCGCGGTTGGATCTCACATGCCTATAGCAGATGTGCTGAGTTTAGTGCAGCCCCCGGCATCAGGCTTGAGCCCAGGCGGGGAGAGGCGACTCAAAGTGCAGCGGGTCGGCTTGCTGCGGGTGCTGGAACTGAAGGGTCCACGCATGCAGGCGAAGGGCGCTGTGCCCGGCCGAATCGCTGGGTCGCCCATAACGGCGGTCTCCACACAGAGGAAAGCCGAGGTGGGCGGCGTGAACCCGGATTTGGTGGGTGCGGCCGGTCTCCAATTGGGCTTCGACGATATGCTCGGGTTCGCTGTCGCCATCGCCGTCGAATGTGGAGATCGGACGAAACAAGGTGACCGCGGTCTGTGCACCTCGGCTGCCTTCGGGGACCACTCGGACATTGCCGTCGGCGCCCTTGCGCAGGGGCGCTTCGCAGCGGATTTGTTGCGGGACCTTCCCATGGCATCGCAGGCGATAGACGCGGCGGATGTCGTGATCGACAAACTGTCGGTGCAGCGAGCTGTTGGCGATGCTGCGGATCGTAAAGAGCACGAGGCCAGAAGCGCCCTGGTCCAGTCGGTGGACCACTCCCACATAGGGACGAACGACCCCCTCGCTGCGCAGTTGGTTGAGCAAGGCATCCGAGAGAGTCCCGAGGGCGCTCTCTCGGGTGGCCGTGACAGGCACGCCCGCTGGTTTATCGAGCACAACAAAATTGGCGTCGCGATGAATGAAGCGCAGTGCCTCGGCGCGTATGGGCTCGATTCTCGCCGCGTTGGGGTAGACCGTGAGCCGTTCGCCGGCGGCCACACGCACCGAGGGCATGCGAACGCGCAGGCGATTGACATAGACTCCTCCCGCGCGCACGAGCGAGGCGGCATCGTCGGCCGAGATGCCAGGGAGCCGTCGATAGATCACGGCGCGTAGGGTCTGGCCCTCTTCGGGAGGAATAATCCGAAAGCGAAGAAGGCTCTTTTCTTGCCAGTTTCCGGGCTCAGAAGTCACGGCTGCTCCTCCTGTTCCTGTTTACGCAGCCGTCCGGCAAGCTCTCGAAGTTCGGCGGCTGTGACGGTGTTGTCTGTGGCGCAAAAATGGCAGCTGACGACCGTTTCGGCCTGTTCGCCGGCGAGGCGAAGGAGGTCCTGAATCCCCAGGGCTGAGAGCACCCGAAGCGTATTTTTGGGCCCGCATCCGCAGTGAAATCGAAGGCCTTGGGTCTCCAGGACTTCAGCATGTTCGCCACCCAGGGCGAGGTCGATCAATTTCGGTGGGCTCGGATCGTCGGCGAGCACGTTGCCGAGGGCATCGCCGGTCAATCGTTTGCGAACATGATCGATCAGCGACTTCTCACTGCCGGGGAAGGTTTGAATCAATACGCCCGCACTGCGAAAGATTTGGCCTTCGCTATCGAGCAGGACGTCCGCGCACAGGGCCGAGGGGAGCTGCTCACTGGCGGTCAGGTAGTCTTGAAGATCGAGATCGATCTCGCCGCTGCTGAGGGGAACGGTGCCCTGATAGGGGTGACCGAGACCAAGGTCGCGGGTGACGACGAGATGTCCGCGATCCCCGACGACGGCATGCAGCGCGACCCTACGTCGGGTGGGATCCCAGTCCCGAGCGTCTGCCGGCTCGGGATCGATTCTCGTTTCTAGACAGCCGCGCAGCCGACCGTCGCCATGGGCATCGACGATCACCCGGCCGAGGGCTCCGCTTCCAGTGATCAAAATGCGCACTCGCTCGCGGTCTTGCTTGGCGAGGGTGCCGAGCAGGCTCGCGCAGGTCATGGCCCGGCCGAGGGCGATGGCTTCGATGCCGCGAAGATCCTGGCGTCGGCAGGCTTCGCGTACGGCCTCTGTGCTCAGCACCGCGATGCAGCGAAGTGTTTTTGCGTCGTTGATCGCGCGATCGAGCGAGTCCATCGCAATCAAGGTAGCAGGGTCCATTGGACCCAGACAGAGAGGATTCGAGGCGAGTGAGGCCTCGCAGGGAGGGATGAGCGATGGGCGGGATGACCGTCGTGAGCCGCGAACCGTGGTCTGCGCGATGGCGCCAAGTTCGTTCGGGGCCGAAGAAGGCAGGTTTTGGGGGACTGGCAAGGTTCCCTGCTACAACCTCGCACTGCATGCGCGCGCTAGCACTGGATGTGGGGAGCCGAACGATCGGTCTCGCTCTAAGCGATGAGCAGGGACTGATGGCGAGCCCTTGGGAGGTGATGCGTAGGTCCGGCCATGAGGCCGATGCGGCGGAGGTCGTCCGGCGCGTGGTCGATCGTGGGATCTCTACGATCGTCGTGGGCTGGCCTCTTGAGTTGAATGGGACCACGGGCCATCGCGCACGATTGGTCATGCGATTTGAGCGCGTTCTAAAAGCTTTGTTGGAGACAAGAGCCGTGGAGTTGGTGCGTTGGGACGAGCGTTTCTCGACGATCGCCGCAGAGCGAAGCTTGATCGAAGCCGACATGTCACGGGCTCGGCGAAAACGAACGATCGATGCGATGGCGGCACAGTTTATCTTGCAAGGCTGGCTCGACCGCCAACGCTCCGACGCCGCTCGTGCGTCGGAGCATCTGGATGAAAGCGAAGGCCCAAAATGACCAAGCGACGCCGGTCTTGGTATCAACTGCGTCGTTCGCGGCGGCCCCAAAGGTGGGCCTTGGCCATCGTAGCGATGGCACTCGCGGGAGCGGCGGTGGCCGTCCGCGGCGCATATCAGACGATGATGGACTATCCCGAGCGCCCCGGCGTCGGCGACGCGCACACGATTGAAGTCGAGATTCCCCGGGGCACAAGTTTTCCGCGGGTGCTGGAGCTGCTTCAAGAAGAGCAGGTGATCGAGGCTTCGGAGGCCATGGCGTTTAAGGTCTTTGTTCTCCACCACGGTGCCGCGAACAAGACGACCGCGGGAGTTCACAGATTTCGTGGCGACATGACACCGACCGAGATCTTGGAGGAACTCGCCCGTCGGCAGAAGGCCAAGGAAGTGAGCGTTACCATTCCCGAGGGGAAGAACATGGTTCAGGTGGCCGAGATCCTGGCGGGCGCAGGGCTTGCGGACGAGGCCTCGTTGCTCAATCGGATGCGTGATCAAGCATTTTTGACCCGTATCGGCGTCGAAGGTCCTACCGCCGAGGGCTATTTGTTTCCTGACACCTACAAATTTCGATCGGGGAGAGCGGGGGCGAAGCCCGCAGAAATCGTCGAGCGTCTGGTACGGCGGCACAATGATGTCTATGGGGAGCTTCGCCGCCAGTATCGTGAGGCTGGACGCAAGCTTGGCGATGAGTTTGACTGGGGGCACGCGCAGATCTTGACGCTCGCTTCGATCGTAGAAAAAGAGACCGGAGTTCGTAAAGAGAGGCCGCGCATCGCCGGGGTGTTCTTGAATCGGCTGCGATTCTCCAGTTTCAAGCCAAAATTGCTGCAAACCGACCCTACGATCATCTACGGCTGCACGGTGCCGAGCACCAAGTCGAGCGCATGTCAGAGTTTTGAGGGCAGGATCCGTCGGGTCCACCTCAGGGACCCTGACAATCTGTACAATACTTACACCCACGAAGGATTGCCTCCAGGACCGATTTCGAATCCAGGGCGTGCTGCGATCGAAGCCGTGTTTTCCCCGGAGCGATCGAAGTTTCTCTTCTTTGTCGCCCGCAACGATGGCACCCATCACTTCTCGGCAACGCGGGCCGAGCACGAGCGCGCCGTGGACAAATATATCCGCGGGAACGCTGTAGGCGACGGCAAGCCGCAGAAATAGGGTTTACTTCATGGGGCGATCGCCAGCGTACGGCTGCCATTGGACCCGATTTGGACCACGCTGGGCCGGTCTCGACCATGCACATCCGGCCCGAGCGATCGTGCGCTCGCTTCATTCTCTTGGTGCCGTGCTAGCCTAGGGTGCGATGGATAGTGCTCGAATTTTGTGGGTCCCGCGAGTCTCGCGGGCGCTTGCATTTGCCGCCGTGATCGGCGCATTGCTTGGGGCGCACGTTCCCGAGGTGGCTGCGGAAGTCGGGCGAGGCCACACGACGGGTATTCAAGCTGCAATTTTGCCGCTTGAGGTGCAGGGGGACCTGGCGACGAGCGATCGTGACGCGCTTCGCTTGCAGTTGGCCGAAGGCCTGGAGCGTGGAGCGTTCACGGTGGTGCCGTCGTCACTCGTTTTAGAGGCGCTCTCCGGGCGGCCTATGTCCTGCGATACGCGGCGATGTTTCGAGAAGGTCGCCGCCGCAACCGAGGCCACTCATGTGGTGCGCACAATCTTGGAAGTGATGGACCGCGACTATTCTGTGACGGTCGAGCTGATCGATGGAAGCGATGGAACCGTGTTGGTCGCCCGCGAAGAGTCCTGTGAAATCTGTGGCGTCGCGGATGTGGGCGCTCTGCTGTCGACGGCTGCAGCGGCACTTAAGACAAAGCTCGATGCTCTGGCGCTCGGTCCCTCGACACTGGTTCTTCAAAGCAACCCCTCGGGCGCGACCGTGACCCTCGATGGAAAAGTGATCGGTGTCGCCCCCCTCAAGATGCCTGTGGATCCCGGAAAACATCGCCTGCGGGTGAGCCGAGAGGGATTTATTGCGATCGAGCGAGAGGTGACCTTCGTCGAAGGTGTCGAGGAGACCATCGATTTCGAGTTGGATCGAGTCCCGAGCCGATTGCCGGGTCGAAGCTGGGGAATCGCAAGTCTCGGCGTGGGAATCGCTGCACTAGGAACGGGCTTGGTATTGACGGGGCTGCACGGCCGCGCCTACGGTAGCGCCTGCAATGTCCAGGATGGGACCCTGGATGCCTTTGGGGAGTGCAAGTATCTATGGGACACGAAGTGGTTGGGGGCCGGTCTTGGGATGGGGGGGGCGGCCCTGACTGCGCTTGGGGTTGCGGTCATGCTGACAACGACCTCCGTGTCGGCAAAGACTCAAGTTCGTGTGGGACCCGGGAGCCTCTCGGTGCGCGGCCGATTCTAGCCTGAAGGGCGGCCGGTTTTATGGTCGACCTTGGCGATGCGATCGTCCGCGCGTCGGGATCCGAGAATCTTTGCTTTCTCGTATTGGGTTCGGGCGTCGCGGTAGCGCAGAACTTTGAAATACGCGTCGCCGAGGCTGAGCCGGTACGATTGGTTTTTTGGAGCCGTGTTCACGGATTTTTCCGCATAGATCACAGCATCTTGGTTGTTGCCGGTGTCGAAGGCGATGTCACTGAGGCCCATGAGAGCCCTGGCATTGCGCCGGTCGTGGGCGATCGCTTGATTAAAGAGGGATCTCGCCTCTTCGCGCCGCCCCGCACGAAGCGCGACGACAGCCTGTTCTGCGAGTGCGTTCGATCCTTCTGGATCTCTCTGCGCGGCTCGAAGTTTTGATCGCGTGTGTTTTTTGGGTTGGCGTTTGTTGACGCCGCGGTGGGTTTTAACGCGGGTCTCATCGGTTTCGAAATCGGTTTCGAGGTCGGCGTCGAGATTGGGCAGCGTGGGATTGTCGAGACCGACGATAGAAGAGGGAGAAACGATCGGTGACGCGGCGTCGGCGACTGCATCCGCGATCAATCGATCGACGTCAAGACCACGCTTTTGGGCGGCCCTGATCCCAGCCGAGCGCATGACGAAGGACTCCTCGTCGTTGAAGATAAAGGTGTCGATCTTCGCAGCCAGCTGGTCCTGGTCGGAGGTCGCCAGCAGATTAAGCCAGCGCCCGGCCAAGAGCTCGCTTGTGGAAAATGTTCCGGTTGCTGCCCGGTCTTGAAATCCGGACAACATGCCGAGAGTGAGACCCGAACGTTCGCGCGCGCGGGTGTTGCCCTCGTCAAAGAGCAGTGCCTGGGCGTAGTAGTCGAGGGCGAAGTTTTTTGTGTCCGGGGACGTCCAAAAGTGGTCGCCGAGACCCACGAGGGTCTCCGCGAAGTCCGTGCGCAGCAGCTGTCCTCGCTGGTCGCCAAGTTGCCCGGCGTCGCCGTCGAGGTCCTCGAGTTGGAGGACGCTGCGATAGGCCGTGGGTGCGTCTGGATCCTTGGGTGGCGGGTATACAAATCGAGTTTTGGATGCCGCATCTCGTGCCGCGATCGTCAGTTGTTCGACCCGATCGATCTCGGCCTGGTTCGGATCTTTGCCGGTGAAAGTCGCTACGAGGGCAATCGCAGCGATGACCAGCCCGCTGCCGGCGAGGCTCGGCCACAGCCACGATCTGCGGATCAGCTCGGGCGAAGGAAGAAGACTCGGCATGGCACGAAGGAGCGTTTCGCGTCGCTCAGGCCCCACATCTGGAAGTGGGAGGTCATCCCATGGCGTTGTGATCTTCGCAGAAATCTGTGCTTCACAAAGGGCAGCCTCAAGATCGGCCATGTCTCGGAAACGTTGCGCAGGATCCTTTTCGAGACAGCGCATGAGCACGGCCTCAAGTTCCACAGGTATTTCGCGATCCGGACGTACCTGACGAGGTGGCCGAGGCGGGCTCGCAAGGTGCAGACGTAGCAGGGCATCGATGGAGTCGGCATCGAATGGGGGATGACCGACAAGCAGTTCGTAGGCCAGACAGCCCAGGGCATACATATCGAGACGCCCATCGAAGGCGCTGCCCGAAATCTGTTCGGGAGCCATGTAATCCGGCGTGCCGGCGATGCTTGTATTTTCGGTGTCGTCGGCGGCAAGCATCGCCGAGATCCCAAAGTCGACGATCTTCACGACGCCGCGGCTGCCTTCGGTTACGACGATGATATTTTCAGGCTTGATGTCGCGGTGAACGATACCGTGTTTGTGCGCCTCCCCGAGCCCCTTGCAGCACTGACGCAGCAGACCGATCAGTACACTGGGGGTTGTCCAATCGTCGTCTCGAGCGGGTACAAGGTCGGTGCCGAGCAGGAGCTCCATGCAAAAGAACAGACGGCCATCGCTCAGTTCTCCGAAATCGTAAATCTCGACGATGTTCACGCAGCCGATTCGACTGGCCGCACGTGCTTCATCCCGAAAGACTTGAGCCAGTTTGGCTTGCTGGCTGAGATCGAAGCGAAGAATTTTGAGAGCGACTCGGCGCTCGATGTCGATGTGCTCGGCCTCGTAGACCACGCCCATTCCACCTTCACCGAGCCAGCGTAGGATCCGATAGCGGGTGCCTGGAATGACTTTTCCGACGGTGAGTCGCAGTCGTTGGTGATCGCGACCGGGCTCGGCGCGCGTATCGATCCCAACGAGTTGGGTCCTGTTTTGGGGTTTGCTCCCCAGGGGAGGCGAAGGCGGGTCGAGGAGGACAGCCTGCGGGAAGTACGCCAGGGGGACGGAGGCGACCACGGTGGGTTTTCGGCGGGCCTCGGCGATCGGGAGAGGCGGCACTAGGCTCTTGTTCGCGGCCAGCTTCGTAGACTCGGCAGGCGCGGCAGGAGGAAGAGGAGGAGAGGACGGGCGCTGGTTGGTCATGGGCCTTCGCGGGTTCGTTAACCTTGTTAGGCGATTCGCGCGTACATGCAAACCCGAAGAATGGATTTTGTTGGAAATCTTGTTACATAATTTTCAACGAGTGTTAGTGAATTGGCCTGGTGGTCTCGATGTGTGCGTTGGGGTTGCGTACAAAGAGCTTGGCGAGTCCCGAAGAGAGTAAGATCTGCCCGGATGCATCAACGATCACGGTCTCTAGATCATTGCGGGCTTCGACAAAGGCCATGCCAGCGGCCGAACCCATGACCGTCACGGCCGTGCAGTATGCATCCGCATCGGTGGCGTTGTCGGCGACCAGAGTGACGCTGCGGGGGCTCTTATCCCGTGCGAGCGGCCAGCCCGTGGAGGGGTCAAGGATATGGGTGAAATATCGGCCCTCGTATTCGAAGTAGCGCTCGTAGTTTCCCGAGGTCACGACCGCCTGGTTGGACACAGAGATCCAGCCGATGCTCGTGGTCGCTCGCTCGTGGGCGTCGGCTGTCGATTTTTCCTCGCGCCTGCGTGGGTTTTGGATCCCGACGCGCCATGGCTGCCCGCCCTTGGTCCCAGAGATGAAGGTGTCACCGCCTCCTTCAACGATATGATGGGTGAATCCGTGATCACGAAGCACTTGACTGCCGGCATCGACGGCGAAACCCTTGGCGACCGCGCCTAGGCCCACGGCCATCTTCGTCTGGGCCAGTCGGGCATGTTTTCCATCGGCGCTCAGCTCAATTCCGCGCCAGTCTACGAGATTGAGCGCGGCGGTGATGGCCTCGGAGGAGGGGGGGAGGCTGCCTGGTTTGAAGCTCCACAGCTGGCCGATCGCGTGAAAGGTGACATCGAAGCGGCCTTCGGTGGCCGCGCTGATCGTTTTACTGCGCGCGAGGATCTCGAAGAGATCCTCAGGTATTTCGATCTCCCGCTGCCCGGCATGGCGATTGAGCCGAGAGAGATCGCTTTGGGGGCGCCATTCGCTGGCGATATCCTCGATGCGTTGCATGGTCATGAAGGCCATTTCTATGGCCTTCGCAGCTTGTTGCGGAGTTTTTGCAGCATCGAGCCATAGATTGATCGAGAAACGTGTCCCCATCATCTCCGCATCCGCCATGATCGTCCCGTCCCGGCGGACGGGAGGTCCGGTCTCGTTCGTTTCGACCGGCTTGGGCGCCGAGCTTTGCTCGACGGAGGGGACGGAGGATTCCGCTCGACGGATTGGCTGTATTGGGTCTGACGACGAACCGCGACACGCAACCGTCGTCAGTAGGAAGACGGCAAGCAGAGGGGCCGCGGCCATGCGACCCCTTTGCCGTGGACTGGACGGATGGCTTTGCACAAGAGGTCTTCCGTCAAGAATCAATTTTTTTTCGACCCGCGAGGGGGGGAGGAGGTGGAGGAGGACGGCGCGGTGCGGCCGGTCGCTCAATATTATGTCCGGGCGTCGTTTCTTGTGTTTCGTGTCCGGTGGGGTGGGCGTCAGGGAGCAGCATATTCCCAAACGCCCTGGTCAATTCGTCGGCCGAGGTTTGCTCGTCGTCGAGCGCGTCCGTCTCGATGTTCTCGATGTTCTCGATGTTCTCGATGTCGTCGATCTCGTCGATGTCGTCGATGTCCTCGATCTCGTCGAGCGCATCGTCCTCGAACATGGCATCGAGAGTGGGGATCCCCGTCATTGAGGTCTGGTTCCGTGTCGTCGAGGGCTCGGAAACCTGCGCATCCGCGGTCTTCACGGTCGTGGTTGTGGTCTCGTCGCCAGCCTCGATGTCGATGTCGATGTCGATGTCGACGTCAAATTCAGAGGGGAGCTCGTGGTCGTCTGGGAAGTGGGAATCCATGCCCCAGATCTTGGCGAGGCTCGGGTAGCGTCGCCAATGGGTCGTTGCCAATGGGGCAGGTTCTGAGTCGGGAACGCGCAGGCGTATGAGACCGGCGTGTACGCCGACCGCGAGGACCCGGCCGCCGTAGTAGGTGTCGATCGCCTCTTTGAACTCCCAAAATAGCGCCTGAGGCTTGTCGGTCTTCCCAAGGATGGCTTTCCACAGGCGAAGTGGACCTTGCTCGACGACGGGAGAGAACAGAAATTCGCGACCGCTGCGAAACAGCAGTTCGAATCTCTCATGTTCGAGCACGTAGTCGTCGTCTCCGAATCCGAGGTCTTCAATGGCGTGCGCCAGCGTAGAAATTCGCGGCCGCATTCGTCGCAGCTTCTGTAGCGATGCGACGGCAGTGCGCATTCCCGTGTCGGAGAGGACCTCTCCAAAAAGGTCATCCACTTCGTCCCAGGTCCCGCGGAGCGGCAACGTCGCTAGAACCTGACCGCCGGGCTTGGTGACGCGAACAAACTCCTTGAGGGCGGCCTTCCAGTCGTGCACGTGCTCGCCCAGCACCAAGTTGGCGATGGTGAGATCATAGGTGGATTCGGCCATGTCGCCGAGGGCATCGACATTTCCCGATTTGAAATAGACACGGTTTTTCCATTCTGGGCGAACTCGGGCCTTGGCGAGGCCGACGAGGGCGGGGTCCTCTTCGAGGGCGACGATCCGCGAAGAGTTGTCGAGACGCTGAAGAAGCCCTGCGGTGGTATGCCCGGGTCCGGCGTGTACATCGAGGACCACACAATTGGGTCCGGTGGGTAGATCTCGAAACAGAAGCCGGGAAAAACGGTCATGCCAAACCGGGGCGACCTCACGGTCGAGAATCCGGGCGTGGCGCTGGTTGCGGAGGCTCTGAGGGGCGTGGCCCCCGGCATTCGGGTTGCTAGTCATGGGGGTAGGCGATTAACGACCAGGTGAAGAGAGTTTGGGCATCTTCGGGAGTGGTGCAGTCGTCCTGTGCGGCGCCGGTGCAGTAGGACAAGTGGAGGCTACTGACCCAGGGGCGACCCGTGAATTTGTCGATCGGGGCCGCGGTCTGGTTTCCCTTCCCCTGTAGCCCATGGGACCCGCCGGTGATCCTTGAGCCTGCATCCTTCAGCGCGGTGAAGGGATCGAGCGACCACTCGTCGGGAGCAAAAGCCGAGCAGCTTGCGGCGAGAAAAACTTCCCTAGCATCGCATTCACCGCTCGCACAGTCTGGATCTTCGAATTGAAATTCGGGATCAGGAGCCGTTTGATCCTGGGCTCCAGTGCCAAATTTCAGGGCGTCTTCAAAGTCGATATCGAGCAGATAGGGCAGGTAGGGGTCGAGATCTTGGTCATCTGCGCGAATCGATAGCTGATGCTTTTGATCGGCCGCAGCCGGCCTCGTGGCACAAAAAGGGACGAAGACTTCATTTCCCGACTGGGTGACCTTAACCATCCAGACGTGGGTTCCTATGCGTGTGTCGAGTTCAGGGGTTCCGTGGAGAGTGCAGTCCCATTGAACCTCGACGCCGGGTGGTCGGACCCCGTTTCCATCACCCAAGGGACAGTCGTTGGGTCCGATGACCGCGAGATCTGTGCAGCCGATCGCCGAGTTGTCACCGGTTCCGGGCCGAAGGAACGAGCTCATGGTCGCATTGGCAAGGTCCATTGCGCTTACGCAGTGGCCGGGGAGTTGCTCAGTGTCGACCGCGAGCCGATCTTGGACTCGGAGGGTGCAATCGGTGGAGGACCTGACCTTGGCGGATTCTGCTTGGGCCGAGATCTGGAGCTCGTAGTGGCCCGGCCGCTCAGGTGTCCCTCGAATGGTGCCATCGCGGGGATCGATGTCGAGCCCAGCCGGCAGGCCTTCCGCTTCCCATTTTGACCATTCGTCCGTCGAAGATATCGGTCTGTCGGCGTAGCTGGCCGCCACCGCGGCCGTTGCCAGCGCATCACAAAAGATCTCTGGGACGCGGGCATCGTCGTCGCCTGGCAAGCTGCAGTCCTGCGCGTAGCACTCGGGGACCCACCTTTGACCTCCGCAGCCGGTGTCGAGTGCGGACATCGCTATCAGAGTTAGCAAAGGAGAAATTGGGCGCATGGACGGTCTTGCTCCGCGCGGGGTCAGGGCTGACCCCGCGAGGGAGGCTAACACGGAGGCCACAAAAGCACGCTATCGAGACTGTCGCACCTCAGGTGTCTTGAGTGTGCGAGAAATCCGACGCAGAGCGAACTTCGCGCTAGACGATGGTCGCGGTGCCGACCGTGGACTCCACTTCGCAAAGGGTCTTCGGGATGCCTACGGAGAGGACCTCAGGCTCTTCGTCTGTGCATAGGATGTCGTCTTCGACCCGGATCCCCCTGACGTCCGAGAAACGAGCGACCCCAGCAAGGTCCAGGCTGCCGTCGGCGACGAAGGGGCCTATCAGCGTGTTGTTGTTGAGGATGGCGGGCACAAAGTAGATTCCGGGTTCGACGGTGACCGCCATGCCGGGCCGTAGATCAAGGTCTAGCCGCAAAAAACTGAGCCCGAATTGCTTGCTGCGTGCGCGGTCCGGGCCATAGCTTGCGCGGTCGCCTAGCCCTTCCATGTCGTGCACATCCAACCCGAGCAAGTGACCAATTCCGTGCGGAAAGAAGAGCGCATGAGCCCCTCGCTCCACGAGATTGTCGACATCACCCCTGAGGATTCCCTCGTCGACCAGGCCGCGGGCGATGGTTTGGGCGGCGCGAAGATGCACGTCTCGGTATCGGTTTCCACTGCGGACGAGCGCGATCGCATCGAGCTGCGCCTGGACCACGATTTCGTATATTGCGCGTTGTGTCGGGGAAAAACGACCGCTCACGGGCCAGGTCCGCGTGACATCGCCCGCCCATCCTTCGTGTTCTGCGCCGACATCTGCGAGCAAGAGATCACCGTCTTGTAGGCGATTGTCGTGGCTAAAATTGTGAAGCACGTCGCCACGAACCGTAACGATGCTGCCGTAGGCCGTTGTCTGTCCGCGGGCGCTGAGCTTGGCCTCCATGGCCGCGCAAACTTCGTGTTCAAGGATCCCCGCGCGGGTGACCGCCATGCCGGCCAGATGAGCGGCCTTGGTGCCCGCGGCCGCATGGTGGAGCTGCTCGATCGCGGCTGCGTCGTGGAGCAAGCGGGCGGCGATCACCGAATCGGCAAGGCTACCGTCGATCGGGCTGAGTACGTCCGTCCGGTCAGGATCGGTCCAATTACGGCCGAGTTGCTGAGCTTGGCGCAGTCGCGCAATCGGATCTGCGGTGGGTAGCGTGGCCACCTCAGCGGCTCCACCCACGTTCGAGATCGCCGGCTCTAGATCACTGAGGGCGAAGACGGACTCGACCCCCGTGGCGCGTCGGATAGCATCGAAATCAGGGGATTCGCCGTGCCAGAGAGCATCCCCGGGTGTTGGCGGTTCTAAGAAGAGTTTTGAGCCGCCCTCTGTGAGCATGAGCACTGCGCCGGGAATCGAGCATCCCGTCAGGTAGAGAAAATGGCTGTCCGCCCGGAAGGGGTAGACGTTGGCGGGGTAATTTCGTGGGCGAAGATTGCCGGCGTAAAAGAGCGCCGCGCGACCGTGGATTCCAGATTGCACCACACGACGACGCTGGGAGAAGACAGCGGCATCCTGGCTCGGCAGCGTGATCGACATCGTCGTGACGTTAGCCGATTCCGTACGTCGAATAAACGAACTTAGGAGTGGAGTGGCCGCTGTATGGCGCTCACCGTCGTCATCGTCTACTGTCGCGGCCCGATGATGCATATCCGCATCGATGCCGAGCGCCTCGACCCACGTAAAATTCAACCCGCGCTCGAGGGGCTGCGGCGGGGCGAGGTGATTATCTATCCCTCCGATACGGGGTACGCCTTTGCGTGCGCCCTGACCAGCAGCCGAGGTATGGCAGCCCTTCGAAGGTTGAAGGGCCTGCACGCCAAGCATCTGAAACCACTGACGATGATGGTTGAGAACCTCAACGCGATCGGCCGATATGGCGCGATGAGCAACGAGGCGTTTCGGGTGGTTCGCCGATTGCTGCCAGGGCCTTACACAATTGTGTTGAGAGCGACCGGCGACGTGCCACGGGCAATGAAAAATCGTGCTCATGAAATTGGCATGCGCATGCCTGAGCACCCCGTCTGTCGCGCGCTTCTTGATGGACTTGGAGAGCCGCTAATCACGGGATCTGTGAGCCCTGGCGAGGATGAGCCCGAGCTCGAAGAGCCCGAGTTTTTCGAGTCGAGGTACGGAAATGACGTTTTTGCGTTTCTTGATTCCGGTCCACTTTGGCCCGAGCCCTCGACTGTGCTGCGGTTCGAGGGCGCTGAGATCGAGGTCCTGCGCGCGGGCCAAGGGCCGATACCAGCGTAGCGGGGTCGCGCACGGCGCTCGACGTGTGACCACGATCCGCAAATTCGGACAGTTTTGATTTCAGGCAGCCAAGATTGTCGCAGCGTGTTGGGTGTTAGGAGCCCAAACCCAATGCTGTCAACTCCCGTTGAAGCGAATCAAGGTATTCGATGTTCTGCGCCAGGACTACCAGGGCGAAGACACCGGTCAGCGAGAGTTCGTCGCAATTGAGCGGGAAGACAGAGTTCGTGCGCTCGCCGTCGTAGATGACGGGCGACAGTCGATCGGCCAAGGAGGCAAAGGAGCAAGGCGGGATGTTGAGTTTGATGAATTTCCAACATGGAATGGCCCCGACTTTTTGTTCGAGATGCTCAACCAGGAGGTGTACGTAGGAAGAACCATTGAATCGCGCATTGTTCTCAACCGGAAAGATTCCCTCGTTGGAGACGATATAGTCGATCCCGATGATTCCGCAGTAGCCGGTTTCCGCCATGCGAGTCACAACCTTCAGAGAAGCGTGCTTGATCGTGTCGTAGGTCGCGCCAAAAGGTCCGACACCTTTCAAATTTCCGACATGGATCATTCCTTGTTTACAGACTTGTTCGAACATCCCGATATGGGTGATCGCCCCGTCGCGATCGATTGCCCATTGATCATTTGGCGAACTGAAGACCTCCAAAAACGGCTCAACAAGTACGATAGGCTCCCCGCTGGCGACAATCTGCCGGTACAAATCGGAGAGTGCGCCGCCTTGTGTCTTGTAGAGGGACATTGCGGAGACCCCGAGGGTTCCCCTGATGATGACCGTCTTGTGCTTGGTGCGGTAGAGGTCGACCAGGGCCTCTAGTTCCGAGAAATTCGCGCTGTCGTTTGCGCGTATCGGCAAGGTATCGCCCTCGACAACCGGGATGTTGAGCGTTTGGCAGAGTTCTTTGAACCCCGCCTTGTCGTTGTACCTGAGTGTTTCCGTTTCAGTTGCGCCGAAGAGTTTTGCGTCGATAGACTCCGCGGCCTTTGCCTCGAATCGCGTGGAAAACCACGGGACGTACACGGGTGAACGGCCCAGCTTCCGCACCATGTTCTGGATCGGAAGTGGATTGTCGAGAACGAGTTCCGACAGCGTGCGTCCGGTCGCCGGCTGTTTGTATTCAACGATGTGGTCGGTACTCAGCTCCAGCGATCTCAACCAACGATGAAATTCTTGGTCCAGTTCGCCACGCAGGACGACGACGTCACGATGCGATGCTGCGACCAGCGCACGATCGCACCTGGAACTCACCGAAGCGTTTCGCGTCGGATATTGAGAAAAATTGTCCGCCGCGTAGACGACAACTTCCTGTTCGTCGTTTGAGATCAGTGGTTGCAGTGGTTGATACCGAGACATACATGGCCCGCTGGGGCCTCAAGCCCGTAGACCAAAAATATAGATCCTTCAAGCAGCGATCCCGGACGATCCCGGACGATCCCGGAGTACGCCCGCGCATTGTTCGCGGCCATCGGACGCCGAGATGAGGCTATACTTCGCACGAAATGAGCAAGCCCCTGAAACCAGGGACAACGAGGTCTGTCTGTGTCCCGTCTGCGGAGACGCCACCAGGCAAGAGGTCTGTCATTTCAGAAAAGTCCACCATCACCTGAGGTGCGGAACTTGTCGGACAATCCACATCTACGTGCTTGAGGACAAGGCGCTGGTGGTTACCGTTCAGGATCTGAACGCGGTCCTCTGCCAGCTCGAATCCGGTGATTCCACCCTCTACGACACGAAGACTGCATTTCAGCCAGGACAACGCATTCGTCACTCGAAGTTTGGTACCGGGTAGGTTCTCGATCTCCTTCCACCGATCAAGATGGAAGTCCTCTTCGAGGGCGGGATGCGAGTGATGTTGCGCGGAGACGGAAATGGGCTTGGTCCACCTTCGGAGTTCAAGGCCTCGAGCCCAATGCTCTCGCCAAAGCCAGGATCAGGGGCGCTCCAATGGAAACCCCGGCCGGGAGTGCAATCACATCGCAATCCGCGACCGCGGTGCGTACCAAGTGTGGCCGGAGCGTGCATCCGCACAACCTCGCGTCGGCCAGCGACATGGCCCACGAGCAGAATCTTCCCGCCGACGCGCTTCGCTGCCGGTGGGGTGAAGAGGTCGCCACAATCGCAGATTGACTGTGGGAGTCCCCCACGCAGGGAAGGGTGCTCGACGTTGGTTGTGGCGCCGGCGCATGGACGGAGATTCTTGCTGCGCGCTGCGGCTTTGTGATCGGCTTCGAGCAAAGTGCATCGATGGTGAGAAGTGCCAAGGCACGTCGGGTGGACGAACGGCGGGTCGAGATTCGGCAGGCCGATGTTCGAGAGGATTTACCTGAGGGGCCCTTCGACCTGATTTTTGTCGGGGGGCTTTGCATGTACCTGAATGACGTCGACCTGATTTTGTGGCTCCGCTCGCTGCAAGGAAGACTCGCGCTCTCGGGCTCGGTTGTTCTGCGCGAAAGCACGGTGCCGACCGGACGGACTTCCGCCAAGGGCGGCGATTGGGCGGTCTACCGCAGTGTAGACACGTACCGCCGTCTGTTTCAGAGGGCGGGTTTCTCGGCGCCGGAGGTGCGTCGCAACCATGCGTACACCGCCATGGAAGTTGCCATCGAACTCGTCGAGCTTCGCCGCCGTCGGTTGACTTTCTTGCCCACGGACTCTTCAGTCCTCGGCGCCTTGACCTGGTGGTCGTTGCGCTGCGCAGGGCCGAACAGCTTCCGTTTCTTGCCGCGTTTTGTGTCGAAATTCGGCTCAACCTGGCCGCGATCGCAAAACCACTTTTTTAGGCTTCGGGGCTAGCCAACGCCGGAAGAGAGCGCCCATAGGCGCGCGCCGTACAGCGCGGTCAGACACGCGACGAGAGCGGCGAAGGCTGGGTAGGCGTAGCCGCGTGGTTTGGGCATTCGGAACGGGCTGACGTTCAGAACCGCGAGTGCCACGACCGTCACGTACAAGATGGTCGTGAAGATTTCCCTGCCGACCATGGGCTCGACAGCAAAAACCAGAGCGAGCACAATACTGTTCGTATCGATGGGCAGTCCCAGGTATGAGGAGCTTCCTTCCCGATCGAATGCGTTGAAATAACTGAGCCGAGCAGCCCCGGCCCCGACAAGCAGCAACGCTCCGGGCAAGAACCATGGGCTGAAACGACCGAAACTCAACAGGACGATCGCTGGACCTACACCGTGGCTCACGAGGTCTGTCAGAGAATCCAGTTCACCTCCGACCGCTTTGCAGTCGGACGATCGCCCGTGCATCCGACGGGCGACGGGACCGTCGAACCAATCGATGAGCGTCGCCCACAAGAGAGCGATGACGGCGGCCTCGAACAATTGAAGAACAGCGAAGTAGATCCCCAACACGCCACAGGCGAGACCCGTCATCGTCATCAGATTGGCTCGGTCACCGAGCAAGGCGAGGATTCCTGGGCGCCCGGAGTCGGGCATCTCCGAGTTCACGCGCCTGGGCTCCGCGATTGGGACGCCAGCAACGACTTCAGGCTCTCGAGCAACACCGAGTTCTCTGGCTGCGTCCGAGCAGCGATGCGAAGATAGCGGTCCGAATCCGGCATGGATTTTCCGGCGCAATCTTTGATGAAAATGTTGTGGGTCACAAACATCGACCGGGCAATTTTCGGACCCGAGGGCGCGTCATCGGGTAGACGGCAAAATAGGAAATTTGCCTCCGGTTTGTAGACGGTCATCCCTTCAATTGTACACAGCCCCTCGTACAACTGGTCGCGGTCGGCACGGACCCGTACGCAACTCGCCGCGAACTCCCTGCGGTATCGCGGTGCGAGACGCAGGAACGACTCCGCGAAGCTGTTGAGGTTCCAAATATCGACGCCCGAGCGAATCTCGCTGGAATAGTTTTGGTTTGCCGTAACCAAATAGCCGATTCTGAGTCCACAAATGCCGTGACTCTTGCTCATGCTCTTGATCACGGTGAGGTTCGGATGTTGTCCAAGATGGCCAAGAACGGTTCGTTCGTCCGGCTGCGACGAAAAATCGACAAACGACTCGTCGACGATGAGCATGCAGTCGAGGGATTCAAGGCGTTTCGCCAGCTCCAGTAGATCGTCTCGGGGTACAGCCAGCGACGTCGGGTTGTTCGGGGTTACGACGATCGCCACGTCCGCTTCGGACCTGGCCACTTCTGCGGCGAAGGCTTCGATGTTCAAGTCGAACGAGGGCGCACGCAAGGGGAATCGGACCAGGCGTTCCGGATCGACCGCATTCTCGTACTCGTTGAAGGTCGGCACTGGCACGATAAGGCGGCGACGAACCCGTGCACAGATAATCTTGATGAGTTCGGCCGCACCGTTTCCAACAACGACAGACTCTGGTGGCTGATTGATCAGAGTTCCTACCAACCGTGCCAGCACACTTTGCGCGACAGGATAGTTGAGCACGAGGTCGCGAAGGTTATGCTTGAAATGGGTAAATACCGTCTTGGGCGGAAAATACAGGTTGTAGAGGTACGCGTGGTCGGAAAAATCGTATCGCCAATATCCTCCATGCTGCTTGTTGATGAAATCGTAGCGTTGCTCCTGGTTGGCAAACATGTACTCCGCGGCGATTCGATCGTTGTCGTCGTCGATTTCGTACCATTTGTAGTCGTCGCAACGAACGGCGCGTAGATTGTGTTTGCGACGATAGGCCATCGCATGCAGGATGACCTCGTAGTACTCGTCGATGTCACCGGATTTGATATGGGCTTCGAGATGTGGAACGAAGTAGCGACGCAGAAATTCACCACGGAACAGATAGATGTTTACCGTCTTGAAGACTGTCGAGTAGTCGAAATGCTCGTCCTGATTTTGTGAACCTAGGAGTGCTTGAATGTTCCCCCCAGAATCGAGACTCACGACCGTGCCAGACATCCAGGACTGATGTTTGGAGACCGCCGCCAGGCTCCCTTCGGTGTGAGACAACAAGTGCTTGAGCAATCCCAGTTCAAAGAACACATCGGCTTCGAGCAGCAACACGTCCTCATCGAGATGATCGCGCGCCAGCCAGAGCGAGTAGATGTTGTTGGTTGTCGCGTACTGCTCGGACTCGATGCAGCGGATCTTCATTCCGTTGAATTTCACCCCGATCCGTTCCGTAATCGCCTCTTTTTGGTGGCCCACCACGAGCACGACTTCCTCGATGCCGACCGTGGCGAGATGTTCGAGGGCGTTGATCAGAATCGGCACCCCGTTGACGGGAGCGAGGCACTTGGGCAGATGTTCGGTAAACGGGCGTAGACGATCGCCAACTCCGGCCGCCAAGATGATGGCTTTTCGTACCGTGGCGGGGGTGGCGTTGGACGGTTGCAGATCGTGAGTCAGTGGGTCAGCGGTGTCCATCGGAGACACGGCTACACCCCCGCCCTCATCCCGTCAACTTCGGCAATCGCCGCTCACCGCGGTCTCCCCCGCGATTGGGGAACCGAGGGTAGAGGGGGGTGCCTCGTCCCTATTGCGTACGGGGGTATAGCTCCACGCCGGCGGTGTTCGGCCCCATCGTTTCGTCGGGGTCTACGTCGGCTCCTCTGAGTCGTTTCGTCGGTCACGCTCGGTGCCGTTCGTGCGGGTGTCAGTGATGCTCGCCACTCCGAACGTGCTTGGGGGCTGTACAAGATCGACTCAAAACGCGACTATCTCGCGCATTCTGCATTCTGCATTCTGCATTCTGCATTCTGCATTCTGCATTCTGCATTCTGCATTC
>CAYTFJ010000010.1:80480-84497 GCA_964437075.1 uncultured Nannocystaceae bacterium
TGAACACGATATCCAGGTCAGGCCGCGCGACAATTTCGGAGTTGAGAACTCAGGCATCGGCCAGCTACGGCCCTGTGCGTAGTGGAGACTAGGCACAGCTCCGCGACGCTGTGGAAACACTCGACGATCGCCATGGCACATCGGCGGCACATGAAACCCAGAAAAGGAAAAAAGGGGCAGCTAGGATGACCTCGTTGCCCGATAGTCAGTGGCGGCGCCGGGAATCGAAAGGGGCACTAACCGTCCTCAACCGAGGTCGGAGCCGTGGGTTGATACCCGTTCATGGGGTGTTGAGGGCGTTGGTGCACGGATGACACCAGGTCCAGATGGTTGCGGATGGTCGAAATCCGCGCCATGCATCAGGATGGCCTTACGCTCCAAAGTCCCTCGCAGCGACAAGACTCGATACCGGGTCACCAACTGGCGGGAGTATGAGCAGGGGCTTGTGGAGCGCGGGAGCCTTACCATCTGGTTCTCGCCCGACGCTCTGAAGTCCTGGAAGCCTCGCAGCAATGGTGGCTTTGGAGGTCAACGACGCTACTTCGACGGCGCCATTGCTCTCGCACTGCAGCTCCGACTCGTGTTCAAGCTTCCCTGGCGGCAGACGGAGGGGCTACTGCGTTCTCTCCTGGTGCTGCTCAGGGTCGACCTGGATGTTCCGGGCCACACCACCTTTTCTCGACGTTCTTGCTCCCTGCGCATCAAGCCCAGTGCGAAACCATGCTCGAAGCCTATCCGCCTGATCATCGACGCCACGGGCCTGAAGGTCTTTGGTCAGGGCGAGTGGGCACGAGCCAAACATGACTCCGCCGGCGGGAACTCTGGCTGGAGGAAACTTCACATCGGAATCGACGGCTGCGGATTCATCGTCACCGCCGACCTAGCCGACAGCGATGTTGCTGACGCGACGGTCTTTCCTCGCCTCGTTCGAAGGGTCGAGAATCCAATCAAGAAGGTGACCACCGACGGCGCGTACGACCATCGGAAAATCTGGAAAGTCATCGACGAACTGGGCGCGCACGGTGTCATTCCGCTGCATCGGCGAGCGACACTGAGGAACGACTCGCCGGCGAAGGATCGGAGTCGCCATCTTCGTCGCATACGGAAGGTTGGCCGAGCGCAGTGGAGGAGAGACTCCGGCCAGCACAAACAGGCGAAGGTTGAGAACGCGATCGGGCGTTTCAAGAAGATACTCGGGTCGTCACTCCGCGCTCGATGTCCCGGTGGTCAGCGGGCGGAGGTGATGATGGGCGTCGAGATCTTAAACCGAATGTTGGAGCTTGGGGCCCCGAGATCCGTACCGATCGAAAGGTGATCATCGGCCGCGCGGGACAGATTTGGCCTCATCTCGATTCGTGCACCAACGCCCATGACCGTCGAGTGGGTGTCGCTCAAGTACGGCCAGTGCTCGTGTTACCAGCTCATGGAATTCAACAAGCGGCCGAATACTCCATGGAGCGACTTCACGGATGACGGTCGTCTCATCAAGTTCGGAAAGCTCATCCCAGATGACAGGATCCGGGACTACTACGCGGCGTGGTTTCCCGAGACTCGGGCGGGGGCGGCGTGAGGTGTGCCGACTGTGGGGAACCGGGAGACGGGTGTTGTCAACGGCGCATCACTATCAAGTGACCTCCGAGTTGACGGTCGACACGAGGTGAAATGTCTGTGATCGTACGGGGAGATGGATTTCGACGAGGATTCAATTGCCCAGGAGATTTTCATTGGCCTGGTTGGGCCGATAGGTACAGATATCCCAACGGTTTTTGGGAAACTGGAAGACTCACTACAAGAATTTGGCTACCACACCCATCAGGTGCGGCTGAGTGAGCTGCTGGACGGGAGCAAACCTGGAGAACGCGAGAATACTCCCTACGTGGCGGACGACCGAACAGGGGAATCGCGGGAGAAGCTCATGTCAGCGGGTGATGATTTTTGTAAGAAGGTGAGGAAGGCTTCTGCTGTCGCCATGCTGGGGATTTCAAGTGTTCGTGCGTACCGTTTGGACCGTGCGTACCGCCTGAACCGTGAGGACCCCAATATTTCCCGCATCGCGCACGTGTTCTGGTCCCTGAAGCGTCCAAAAGAAGTCGAGTTGTTGAGGAAGGTGTATGGCAATGCGTTCTTACTTGTCGGAGTCCATCAGACGGAGGCAGATCGTAAGAGCCTGCTTGCTTCTCAGCTGGCGAGAGGAGAAAGCGGGACCGCCAAAGAATCTCACAAGAGCAAAGCTGAGAAGTTGATTGCGCGGGACAACTGCGGCCGACTGCGCTCTAGTGCCGGAGAAGCGGGCTGGGACTTCGGTCAAGATGTTGGGAAGACGTTTCCTCTTTGTGACTTCTTTGTGGACGGAGGCGCGCCCGGTAATGATATCCGAAGGATAATTAGGGGCGTGTTTGGCTACCCGTTTCACAGCCCGACCAAAGATGAGCGGGGTATGTTTGCCGCAGCCTCGGCGGCTCTCCAGTCAACCGATCTCTCCAGGCAGGTCGGGGCGGCGATAGTGGGGAAATCAGAAGACATCCTTTGCTCGGGCTCCAACGAGGTCCCCAGGCCGCACGAGGGGCCATACTGGGAGGGAGCCAAGACCGACCTCCGTGACTTCACAGTTGGGCATGACCCGAACGAAGTGCTTAAGAACGAAGGGATACGAGACCTCATTGAAGTTATGTGTGACGCGGGCTGGCTGGAGTCCAAGTACAGCAAAATGCAGCCCGCGGAACGGAAAAAGGCGGTGGACGATGCTGACCTATTACGGGGAAACCCGTTAGGGAACCCTCTCGAGTACGGCAGGGTTGTTCACGCTGAGATGAACGCGCTTATGGCCGCCGCCAGACTGGGACTGGCTACTCAAGGCGCGACCCTCTACTGCACAACGTTCCCGTGCCACCTTTGCGCACGCCACATAATTGGTGGTGGGATTCACGATGTGGTCTACATCGAGCCCTATCCAAAGAGCCGCGTCACGCAGCTGTACCCGGAAATGACGATGGTTGACGGTGTGGGGCCCACCGACTGCTCCAGAAAAAGTGTTGGATTCAAGCCCTTCGTGGGGGTCGCGCCGGGGGCCTTCGAGAAGTTTTTCTCCATGACGAAAGGCTCTCGGAAGGAGAAGGGTGGGTTCGCAGATCCTGGGAAATGGGACAGCCGTTCTTTTCGCGCGAGGCGTGTCCCGCGTTGGAAACAGCCTCGCGCTGCCGTGGCTGAGTTTGAGCTAAGGGTTACAGCATGGCTCAAAGACAATGGTCCGGTCGAGATCTCGTGCGAGTGACACTCGCAGTCGGGACAATGCAGTGCACAGCGCGAAGTTGACGCGAGGTGAAACATGTGGGATGACATTTCGGTGAGCAGCTACTCTATAAATCCGAGAATTCGCGAGGAGTTACGTCGGGCCAGCGACGAGAACAAGCGAATGGAGGACCTTCGGAAAGAGCTCCGCAGGGAAGCGCTTGAGAAAATGGGGGCGGCCGCCCCCGCTCCCGCTCCCGTGCACGCCTGAGGCCTTCCCCAAGCCCGTACGCCCGCGCCAATCTGGTCGCGGGCGTTTCTAATTGTGAAGATGGATGCGCTCCTTGGCCCGGTTTCGGAGCAGCAGGATGTCGGCGCCGCCCCCGACCTGTCCCAAAACTCGAACGGCCCGAAATCTCGCAGCTGTGACCCATGGCAGGCCAACGAGGATTCGGAAAGAACGCGTCGAACGCGTTGTTTCCGAAAGTGATGGCCGTGGATCGGTCCACAGGACGGCCCGTCACACGTTTGTTCACCTGAGAGGTGTGCAGGCGACTGGTACGTCGTGCTGACACGGTATTGTCTCTCCTTGGACGGCGTTGTTGGCCTTCACAGCGGCCGTAGACCACCGGCAGCGGGCCGTGATCGCCTACCTCCGCGCAGAGAATCGGGTACTGCGAGAGCACCTTGGCGACCGTCGTATCATTTTCACCGACCCCCAGCGCATTCGCCTTGTGTTAGCGATCGTTGGCATCCGCGAGAATTCGTGCGCGAGAGCGTGATGGATGG
>CAYTFJ010000011.1:0-36636 GCA_964437075.1 uncultured Nannocystaceae bacterium
CGTCGTCGTCGTCGTCGTCGTCGTCGTCGTCGTCGTCGTCGTCGTCGTCGTCCTCCTCCTCGGCCCTGCTTCGCTGTGCGTCGCTGGCACTAAGATCTTCTAAAACGACATCATCCTGGATATCTTCCATGACGGCCCGACGGCGACCTTTTAGCGTCAAATCGCCGAGCTCGTCGATCTCACCAAACTCGCTTCGGACAGCATCCAACTCGTCCTCGTCAATTTCGATAACGATCTCATCTTGAGAGACACGTTCCGGAGGTGGCGGAGGTGGCGGAGTGGCGAGCTCGGTTTCCCCGGCTTCGCTTCTACCTCGTCGTCGTCGTCGTCGTTTACGTTTACGGCCGCCATCGCCCGTCTCATCGCTGGTTTCCAGATCAGGGGGGGCGATTTCTGCGCCAGCAGCATCGGCTGATACGTCAGTTCTTACTTCGCCAGAGCCCTCGCCGGGCTTCGACCCAGGATCGGACGGACTGTCTTCTACAGAATCATCTCGCCTTCCTCTGCGGCGCCTGCGACGTTTGCGCGAAACGGGTTCGCCGGCTGCGACGGCGGTCTCATTGGAGGCCTCCGCGGAAACGGCAGCATCGGTGTTTTCATTGGCGATCGTGTCTTCGCCTGTCGTCACATCGGTGGGCGCAGCACCATCGCGCTGAGACCGACGACGACGACGTCTTCGTTTGCCGCCCTCGGTACCATCACCGGATTCCACCGTACTCTTCGGTTCTTCGGTGGTCGCGTCGACAGCCTCGGGCCTCGACTTCGGCTCTGTGGGGGGGGGCGCAACGACCGAAGTCGCTCTCCCAGGTCGATCGGCACGCGTGGATGGCTGGTGTTCCCGCGCGGGTTCGTCTCTTCGCTCACCATGGGGGGGGCGATTTGTACGTCCCCGACCCCCACCGTCGCCCGGCGAGGTCTGATCAGTCGTGCTCCCTGGGCCTGAATCTTTGGCACGTTGCCGGCTCTGAGCCTGTGATCGAGCCGCAGCGTCACTTAACAAAAATGCGAGAATCCTCTCGCCGCGGGGGTCCGCCGCAAGATCGCGGGCCAACCGTAGCCACTCGGGCGAAACGGGGATGGCGTAGTCGCGGCTGAGTCGGTCTATCTTTGTAGAGACCCTGCGCGCGGTGAGTTCATCTTGCGGCGGCCACTTGACCTCGTTGAGGACGATACTCGGATACTGCTTCGAGAGCATGTAAAACGCCCCGATCTCGAGCGGGCTTACGAGACTCAGCGCGTTGCCGGGCCGCCCTGCGCGTCCGGTACGCCCTGTGCGGTGCACGTAGGCCTCTGCACTTTCGGGGAACGAATAATTAATAACGTGGCTGATGTGACTGATATCGATCCCACGGGCTGCGATATCGGTAGCAACCAGGAACCGTAGTCGGCGCGAGCGCATCTTGTCCATGACGGCCTCGCGCGCTGATTGAGCGAGGTCGCTGGAGAGCGCAGCCGCCGAGTACCCTGCACGGGTGAGTACGGATGCAACCAACCGTGTCTCCTCACGCGTATTGCAAAACACGATCGCGCTCGTAGGATCCTCGATCATCACGAGATCGATCATGTCTTGGGTCTTCAGCCCACCACGGGTCTGGTAGTGAGCGTGATGAATCTCGGCTGCGGCGACGTCATCCCCAGATAGATGGATTCGCTTGGGTGACGCCATCGAACGCCGGGCGATCTTGTCAACATCGCCCTGGATCGTGGCCGAAAAAAGCGCGGTCTGTCGTTCGGATGCCGGTGGACACGCATCTAAAATCGCGCGAATATCCTCCAGAAACCCCATTGAGAGCATCTCGTCGCACTCGTCGAGCACCACCGTCCGGGCGTTCCCGAGCTTGAGTGAACGGCGACGGATATGGTCGAGCACACGCCCCGGAGTTCCGACGACGGCGTGAACACCCGCTTTGAGCGCCTCCAGTTGGGGCACCATCGCGGTCCCCCCGTAAACTGGCAACACCGTGAGAGGGCGATATTTTGCCAATCGCCCAAGCTCGTCCGCGACCTGCTTCGCCAACTCTCGAGTAGGTAAGAGCACAAGAAGCTGAACACCAGTCTCGGAGGCAGGCTTCTCTACAAATCTCCGGGCAACCCACGGCAGGCAAAAAGCCCCGGTCTTGCCGCTCCCAGTCTGCGACTGGACCAGCACATCAGTACCGCTCGAGATGTCGTGGAAGGTCCGAGTTTGAACCACGGTCGGTGTGTCCCAACCCATCTCGGCGAGCGCGCGCGAGACTTCGGCGGGCAACTCGAAGTCAGCAAAGGTCTTTGGAAACTCATCAGGCGCTGGGCTCTCGCCTTTTTCGCTGCCTGCCAAAGGTTTCTTCTCTAGAGCATCAGCGGTCGCTGGCTCGGAATCCGGCGTCGAAGTCGTCGCCGAGTGGGTGTCGCTGGCGGTCGCCGCGTCTGAATTGTTCTTGTCGAGAACATCAGCGGAGACACCATCGTTCTTGGAGTCTTCCGATCGCTTGGGATCGTTTACATCGGTCATGGTGGGGAACCTTATTTAGATTCGAGTTCCGCACGGGCAGCTGCCTCCTGGTGGCGACGCGTCCGAGCTTCTGAAAAAAGCTGCAGGAGTCGGTCGATATCACCATCAAGTTCACTTTGGTGGGCGCAAGCCACGCGGGTCTCGGCGAGGAGGTTGGCAAAGTCGTTTTCAGCTTCATCTCCCTGACCGCGGGTATGACTGTTGCGGTCGAGGAAGGTCATCAGACGATCGTGCATCAGATGAACCCGATACGGGCAGTCGATGACTTCCGGGGCGAGCTCCAATGTTTGCTGGTGGAGCCCAAGAACCATAGCCGTCATCGTAAAAAGGATGATGGACACTGTCCCGGAGATACGAACCCACAGGAAGAACTTTCTGCGGCTCGCTGGTTGATGCAGCTTCAGTGGCTGGATCATTTCAAGAAGCCGGTGTCGGGTCAAGCGGCGATGTGGGGAAACTTTGACCGAATGCCCTTGTTTCTACGACCTTCCGAAGAGCCACACCTGTGCGCGAAATCGTATCGGCCGGGCGATGAGCACAGACTGGCGAGGGAGACGTTGAGGAAAAAAAATCGGCCGTAACAGCCCCCTAGAGGCTATTGCGAGCATGCTGGGGCGTCATCAATCTCTCTCACGGTAAACTGAACCCGCTTGTTAAGAAGTTGGGAGACGGACGATCTGCGCAATCGGCGGATACGGCAGCCATCGGCGCCGTAACACGTGGATGGATCGTTGAGATCTCGGACATCTCCGAGGGGATCCACAAGGCCCGATCGGTTCCAGGTCCCCCAATCGATCGGCAGCAAGCTTGCATTTGGTTCAAATTCTTCGAGATTGATCGTTACTGTGAGCCCGGCTTGGAGGGCGAAATCCAGTGGATAGGGGCCGCTGGGCGTCTCGCGCAGATCCAGGATTTCGAAGCCCGCAGGACCTCCCTGCTTACCGGGGGGAGGGAGCGCGGTCACAACATAAACCCCCGGGTCGAGGGGGAGGACAAAATTACCGTCGTCGCCGGTCGTTGCCTCAAAAAAATTGGGAGCGAGAACATCCTGATCGCCGGGCATCTGGAGCCGCTCCGCCATGACACTCGCGTTGGCGACTTCGCAGGTTTGTTCGGCCGCCGGGATCTCCGGGTCGCAAAGCGAGACCTTTCCCTGGATCCGACTGCGCTCTTCAAGAATAATTGGTGTGAGTTCGCTCGTATTCGCCGAGATCTTCTGGTGATAGACCTTCGAGCGAAAGAGCGAGCCCACACGCTGCGTGACCGCGATCCGATAGTCGCGGATGGAGTCCACCTCGCCCTCTGTTAGCAATACGGTGCAGGACTGAGACTGTTCATCGTCGCAGACTCGATCGGGTGCGTAGTGGCCAATGACACCTTCATCGACTCGTAAAGGCAGGCATCCGTCCGATTCCCATTGTGCGAGCCGCGATGTCCGGCGCGCGGAGTTGTCGGGCAAGGCAAGGGCAGTCTCGAATCGCAGCGTCTCAACCTCCACACAGTTATCAACAACTGGATCGGGTGACGCGAGACATCCCACATTGCAGCAGTATCCCAGAACCTTGTCGTCGAGATGAACCGGGATCGGTGCACCGACGACATCAATTGGGTAGTTGCGACCGGGCTCCCACCGCGGAAAACAAGCGTCCGCAGGAATCGCACGAGTCTCCGTCTGACCGGGGACCTGAGGCGGCGGCATCGCCAGCTCGGTCCTGAATTGAACGGAAGGAAGAGCGATCCCCGCAGGGGGCCGGAGCTCCATGTTCAACATTCGAGAGCCGTAACCGTCTTCGCAATATCCGTAGATCTTGAGCGGATCCAAACCGAGGCTTCCGAACACGCCATCGCTGTCCTGTGATGTCATGACCTCACCCGCGAGTTTTCCGGAGAGGTCCAACCCGCAACGCTGATGGACAAGATTGCATGCCCACCCCACCGCACAGTCGGCGTGGTCCGTACAGGCCGCAGAAAGATCTCCTGGGTGAGTCAGCAGGGCGGAAAGTGGAGCTAACGCTTCTGCGAACGTGGCCACCAAAGTGGCCCCCTCGATGCCAACATCGCTGTCGAGCAATCGAACTCGACCGCGAAAACCCATATCGCAGGCCCGGTTTCGGACGATTCTCAGTGAACCACGTTCTGGGTCCGCAGTCTCGACCGCTCGCAGATCCAAGGCACGATAGAAGGTCGCATGCTGTTCTTCCTCAATACGTAAAAGAGTCGGAAGGCCGGGATTGAGACCCGGAAGCGGATCTTCAATCGTCGCCCCAGCGAGATCGAAGCTCTCCGGGTACAACGCCCGCGGGAACGCGATAGGATCGTAGTTGAGCGCCTCCGAATCGTCTTCGATCGCGGTCGGATAGCTGATTTCCACACCCGATCCCGCGGCCCAGCCCAGCCGTGACGATGGACGAAATCTAATGCGAGCCGCCATTGGGGTGGTACAGAGGCCTTCTTGGTCCGATTCCGCGCGGCCACAATCTCCACCAGGGCAGCTGGCAGCGTTGCATCCGCCCTGCGGGGTGTGGGTCGAAACGACATCCACAGCGTAACTACCGACGAGCGTGCTCCGGGCATCAAAATGGAGCTCGGCAGTCTTTGTATCGATAGCGACCCCTTGGTCGCAGGCTCGCAAGTCGCTGGTCATCCCTCCGCGAGCCGGACCTGAAGACTCCTCGATCCTGAACGCGAGTGTGCTCAGGGCTGGCTGGTCCAGTGCCACGCAGATACCGCCTTGGCTCAGATCACAGATGAGACCGCCAGCACAATCGGCGTCGACTTCGCACTCGGCTTGCAGCCCCCTCGGGGCGAGCGAGCTGCATCCAAACAGGCTCAGTAGAATCAGCAACGCTGAAAATCTAGTCGGCGGGGCGCTTGGGGCTCCGGAAGAGTTCATCGTTTCCTTCACGGCCTAGTCGTCCGATGGGCTTTCGCAGTCGCAGGCGCCATCGACCGAGGAGAGGCACTTGAACGTGTAGGTCGTGGTGTCAACCGTAGCGCCGTTCGCAACGTCGGGTTCACCCGCCAACGAATACTCGATGCCGCCGCTCGAATAGGATGCCCACGGGAGGTCGGTCACAACCAGCGTAACGGTGTGCCACCCGGGGCTGAGAGGGCTCCCGGGTGGATTGCAAAGATCGAGGACTTCGTCGCCGGTCGGAGAAAATCCGCTGGTGAATCGCAGTTCACGGACAGGATGATCTTCTCGAAAATCAACTTGAGGAGAGACGATGTCGATCAAGGGTACATGAGGCTGTATCGTTGCTCTCAGGTACTCTTTGCCGTTTGATGAGGGGTCTGAGGCATCCCCCTTGGCGAGTTCAAGATCCAAAAACGCGGCCGCGAAAATCGAGTCATCTTTGTCCTGATCCTCCACCCAAAGTTGGGTGGCGGCCAGCCTGTTGGGGTCGAAGCCGGCGGCCGCACAGGCGCAAAAAGAGTACTGAAGATCGGCATCCCCATCCATGAAATGGGGCAACCCCGAGCCAATGGGCTGTGGACACGTGGCATCGTCCGGATCGTGGCGGGCTGTGTCGTCGGGATCGCAGGACTCAGGTTGACATGCGCAACGTGCGAATTCGGACAAGAACACGGGCTCGACAAAGCGGACGGGGGCCTCGTTGTTTCCGTCTCGTACAATGTTGATGCCTTGGTCTGGAAGTATGCAGCCGATAGCCAGCACAAGAACGCTTGTCGCCGTCGCAATGCTCGCGCCACGAGGCAGGATCATTGTTGACGCTCCTTCTCTTCTTTTTCGAGATGGCGAAAAATCGTTCTCGGATCCACGCCAAGGTCCCGGGCTGTCTTGGTGCGATTTCCACTATTGAGGGCGAGAATTTTATTGATGTAAGTCCGTTGCCAGAGATCTCGAGCCTCGGCGAGCGGGACGAGCGAGTCGAGAGATTCTGCCCCATCGGGAAGATCGAGATCGAGGTCAACGCTGCTCAACTTGGGGCCATCAGCCAACACCAGCGCCTTTTTGATGTGATTCTCGAGCTGACGAATATTTCCTGGCCACGCGAAGCCCATCATTGCGCGAACGCACGATTCGTCAAAACAGGTCTCGGGATCGAGCTTGTTCCCAAATTCTTCACCGAATCGGAGAATAAAATACTTGGCGATCAAGACCACGTCATCGCCGCGGTCGCGCAAGGGAGGGAGTTCGATGCCGATCACGTTGAGACGAAAATAGAGGTCTTCGCGAAAACGTCCTTCCTTGACCTCTCGAAGAAGATTTCGATTGGTGGCTGCGACGATACGAATGTCGACGGAATGGCTGCGGCTGTCCCCGACGCGCTGGACCTTTCGTTCCTGAATGACACGCAAGAGCTTCACTTGCAGTGCCAGCGGAAGCTCACCGATCTCGTCAAGAAAAATGGTTCCCTTGTCTGCGGCCTGGAACTTACCGATCTGGTTGGAAACGGCCCCAGTAAACGAGCCTTTTGCATGGCCAAAGAGCTCGGACTCGATCAAGTTTTCGGGTATTGCGCCGCAGTTCACCGTGATGAACGCCTCGTCCGCCCGAGACGACCGGTTGTGAATCTCGTGTGCGATGAGTTCTTTTCCGGTCCCCGTCTCGCCACCGATGAGGACGGTGATATCCGTCGTGGCGACCCGTTCGACTCGTTTGTAGACCTCGACCATCTGCGGGCAGGTTCCAATCAGCGACCCAAAACGGGCGAGCTCCAGGCGCTCATGCAGTCCATCGTTTTCATCGCGCAGTTCGTGCATGAGCTGCGCGGTCTTGATGAACAAAGCGGCCTGACTAGCGAAGACCTCTAGAGTTTTGAGCTGAGCCGGATGAAACAAATCAATAATTTTGTCGTTGCCAACATAGAGCACGCCCAAAAGCTCTCCGCGGACTAGCAAAGGCGCACACATCACGCTGCTAAGCTTCAAATTGATGACAGAAAGGCTGTTTTGGAAGCGTGTGTCATGCAGCGCATCGGAGATGATCTGCCCACGCTTTGAGGTGATCACGTCGCGAATAATGTCGTCGGAGAGCAGACGTGCGGGGTCATCCACAGGCTGTCGGTCGAGGTTGCGCGCGACTTGAACGGTGTATCCATCCGCCTTAGCCAAAACCAAGAAACCCTTGCTGGCGCCCGTCAACGCGACGATCTGGTCGATCAGTTCGTCGATCAGCCCACCGAGATCTGCAGGAGCGGTCAGGAGGCGGCTGAAGTCGTGCAGGCGCTGCATCGCCGCGAGCTGAATCGCCTCGCTCGCTTGGTCTTCTGGCTCCGGCGGAAGATCGACCGTCGAAAACGAAAGCTCGACTCCACCAAGCACAACAAGATCGCCGTGACGAAGGTCGTGGGCTCGGCTCTTTTTTCCGTTCACAAAAAAGACGTTGCTGCGCGCGGTCGATTCGAGACGATATCGCCCTGGTTCTCGAGTCAGCGTCGCATGGGCTGGCGCGACATCGATCCCGTTGAGCATGATATCCGACTCACGGGCGGATCCGATGCTGATCAGGCGACGGAAGAGCGCGAACCGAACAAGGCCCTTGGGACCGGCATATTGAAGGTTAGGCATGACTAAAATCTCAGATGCACCTCTGCGCCACCACCGGATCGCAAGAGAGTAGGGGAAGCCCGCCACTGCATCTCTACCCGGCTGGAGGTCGAGCGTGGTCGCTTTGGCGACCGACGATCACCCGTTCGCAGATGGTCTTCAAGATCACGTCTCGGGACCTCTCGAGTGCTTATAACGCGCGTCTTTTTAAAGGTAATCTGGGCGGTTAGAACATCGAGAATCAACGTCCCCAGAAAAACGTAACCAAAAACCTGCTCCATATTTCGGCGAACGACGACCTGGGAGTCTGAGATCGACGGAGGCGGGGAACATGTCATGGCACCATGGGCAAAGGAACGACCTTCGCGGGTGCAGTTCAGATGAACATTTCGGTCGATGAGCAACGCCAGGGCGATACCACCAAATAGAGCCTCAGAGCCCAGGAAGAGCGCGCCCAGTCGAAATTTATCGTTGTAGAAATGACCGATACCGAGCGGGAGCATGGCGACACCTCGGTTTCGCGCGACCTCGTGAACGATGGGAACCATTTGTTCATCATGGTCGGCCTGTAACTGGCTGTGGCGATGTTGCAGCCCTCGGTGGTCGACACGCAGCTCCATAAGATCGGCCGAGCAAGAGAGTCGCTCGGCTCGGCAGCTGGATGCCCGTTCGGCGGCGAGCGATGCGCGGACCTCATCGACAAGCAGATAGAACTCTGAGCCGTGCGCGTCGCGAGGCGGGTCCCAGTCCTTCACTTCGGCGAACAACGCCTCGATGTGGCGACGAGCCAGAGTTCTGCGTCGGTTGATCTCGAGGCTTCCGTCAAATAGCGTGCTATCCGCAAGGTAGCGAAGCACGGTCTCGCGGAGGTCAGAAAGGCTGTCGAGGGCGGGACTCGCGGCCATGGGCTCAAGGATCGCTCTCGCGTCAGTCCAGCGTCCACTCCTCCACGCGGCGATGGCTTCATCGACCTTCACTCGAACCGTGTCGTCCGACCTGACGAGGGGGGGAGGAGGCGCGCCCCCTCGGACTGTCGTGCTCTCTCTCCGAGGTTCTCGCGGAGCATGGCTCTCCGGAGCGGCGTTTGCCTTGACCGAGAGACATACGCCGATTGCGCATATTGCGGCTGTGAGGCGATGAAGCATGCGAAGTGCGGACCGTCGTCGGGCACAGATTGGATCGCCGAGCCCTGGCGAAGAATACCGAATTTCGAGACGATGCGTGCAATCCCACTATTTGGCGCGCTTGAGACTCGCCGAGACAGAGTTTGGCCCAGGTTGAACCTGCAGCGTCGTCGTTCGTTGCCGGAAACCCGGTGCCCGAAATCGTAATTTAACTTGCCACTCGTGGACGTTCGCGCTTGTCGGGACGGGCAGATCCGGAAAGTTATCTCGGGTGTAGGTCGAGTGGCCGGTGGGGCAGCCGAAGATACACTCGATCGAGAGACCTTCGGGGGATGCCGTGAACTTTAGGCTCGCCGCGCGTGGCTTGGCCCGCAAAACGACGACAGCTCCGGGGCCGCAGTCGGCGGGCTTTAGATGGAGACTGCCGCCGTAGCGCTTTCCCACCAGTCGCACACGAGTTGGTTCAATCACGGTCAAGTCCGTGGTGAGATCGCTATCGAGAGTCTGATCGGGCTGCCCGGCGACAGAGATCCGATGGTGACGACCAAGGGCTAGAGGAAGGTCCTCAACTTTGATCGCGCACTTGCGCAGTCTCGACCGAGCGGGGAGATGAGGGCGGCGTCTCACCGAGGATGCCTCGGTCTTCAGGCCGCGTCTCCGTAGCGTCTCGGTCCTCGCAACCATTTTTTTGGGCGAGCGTGTAGAACCTCGAGAGGTCTCGGCCTCATCGTTTGGGGCTCGGGCGCTGACGGGTGCTATCGCAATCGGGACCGCGGTGTCCTCGGGGGTTGCTTCGAGCATCAAGTCGGGGCTCTGAGTGTGCGCTGGAAGCTTCTTCGCATGCGCAGCGAGGGCGCCTTCGGTTTCGTGGCTCGGGTCCCGCATCATGATCCATCCCGCCGCGACCAAACCCACAACCGCCAGCGAAGCGCCCCCAAACAACAATTGCCGCATTCTTTGGCCACGAATCCGGGCGCGATCGAGCATCGATCGCGCCCTTGAGTTGTCAGGGTCGAGCTCGAGAACTCGGCTTAAAATTCGTAGCGAGCGCGCACTGCGTCCATCTCGTGCGATGCTCTCTGCCTGATCCAGCAATATTTTGCAGGTTTGCTTGTCGAGTTCGTCGACGAAACTCTCAGGCGCGTCGAAATACTTCCGAATTGCCGTCTCGCTCGGTTCAAAGTCAACTCGACCCAGATAGTCATCCAACTCGCGGGCAAACGCCCGCGCCGTCTGGAAACGCTCGCTCGGATTGCGGGCAAGCGCCTTTTCAATGATCGACTCGAGCTCTTCGTCGACGCGCGGGCAAATCTCGGAGGGGCGAGTGTATTGCGCATCCGCAATGCGATTCAGCACCTCGTGCGGGTTGCGTCCAGCGAAGGGGAGTGTGCCGGTCGACAGCTGGTAAAGCATGATCCCAACCGCGAAGAGGTCGGTCCGGGCGTCGACCGGTTTTCCGCTGATCAACTCGGGCGCCATATAGGATGGACTCCCGAGCAGTTGGCCCGTCATCGTTAGTTTTTGATGGTCGAGGATCTGGGCGATCCCAAAGTCCATGAGTTTCAAGCACCCATCGCGGCGAATCATCACGTTTTCAGGCTTGATATCACGATGGACAACCCCAAAGGCATGTGCGTGGACAAGCGCCAGACACAGTCGGTGGATGATCAGGGCCGCGATGAGTGGATGGGGCTGCCACTCGGTGTCGATCCACTCTCGCAGAGTGCGCCCGTGGATAAACTCCGTGACGATGTAGCTCTCGTCAGCGGATTCGCCCGAGTAGTCATAGATCTCAACGATATTGTCGTGCTGCAGCTTGGCGACGGTCAAGGCCTCCCGACGCAGCCGCTCCCGTGATTCCTCTCGATCCGCCAAGTGCGGATGCAGCACTTTGACCGCCACATCGCGATCGAGCACCCGATCGTGGCCACGATAGACCACGGCCATACCGCCGTGACCGACTTCTTCGATCACGTCGTACTTGCCGATCGTGTGGCCTGCGAGGCTTGGCATGGAAGAATCACAGAGCGATCGTCTCAAGGACGGACTCCGCTGTGATGGTCCGTCGAAATGCGGACCACGTCCACCGCTTGTTCGCTTCGTGGCGAGGAAGACGCAAGGGGGACCGGTTTTTTGACCCAAACTGTACCCAAGAGCGGTCCTTTGCTGCCCATTGCGAGGACAGCGGAAAACTCGCACAACGCTCTGAAGGTGGCGGTTCTCTGTGGGCGTAGGTACGGTCGCGCCCCCTCAAGGCCGTGTCGGCGACGCAAGGCCGGTACTACGCGCACTCGTCGCCCCAACAATACTCGTTATGAGCAGATTTGTTCCCCGCCCGGCTGAGGGCCTCAACTACCCCAATGTCGTCGCCATGTTCCGCGCACGTGCTGCCGCGACCCCCGAACTCACGGCGCTCCGGTTTAAGGAAGGGGCGACCTGGCGCAGTTGGACGTGGCGCGAGTGGGAAGCTCGCTCGCAAGCAATGGCTGCCGGTCTGCGCGAGAAACTGGGAATTAGACCTGGCGATCGAATCGCTATCATGGCGGAAAGCTGCCGCGACTGGGCCGTATGCGACCTCGCAATTGCATGGGCGGGCGCGGTTTCAGTACCGATTTACACGACTGTGAGCGCCGAGGATGCTGCATTTATTCTTGAGGACTCCGGCGCGCGCGCGCTAATCACGGGAAAAGGGCTGCCAACGCCCGAGCTGCTGAAGCTCCTCCATCGGGCGCCGCTTTCCGCGACACTAGAAAATATTTGCGAGATAGATCCGTCCGATCCGAAGCGCAAAGACTTACGGCGACTGAGTTTGGCTTCCCTGGTCAAGATCGGGGCGCGAGCGATCTCGGACGCTGGAAATCATCCTTCACAGTGTTCGGATCCAACGGAACTGAGCTTGGAGAGCATATTCTCGATCGTGTACACATCCGGCACGACCGGAACGCCCAAAGGGGTCGTGCTCACCCACAAAAATGTCGTCTATGAGGCTTGGGCGCTCAAAAATTGCATTGCGACCGACCGTACGGACGAACACCTGGTCGTGCTCCCGATGGCCCACATCTTTGCGCGCCACATGGTGTGGGCGGCCGTAGAAAGTGGAGCGGTGACCGCATTCGGATCCGGTCCGAGCCGCCTAGCAGCAGACCTACAAGAAATCGCCCCGACCTACGTCGGCGGCGTACCGCGCATGTACGAGAAAATTCGTGAACAGATTTTGGCTGGGAAATTAGGGGTGCTCCGTCGTCGGATCGTTCGCTCCGCACGGGCTGTAGGGGAACAGGTCAGCCGCTTGCGACAGCGAGGCGAGCCTGTCCCTGCTCTCTTGGCCGCGAAGCAGAAAATCGCCGACAAGCTGGTGTTTCGACCCCTTCGTCAAGCGCTCGGCGGACGGCTAAGATTCTTCATCTCGGGAGCGGCGCCTCTTTCACGAGAGCTGACGGAGTTCTTTCACGCAAGCGGGATCCTGCTGCTCGAAGGCTACGGACTCACCGAGACTTCCGGTGCGACCCACGTGAATCGGCCGGATCGCTATCGTTTTGGCACCGTGGGGCCTGCGCTCCCCGGTTGCGAGATATTGATCGCGGACGACGGCGAAGTGCTGCTACGCGGTCACAACGTGATGCGCGGCTACTATGGGCTTGCCGCACACAGCGCAGAGGCGCTCGACCCTCGGGGGTGGTTGCACAGTGGAGACGTCGGAGAGATCTGTGATGGGTTCCTAACGATTACGGGGAGAAAAAAGGACATCATCATCACGGCCGGCGGCAAGAATATCGCGCCGATCAAGGTGGAAGGTCGGTTGCGCGCGATCGAGGGGATCGCTCATGTACTCGTCCTTGGAGATACGCGGCCCTACTTGGTTGCCCTTATTAATCTCGATGCTGAAGCGATGATGGAGGTCTCGGAGACTGAAAATTTGGGGTGTCGGGACTATGCGGAGTTGTCACGTCACCCTCGAATCAGAGAGCTGCTGGGTCAGCGAGTGGCCCATATGAATCGCTCACTCGCCCCACATGAGTCGGTCCGCCGTTTCCATATCCCTCTGCGGCCGTTTTCGGCCGCAGAGGGGGAAGTTACACCCACAGACAAAGTACGCCGCGCTGCGGTACTCGCCCATTTTTCGACCGAGATAGACCGCCTCTACGGCTCTTGAGCGCCGCGGCCATCGCTGTGCTGGGGCCACGCGGGGGACAAAACACTCGCCCTACACCACGCCTCGGGGCCTTGACGTAGGCTTCGCTGCGCGCTACCTAGCCGGCCCGATTTCAAGGATCGGACATAGGGCCGTAGCTCAGGGGTAGAGCGCCACCTTGACACGGTGGAAGTCGGCGGTTCAAAGCCGCCCGGCCCTACTGCAAAGGACGACCTCCCAGTCTCGGAAGTAGGGAGGTCGTCATACGCACGTTGACAGGTGGGACGCGGCTGTTACCATCGCCGCGATTGCTTCTCTCCATGCGAACAAACACCTTACGTAGATGCTCTACAAAACTTCGCAACAGGTCCGATCTTCGGAGCCCGTTGTGTGGGTCGTGGAGTCGTCTGGCGTCTGTGTTGAACGAAGCGGGCTGCGATCAGGGCGCGACATCCCCGTGACGCGGCTTGATCCTAGCCGTTTCACGGTCGAGAACAGCTTCTTCACATCGATCGGCACGGGCTCAGCCAAGCTCGCAACAGCGAGCTCGAACCGCTCCCCGAGGGGAGCTGGATCGCATTCAATTTTCTGCACCAATTTCATTGGATCGTCTCCGATTAATCCTCGGCGTCGCTGGTCAATGAAATCACACAAACCAACCGCTCAAGAATCGGCGGGAACAAGGAGATAGGACGATAGCACGCAAACGAGCCAGACCAGCTCCCCGCAAGGAGACACACCGGGTAGATCGACGCATTCGCGTCAGAGAAGTCAGAGTCATCGACGCAGACGGTGCGCAGCTTGGGATCATGCAGACCCAGGATGCCATTTCACGCGCGCATGAGAAGGGGCTCCAGCTGGTCGAGGTGAATCCGAAGACCAACCCGCCTGTTTGTAAAATTCTCGACTACGGGAAGTTCAAGTACGAGACCGCAAAGCGCGAGCGCGATACGAAGAAATCCCGGACCAAACAGGAGTTGAAGGAGGTCAAGTTCCGACCGAAGACGCACACGCATGACTTTGATTTCAAGGTCAAACACGCGCGTCGTTTCCTCGAAGAAGGGCACAAGGTTCGGTTGCTCGTTCAGTTTCGGGGCCGAGAGGTGACACATCCTGAGACCGGCCGCGCTGTCCTAGAGCGAGTTTGTAAAGCCGTCGCCGACTTGGCGACGGTCGCGCAAATGGTTTCCCTCGAAGGCAGTCGAATGAACATGATCCTCGCACCGAAGCTGCGAGTCAACGCACCACCGCCACCGCCGCCCGAAGATCCTGCGCCGCGCGTTCGCAGCAAAGGTCGAGAAAAAGATCGCCGCGACCGTGATGAGGCTCAGAAGAGTGAGGAAGACGCAAATCCCGTCGAAGCCGTCGATGGGGATGAGTCGAGTCCAACGACCTCTACAGCGGATCCTGAGCCGAGTACGCCCTAGCTCTGCATGTGAAGATGGATATGTGTGCCTTTTGCGCACATATCCATCTCCGTTTTTTTTCCCTCCATGAGGACGCCGTGGGCCCCTTGCCCCCGTGCAGGCATTCAGTTACATATGTCGCCCTCGCAGCCCATCGCCTACGACCCGGACATATTGAGTCAGGATCGATAGCGAGGAACAAGGTTCCACCATGCCGAAGATGAAATCACATAGCGGTGCCAAGAAACGTTTTCGTTTCACAGCTACCGGCAAAGCGAAGCGAAACCACTCGCACAAGAACCACATCCTTACGAAGAAACGACCGGACCGAATTCGGAAGCTTCGAGGGACGACGATCGCGTCAGAGCCGGATCAGAAGCGCATTAAAGCGCTGCTACCGTACGGACGGAAGTAAGTTATGCCACGCGCAAAACGAGGATTTAAAGCCCGTCGTCGACGGAATCGAATCTTGAAGGCCGCAAGCGGCTTTCGGGGTGGGCGACGTACAATGTTTCGGCGAGCGGCCGAGGCTGTGCACCATGCTTGGATGCACGCCTACACCGGGCGTAAACAGAAGAAACGTCTCATGCGTCGCTTGTGGGTCGTTCGAGTCAACGCAGCAGCTCGGCTCCATGGCATGAGCTACAGCCGTTTGATCGAAGGATGTCGCAAGGCAGGTATCGAACTTGATCGCAAGGTCCTCTCAGACCTCGCAATTGTAGATCCCTCGGGGTTTGCAAAGGTCCTAGAGACCGCGCGCGCGGCTCTCTAGCCAACCACGGCTTCCGGAAGTCGGAAGCCGTCTTCCGAGGGGGCCTTCAGAAGGCTACTCGATCGAGAATGCTGCCAATAGCAACATGGGAACTCCGAAGCTTCTGCTTTGATGAGTTCCTTTTTTCGTGGTTTCAGGTCGATGTAAAATGTGCTCGAAAAGATATCTGACATGCTTGATGAACTGAAAGACCAGCTTGCTGGCGAGCTGATGGTGTTTAACGAGGCGGTGGACAAGATCCACGACGCGGAAGCGCTCTACGAACTCCAAATTCGATTTTTGGGAAAGAAGGGCAGCATCAGTCTCCTGCGTCGGCAGATGGGAAAGCTCTCGCCGGATCAACGCAAGGCTGCGGGCCAGGCTTTCAATGCGACAAAGGCAGCGATCGAAGAGGCCCTCGAGATGCGTCGTACGGCGCTCAAAGAGCTCCGGCGGACCGCGGAACTCGCTCGAACCGCTGACCTGAGCTTTGTTGTCGAGACTCCCGGCGTCGGTAGTTTGCATCCGATTACACAGACCCGCCTCCGGCTCGAGTCGATCTTTCAAGCGATGGGTTTCTCGATCGAGGATGGCCCCCATATCGAGCACCAGCTCTACAACTTCGACAAGCTCAATATCCTGTCGGATCACCCCGCACGCGATATGCAGGACACGTTTTTCATCCAGGGGAGGGAGGGAAGTCGCTCACAGGAGACTCCCTTGGTCCTGCGCACACACACATCGCCGGTCCAGATCCGAACGATGTTGGAGCGCCGACCCCCTGTGCGAATTATCTGTCCTGGGGCCGTATTCCGGCGAGATGACGACCCGACCCACAGCCCAATGTTCAACCAGATCGAGGGCTTGTATGTGGACAGTCGTGTGACGATGGCGGATCTCAAGGCCACGTTGCTGCACTTCATCCGTGAGTTTTTTGAAGCGGATCTCGCGGTCCGTTTTCGGCCTTCGTATTTTCCTTTTGTTGAACCCGGAGCCGAATTCGATATCCAGTGCCCATTTTGCACAGGAAAAAAATCCGCCTCCTGTGGAGTCTGCAAGAACACGACGTGGCTAGAGATCGGTGGCTCAGGAATGGTTCATCCAAGAGTTTTTGAGGCTGTGGGCTATGATCCTCGTCAAGTCAGCGGCTGGGCATTTGGCTTCGGCATCGATCGGATGGCCATGCTCCGATATCGCGTCCCCGAGCTTCGGCTCTTTTTTGAAAACGATCTTCGAGTCTTGGAGCAGTTCCCATGTTGATATCCGTTTCCTGGATCAACGAGATGATCGATGGCGATGCTATCGACGATCTCACCATGCAAGAAGCACTCACGACGCTCGGCCTTGAGGTTGAGGATACACGTCATTTTTGCCTCAAAGGAGTGATCGTCGCCGAAGTTCGTTCCATCGATCCCCACCCAAAAGCCGACCGTCTCAACATCGTGCAACTCCACGACGGGAACACAACGGTACAGGTCGTTTGCGGCGCTTCGAATCTTCCCGATCTTGGTGGAAAAATTGCCTTTGCCCCCGCGGGAACCATGCTCCCGGGCGAATTTGCGATCGGAGATCGGGTGATTCGCGGCATCGAATCGAGCGGAATGATCTGCTCTGAGTCCGAGATGGATATCGGCAACGATGCCGATGGCATACTGATTCTTAATCGCTCTGCGCCCGTCGGGACACCACTCACGGACCTCATTCCACAAATCAGCGATACGGTTCTTGAGATTGGTGTAACCCCCAACCGTCCCGACGCGCTCGGGCATCTCGGCGTTGCCCGCGACTTGGCGGCGAAGTTGGGAAGAAAGCAGTCCCTGGTCTTCGCATCCCCAGCACCCGAGTGCGAAACTTCAGACGGCCTTATTTCATTGGATCTAGCCGCAGATGTCTATTGCGGACGGTATATCGCATGCGCTCTCGATGGTGTGACCGTGGGTCCATCGCCCATCGAGATCCGCGTTCGTCTTCACCGGGTCGGCCTCCGAGCGATCAACAACGTGGTTGATGCAACAAACCTTGTGCTCATGGAGACTGGGCAGCCCAGTCATGCCTTCGATCGAGACAAACTCGACGGAGGTCGCGTCGTCGTTCGTCTCGCCACAGAAGGTGAATCGATGACCGCCCTTGATGGATCTCTGCTCTCGTTAGGGACTTCGGACCTGGTGATTGCAGACGCGAAAAAACCTCAGGCCCTTGCGGGCGTGATGGGCGGGAGCGATTCTAGCGTCGACGACACGACGACCAGACTGTTGTTGGAGGTTGCTTGGTTTGCCCCCGCCACCGTACGTTCCAGCGCCAAGCGGCTCTCGCTAAAATCGGACTCAAGCCACCGTTTCGAACGAGGAGTCGATCATGGCGCGGTGCTTGAAGTTGCCCAAAGACGGGCTCTTTCTCTCTTGATCGATCTCACAGGAGGAAGACTCGTTGCACGAGCCGAACGAATAGGAACGCGGCCTTCGATTCCCGAAATCGAGTTTCGACCCACCCAAGTCGAAGCGTTGCTCGGCATGAAAGTGTCGCCAGAGCGGTGTGAAGAAATTTTGATCCGGCTCGGTATCGACGTCACCGTGCCCACGTCAGGAGATATCTGGAGCTGCCGTCCGCCCACCCATCGTCCAGACCTCACGCTCGAGGTTGATCTTATCGAGGAGATCATGCGCGTCCATGGTCTCAAGGACCTCCCCGCAGTCTACGTGGCCCGCCAGCCCATCGATCCCTGTGAAGATCGTCTGGCACACGGGGAATCTTCGGCGTGGCTTGTGGCCCTCCGCGCGGAATGTTTTCACGAGATCATGACCTACGCGTTCACCGAAGAACGGCAGCTACTGCACTTTTCGGGGGTCGTGAGTGCAGACAGGATTGTTCATCTGCTGAATCCGATGTCTCGAAAAGCGGCGGTGATGCGTACGCATATGATGCCGCGCATGCTTGAGGCGGCCGCTCTAAACCTGGCACGTCACGGGCGAGGGGTCGATCTCTGTGAAGTCGCTCGCACCTACGCATGGGCAGCCGACTTCACGAAAAACGAAGCTTTGCCCCAAGAGCAAAAGATGGTTGCGGTCGTGTCGGCAGGGCACCCGCGGATGGACGATCGAGACCCCGACCGCGATGTTCGTGTCACGGTCGAGCGGCTATTATCGGTTCTGGCAAGACTGGGCTACCGCGCGCGTGCGCGACCGGCGACAGCGGTGACCTATCTGCACCCGGGCATTCAGATTGGTCTGTGGATCGAAGATCTTCAGGTGGGGGTAGTGGGCCGAGTGCATCCCGATGTTCTTGGTGATTGGGAATTTTCTGAAAACGTTACCGTCGCCTACGGAGAGATTTCGCTCGACATCATTCCAGTCCCCGAGCGCCATCAGTACCAGGCGATAGCAAAGTTCCCTTCAAGCTCTCGCGACATCGCTCTAGATCTACCCCGAGAGATCGCTGCGTCCGTCGTGGTTGATCACCTAAGATCCGCCGCTGTCGTCGTGCTAGCGACGGAAAAATCGAATACGACTGCGCTTGAGCTCACCGCTCTCGACGCGACGCGAGAGACGATATCGATCGTCGAAGACTATCGTGGCAAGGGAGTCAAGGATGGACGGAAGTCGTTGCTCCTGCGGATCCACTATCGGTCCCAGGACCGCAGCGTCAAAGACACCGAGGTCCAACCGATCCACGATGCCATCGTCATGCGAGCATGCGAGAGCCTCAACGAAATCGCCGTCGATGTTCACGCTCGCTAACTCCGCACGCTGCGCGATTCCTATCTGTCCTCAGAACATGGTTTCACCCGGGACAGAGACGGGCCGGACATTCTTCGGATCGTTTGTACCGGCAACTTGATCAGCGTAGCCAAGTGGGCAAGCATCTTCTGGAATGACGAAGGCCGACATCGTCGATAGGGTTTGTGATCACGTGGGCGGATTTTCCAAGAAGGAAGCCGCCGACCTGGTCGATGAGGTCTTTGATACAATGAAAGAAGTTCTGGAACGCGGCGAAAAAATTAAGATTGCCGGCTTCGGAAATTTCGTTGTACGTGAAAAAATGCCGCGACCTGGTCGCAATCCACAAACTGGTCAAGAGATCATGATCGAAGCGCGCCGTGTGCTCACCTTCAAGCCGAGCAATGTGCTCAAGTCGGCCCTCAACGAAGATTGAGTTTTCTCAAGCCATGGCCGCCTCCGATACAGCCTCAACCAAGTCTTCACGCACACGTGCGTCGCGAAACTCAAGAGCGAGGGACCAAGATGACCTGGATCTAGGTTCCGACAAGCTTTATTTCAAAATCGGAGAGGTCGCTGAGATCGTCGATGTCGCGGCCTATGTTCTGCGCTACTGGGAAAACGAATTTCGCGCAATTCGACCGCAGAAGTCGAGGTCCCACCAGCGAGTCTATCGGCGAAAAGACGTCGAGATACTGCTCAAGATCAAGCACCTTCTGTATACCCGCAAGTTTACGATAGCCGGAGCCCGGCAGGTGCTTGAGAAGGGAAGCGCCGATCTTGAGAAGGCCCCGCCCAGTGGCGCATACCTCGTGAGACAATCTTACACTCACGTGCGGGAGCAGATTAATTCGTTGGCAAACCTTCTCCGTGCCGACGAAGAGTCAAGTACCTTGAGCGCAGATCCGGCGGCCTACTTACGGGCGCGCGGCGGGGCCCGTGCCCTCTTGGCCGGAAACATAGAGTCGAGTGGGGGCCGTCAACCCTTGCTCGATCGCCCCGAGCGTGACGTGCACAAGAGCTAATCGCCACTGCGGGCCGCTCCCATCCCGGAAGTTGAATTTCCCGGCAATCCACTTGCTCCTTTCGACTCAAATCGGTATATACGGCGTCCGTTTCGGGGCGTAGCGCAGTCTGGTAGCGCACTTGACTGGGGGTCAAGGGGCCGAAGGTTCGAATCCTTTCGCCCCGACAACGGAGAGGGCAGCTAAGGGTTACTTAGCTGCCCTCTTCTTTGGTTCGCTCGACATTCAGAGGTTCCTACGATCCAGGCTCAGCCATGAATCTGATCGTTGTTGTCGTGAAAGCCATCGCGTTCCCCTCACCAATCAGTCGAGCCACATGTGTGCGATGCCCACATGTGACTCGACTCTTCTGTTGATTGTCGCTGGCTTGAACATCCGTCATCCCGGGGTCATCCAAAGACAGAAGCGAACTCGTCGGTTTCAGGGCTGAAGACGAACAAATGCCAGCTGGTTTCCGATCAGGTCCGGGACGACCAGGGTGGAGTCACCGGGATCGTAGCCGAGATCGGCCGAACTCATCAATCCATACTCGATCAGGTCGTACGGGTTGGCCTCCTCGTCCTGCAGCCAGATCAGTTGCCCGCGAAAATCGGTCATCCAGCCCCCCTGATCGACGTTAACCAGGCCATCAAATTTACCGCGCACGTCGGGCACGACGTCCAGAGTTCCCGTGGCCACGTCGAGCCAGTGAAGGGGAGCGTCCGCCTCGAAATCGGTGAACGATCCGATGGAGCCCACAAGTAGCCGATCATCGCGCCACAACAAGCCGTTGGGAACGTCCAGGACGTTATCCTGGACGACGATCACCGGGTCACTGTCGGGGGCTAGCGCGTACACCGATTGGCCAAAAGAGTCGGACGCGTACAAAGTTCCATCCGGGCCGAACGCCAGGTCATTGAGAAAGACCGCGGTTTCGACGGCCAGCGTATCGACCTCCGCGGCACTCTCGATGTCGTATACGTGGATTCGGTTGATATCAGCGACGTACAGCCGGGTTGTCGTCACTGGTCACGCCGGCGGGGGAGTCCAGGCCGCTGACCCACTGTTCGTCGATAATCGTCGCGTCGCGACCGACCCTCGTGATCCAGCCGACTCCGTCGGGATCTCCGCTCTCACCGGCGACGTTCGAAACAAACCACGTCACCGTTGCTGCATTAAAGTGCGCACTCTCAGGTTGAGCAAACCCGCCCGAAACGAGCTCAATCGTAAACGGAGCCGGCGCGTCACCGTCTCCGTCTCCGTCTCCGTCTCCCATCTCCCATCTCTCCAGTCGCAGAACTAGATTCATCGCTCTCCGTAGCGTCTAGTGTCCCGTTTTCTGTGCTCGGGCCGCACGCCGCGAGGCCGAGCGCCAAAAGAACCGTGTATCTGGTGTGCATGTCCGTAGCGTGTATTCAAGCTTCTGACTTGACCAATGAGATGTTCGCATGACTGACCTGTGTGGCAGCTCATGAGCGTATGATGCGTGGCATGGCCACCCGAAAGCTCTCTTCGGTGAATCTCAACCAACTTTTGGCCCTTGACACCTTGCTGGCCGAAGGCAGCGTGACACGAGCGGCCAAACAGATTGGAGTGTCTCAATCTGCGTTGAGTCACTCTCTCTCCGGACTGCGCGGCCTCTTCGGTGATCCACTATTGGTTCGAAGCCGTGATGGTATGGTGCTGTCCGAGCGTGCCGAGCGACTTAGCGGGCCACTTCGCCGAGCCCTGCTGGACCTCGAACACGCTCTCGAAGACGACTCCAGTTTCGATCCGCTCACCAGCCGCCGGGAGTTTCGCCTCGCCACCGCTGATTTCATCGCGGTGCGCGTGGCCACACAGTTGGCTCCCAAGATCGCCAAAGTCGCTCCAAATTTTCGCCTCACGTTCCGGCCGATCGGGATGCACTCGCTGCTTGAATCGCTCGAACGTGGCGATATCGATGCGGTGATCGGACCGCCGCTCGATCATGCTAAGTCCATCGAGCAAGAGCCTTGGCGCGACGAAGAATTTGTATGCGTGGTGAGAGGCGAACCCCCTCATCGGGACCACCAGTTCGACCTTGAAACCTACGCGAAGCTTGACCACGTTCTCATCAGTCCAACTGGAGGCGGCGCGGGCTGGGTCGACGAAGCCCTCGCCAAGCACGGACTTAGCCGCCGCGTGATCTTCCGGGTACCGTCTTTCCTAATGGCGCCGCTCATCGTAGCGAACTCCGATTTAGTCCTGACGGCCCCGTTGAGCTCAGTCGCTCCTTTCATCCAAGCGCACGGGTTTCGCCGAGTGGCCATACCGATCGAAATCGCACCACTTTCATTGTCTCTGATCTGGCTTCGCCGGCACAGCGAAGACCCCGGTCATAAGTGGTTCAGAGAACTCCTAGCCAGCACAGGGTGAGCGTGTCAATCGCCGAATTCGCGACGAATCGTGTCGCTCTGATCGTTGCAAGTGAAACTCCGATCCCCTGCAGACGCGGAATACATCGGCCGTCTCTTGAAGCACGACAAGAATTCGGCGCACGATACCGCAGACAATTGTCCGAACCGATTCAGGCCCGTTCGCCCCCTCGAGACCGCTCTGTGGACCAGGAGCAAGATGCCGTGAAGATTGTTGTGATATCCCTGCACCCGACCCCCAATCCGGCCAACGACGGTCTCTTGGGGCGTGTCTAGTCCATGGGACGCGCCTGACGCTCGCCCCTCGCTCGAGCGCGAGAGCCCTGAACACGAAATGCCGCGGGGTAAAGTAGGGCACCTCCGGGTCGAAGACAGGCGACCTTCGTGGTAAGCCGCGCTGGTGATCGCGCCCATGATTCTCGTCAGCAACGATGACGGCTTTCGCGCTCCCGGCATTGAAGTCCTCGCCGCGGTCGCCGCGGAATTTGGCGAGGTTCTCGTTTGCGCCCCTGCCGACGAGCGCAGCGGTATGAGCCACGCGATCAGCCTCCGATCTGCGTTACGGGCTGATCGGCACAGTGAAGGTGTCTATTCCGTAAGCGGGACCCCCGTCGACTGTGTGTACCTGGCAGCACTACATCTGTGCCCACGACCGCCGACCCTGGTGCTCTCGGGAATTAACGCGGGCTACAATCTCGGGTCTGATGTTTTCTATTCGGGCACGATCGGCGCAGCACGAGAAGGGGTGTTTCGAGGCGCAACCGGCCTGGGCGTCTCTGTTGAAGCCGGTGCAGACCCCGCAGTGGCGGGGTCTGCGATTCGTCGTCTCGTGCCGCGGATCCTCGAACGGCATGCCAAAGGAGCGCGTGAACTCTTGAACCTAAACGTGCCCGCGGTCGCCCAGCCGGACGGCGAAATCCACATCACGCGACTCGGTCAGAGACGATACCGAGAGCAAGTTGAGCATCGCGCGGACTTGCAGGGCAAGAGTTACTACTGGATCGGCGGTCCACCCGACCTCGCGCATGCGAATGATCGCGTAGGCGATGACACCCACACCATTCGTCAGGGGGTCGCATCACTCACGCCGTTGAGCATGGACGTCACCGACGACTCCGGTGTGTGTACATGGACGAAATTGATATCATGAGCGTTCCCCGACTGACTCAAATCGAAGCGGCGATCCGCGAAATCCCTGATTTTCCACGACCGGGAATTCGTTTCAAGGATATCACCCCAGTCCTCGGTGACCCCGTACTCCTGAAGCACTGCCAAGACCTTCATCTCGAGGCCGTTGAGGACCTTCGCGGCAGCATCGACGTCGTCGTTGGAATTGAGGCGCGTGGTTTTTTGTTCGGGCCCTCCCTCGCGTCGGCAATAGGGGCTGCGTTCGCACCGATGCGCAAGCCTGGCAAGCTGCCGGCCGAGACCGTCGAGCAAGCTTATGCCCTCGAATACGGGACAAACACGGTCCAACTGCATAGAGATGCCATCGCCCGTGGGCAAGGGGTTCTCTTGGTCGATGACCTTTTGGCGACCGGAGGCACCGCCAGTGCGGGCATCACCTTGATAGAGTCTCTGGGCGGACGGCTACTCGGCTGCCTGTTTATGGTCGAGCTCACTTTTTTAAATGGACGCGCGAGCCTCGGCGAATACCGTATCGATACGCTTGTGCGTTATTGAGCTAGCTTCGATCTTCGAGATTTACGGATCGGGCGGCCAGAAGTTCGAGAAGCTCCTGCTCCTGCTCATGGGCAGCGAGCAGGATACCAGCCCCGCCTCTTTGTGCTTCATGCAGCCAACGTTGGTATCGTTGACGCGACTCAGCATCGAGGCCCGCAAAGGGCTCGTCGAGTACATAGAGTTCTGCCTTGCCGAGGGTCAGCCCCGCGAAGGCTAGGCGACGCCTCATCCCAACGCTGTAAGTTGTCGAAAGATGGTCAATCGCCTCCCCGAGGGCAGCGAGCCGAATCGCTGTGTCAATTCCGTCGGGGTGATTAAACACCTGCGCATAGAAAATGAGCAGTTCTCGCCCGGTGATCCCGGCTGGAAACTCCACCTCCTGAGGAAGATAGCGCAACGCTGCACGCGCTCTGAGCGGGGCAAGAACGAGGTTGTGCCCCCCTATTTCGACCGTCCCTGAATCAGGGATCACGGTCCCGCAGATGCATCCGATCAACGTGGACTTTCCGGCGCCGTTTCGGCCTCGCAGGGCGAGCGCTTCTCCAGGTCCGAGATCGAGATCCCAGTCTGTGAATACCGGGACACGAGAAAATTGCTTCCCTAATCCGCGAACCCTCAGTGGTGAAGAATCTGTCATGCGAGTGTCCACCGCACGAGAGCTACACTTGCAAGAACAATGGGGGGCAGCAAGAGATAGGGGAACACGATCGACGTACGCCCGGAGCGTGCCATCGATCGGACAGGGAGGGCTGCGCACAGAACGGAACGTAAACGTTCCTGGTTTCTCAGCGTTCGCAGCGGCAACAGCCAAAAGACGCTAATCCCGACACCAATACCGATGCTCACGCTTGTAGGGGGCTCGGAGCGAAAGCCGAGGTACACGGTGAACGAGACGACGATCGCCAAACGGGCGGCAGTCCCAGTCGTGAGCCGTGAGAACTGAAGCCAACAAATTTGTATCGCAGGGTCCCGAGCGAAAAATGCGATCCAGCGGGGCTGTCGCTCCGGGCGCGGAGGTCCTGCGAGGGTACGGATCGCCTCCTCTAGCCAGGGAACCGCCTCCCATACACCCACTTCATACATCCTCGACGCCATGACCCTTAGACCGATCGCCACGAGAAGCGGGAGTAGGGCGGCGATGACCATCGGGAGGGACGCCACGTGACCGTTGAGGTGGTACTCCCACACAATCTGACCGGGCATCGCCAAGAACGTGCAGACGACGATGCCCAACCCAGGGCCATAGAGATGAACAACGGCTTCAGGAGACGTCCACCCACCGCTCAGCGAACGCTGAATCTGCGCGGCGGCATGATCATGGCTGAACCGCCGCCCACCATAGGCTCCGGCCGCACCAACCGCGGGTTCAACGAGCCATGCGAAGATGCACAGCCATAGCCAACTTAGAGCGAACCAGAAACCACCCCCGAGGGACCCCTCGGCCGCGAATATTGCCGCCAAGCCAAACGCAGTTGAATAGATCAGCCCGCGCCTCGTGGTCGGTAACGCGTCAACGAAGTGGTCCCGAGCCCCGATGGGCAGCGAAAGACGCAGCTGTCGTCGCCGCGCATGCACATATCCCCCGAGACGGTGGTGTATCCCCATCACCAACAGGAGCGGCCCGCCCAAGAACAGGATGCCCGTGAAGGCCTCTTCTGAATCCAGCGTCAGCTGACCACGCAGAACGAACCACCACGCCAGCGCGCCAAGTGCGGGCGTCAACCACGGTCCCGCTTCTTCGCTTGGCGGTGTCAAATGCGCAGTCTGAAAGGCGAGCGCTGGCTGCCCGGGGAGGGGGGGGAGGGTGCACCCGGCAGGAATCGAACCTGCGACCCCAGGTTTAGGAAACCTGTGCTCTATCCGACTGAGCTACGGGTGCGGGGCCGGATTGTGAATGCAGTTGCGACACTTCGCAAGCCTTCCTTGAACGTCAACGAGACTTTTGCCCCCTAAGGGGAGGACTTCGCGGCCGAGGAAGCACGGACACAAAGCGCCCTCGCGCGTCGTTTGTTCGTACGGGTCCTCAGGCGCGCACGGTCGGCGGGCAAGTACCACGAGGCATCGGTCCGACCCGCGCCACGCGTGCGGCTCCATATCGGTCCGCTAGGGAGCAACTTTCGATGCTTTTTTCGGTTCAAGACCTCGAGCTCCGTGCGGGTTGCTAGCCGCCAATCGCTGTGGTTCCCCAACCATATCCCTCGGCAATAGGCCACGGATGCACGATGAGAGCGTTCGCCCGGGGTTTTTCGGGCAATCCAAAGTGAACCAAGGACTCGGATCTTCGACGGGTCCACGGCCATCCTGTCTTCATGTTTTCCAGACTCCGAAGGTTCATGAGGCACCATCATACGAGGACGAACCGTGCGGGTCGGGACATGAACAGTTTCGAGCAATTCGTCCCGCTCAGTACGCCAAGCATGGGTCAGCGCCAGGGCCGTGGCCAAGAGTCCGAACAGTGCGAATAGGGCGATCCTCCCAAAATGGGGAGGGGCCGTAGGTGTTGGATCAAGCCCGGCGCCGAGCATGATTTCGGCGCTTCGCTCAATGGATTGAAGATCGGATACACCCAATGAATTGGCCGCAGGGTGCTGTGTGGAGCTGGAGCTGGAGCTGGCTTCTTCTGAGAAACTCAAATCGCTCTGAGAACTAGCGAACGCGCGAATTGAATCGGCACTGCGCATATCGTCAACCATCGACATGACGCGCGGCAGCCCCTCGATCGCCGTATCGGGCATGAACTCCAGCTCCAAAAATCTCTGGCATCGACGTGAAGTCGCCTTGAACCCATCTCGAAACACGCTCAATTCCTTGGCACTGAAAAGATCGAATCCACAAAGAACGAAAACCGTCGGATCTTGGCGCTCTTCGAGACTGTCTATGAACAGCTCCTTTCCGAGTGGGCTTTCCATTCCTGTGACGACCCTCGTTGGCACATCAGAACGTGCCAGGGCCTCCAGCAGCGGCACGATCGCTCGTCTCATCGCCTTTGGTGCCAGGAGCACAACCCAGATGTCCATCGGGTCGCGGGATGTTAAAATCGCCTCCGAGGGTGCAATCGACGGTTTTTCCGCGGTGGACGGGAGGGGGGTCGTCATACTCAAGACTCACCCACACCATCGCCCCAAAACTCTGTATCTTAATAGACGAACCGTTCCGTCTTGATGTCCCACATACCTAAAGCGGAAAAAAATCGCCCAATTGAGTCCCGAAACGTGCCGAGTGACGAGGTCGTTCACCGGAAGTTCAAGAAAAATCGATGGGTGGGCGATGGATGAATCATCCTCACAATGAGCTTGAGACTGCAAAATAGCGTCAAGAGAACAAATGTGCCGCTTCTGGTCGTAGCGCTGGCAGCCTCAGCAGGGTCATGTATGGAGCCGGACCCGAATTTCGTCGATCCAATTCTTGCCAAGCTTCCCGACGACAACTATGACAGTGGGGGCGATGGCGATTGTGTCGCCACTCCCGATTCGGAGATTTTTGGGCCTTTTCCCTTGACCGTCAGTGAGTCAACCGAGTTCTCGGGCGACAACTTAGGACCCTCATGCGCTGACTCGGCCCAAGATTCGAACGACTATATTTTTCGTTTTGTGGCGACAGCGAATGCAACCTACCGATTCGAGATTTTTAGCGCAGGATTTGATCCACTCCTGTTTATTCTAGCGGAGTCCGACTGTGGAACGACCGAGCTTGCATGTTCAGGCGATCCGAATCCGCCTACAAATAGCCTTAACCCACTGATCGAGATCGACTTCGTCGTAGGTCAGGCCGTGTGGATTACAATCGATGGCTACGATGCTGCCGGTAACTTCAGCCTGGAAATATCGGTCGTCTAGCTGAACGGGCAGAGCGTCAGAGCCTACAACCTTTGTCAAAGCAACTTAGAATGTCCGGTGTTTCAATTCGAAGAGATTAGAAATTGTGCCTGGGAAGCATCCAGGTGGATATTTACGATCGTCTCGACATGCCAACTCAGTGGCGTGAACCCCTGCGGATCCAGCTCGCATTCTCGCTACCAGCGAAATCCGAGGTTGACGCCTTTCAGCTATGCCGTCCCGAATTTCCTCCTTTGGGCGTTTGGCGGCAGTGGCCGGACAGTGCCTGGGCCAGCACCGGCAGGTCGCCATACCGAGCAAAATACTGGCCCGCTGCGCTAGGCCCCTAGCGCAGCGGGATTATCCTCGACGGCAGGGAGTCGTTGGAGTTGCCCCCGTCCAATCGAACTGAAATCAGTGGACGAATGAGCGGCGGAATTGCCGAGGGGAGAGCATCTTGAGTCCCTTGTGGGGATGGTGTTCGTTGTAGTCTGAGCACCAGGCGGGCACGAGCTTGAGGGCCGTCTCTGCATCGGGCAAGTCCGCGAGATCGACGTAATCTCGCTTGAAGGTTTTGACGAAGGCCTCGGCCATGCCGTTGGATTCCGGCGAGTACGACGGGGTGTTGCAGACCTCGAAGCCGCACTCGGCTCCAAAAGCGCGTGTCTCGTGCGCCGTGAAAGGAGGCCCGTTGTCGGAGAGCCACTGGATTTTGTGCGGGGTCCGTGGTGGCGTCGAACCGCTCCTCGACGCTCTGGGCCATGAGGTCGCGGATGTCCTGCCCGTCAAAGCTCGGGGTCTTGGCGACCCCGCGGATGGTCTCACGGTCGCAGCAGTCGAGGCTGAACACGACGTAGACTTTGTCGCCGTTCCCGCAGCGAAATTCGAGGGCGTCGCTGCACCAGCGCAGGTCACTTTTGAGCGTGATGATCTTGCCGTCGTGCGTCTTGGTCGGACGCTCCTTGATCACTGCTTCGATGCGTCTCACAAGAGCGGTGTCTTCCGGCTTGTCGTACGCTTTTCCCTTGACCGGCTCCGCTTTCACACGCTGGAGAAGATTCGACGTGGACACGCCTAGGGCCTTGGCCACCTGCGTCACTTTCCACGACCCTTCTTTGGCAACGGTGCACGCGATATCAGTTTTTTTTTCCCGTCCGACCTTCACAGCCTCTTCGAGAATCTCGACCTTCATCGTCGCCCGGCCGAGGGCGCGCTCCAGCTCGCGAATGCGAGATTCGGCCTTCTTGAGGTCGCTCTCGGGCACCAATTCTTTTCGTCGCGGGTCAGGCTGCTCTCGGTTGCGTCGTCCATAAGTCGCTTCCATTGAGACAGGAGGCTGACCGCAACGCCATATTGGCGGGCTGTCTTGGAGAGTGAACTGCCTGGACGGGCCGCCTCGCGCAGCAGGGCCGGCTTTTGCTCGGGCGTGAACCTACGCCGCCGTCCATCGGTGGCGGGCTTGAGCTCGGAGAGTGTATTCGACATGTGGTTTCCTTTCGGGAAACAGTTCGGTCGAAACAGGGGCTACTACATGGGGTTTCATTCCAGATGAAGGTTCCTCTGCGGTTTCTGATGATTCTCCACGCAATGCATTTTCCGTGCGAACGGACTGCACTAAATGTCTACCGATAGATTCCCTTGACGGTGCAGGTATGTATTGACATCTGCCCTGAAAGGATGACTGCTCAAATCGGCGGCATGCGCCGCATAGTGAATACGGTCATGCCCCTTGTTACACTCATTACTATTGGGGCGAACTTCGGATGTGTCCCTTCGTATCCACTCGTCGAGGAGGTCTCTCGCGGTGAGTTTCCCGATCATGAACAGCTCGATCGCAGCTACCCATGCCAAGACGAGGGGGAAACGGACTGCGGCTACCCATCGCCAGGTGAAAGTGAAGTCTATGGTTACGGGCAAGGCCAGGTGATCGAGATTTTTCCCGCCTACGATTGTGAGGGAAACGAACTCTCGTTCGAGGAGTTCCTGAGCAAGCGTCCCGACAACGGTCTGTTGAACAAGGGGATCATCCTATCGCTTGGAGCCGGCTGGTGTGCGCCCTGTATGGCCGAAGCAGCACTTTTTGCAGAGAGCGCATTCGCTAGACGCGACGACCAAATTGAGTTTCTGCACGTTCTGTACGTTCTGTACGTTCTGTACGTTCTGTACGAGGACGCAGGCAGTAGCTCAATGACGCCGGAATTCTGTGAAACCTGGTACTCTCACCCCGACATCACGAATTCCGCCTATCCCGTTGTCTACATCGATAAAATCGACTCGTTGCGTTTTCTGGGGGGGGAGACATCGGCATTCCTCTCTTGCTCGTAATCGACGCGAATGGGAACGTCCGCACGCGAATTATCTCTGGTTCTACAGTCTCTGAAGACACTCTCAACAGTCTGATCGGGCAAATTGTCGCCAATCCATATGGATGAAGAAACCTATTCTATTACCTTCTCCATTTGCGGCATTTTTGCCGACGTAAAATCGTACGAATATTCATAGCCACTGTTAGGGTACAGGGTACATCCTACTCTTTGTGAGTTGTCAGAAGAACTGTGAACGCGAGCCCAAACCGCAGTTAAGCTTTGAGGTGCTGGAATTGTCACGGACCCAGGGGGGGAACGAACGGTGCTGATCACGCCCAAAAAAACATGTTGCATGCCGATTCGCTTCCATGCACGATCCGACGTTGGAAAGCTTGCTGCTGCTGGGATCGTTGGAGTTGCCCCCGTCAAATCGAACTGAAATCAGTGGGCGAATGAGCGGCGGAATTGCCGAGGGGAGAGCATCTTGAGTCCCTATACGATTTCATGGCCACGGTCCTCGAACCAGCGATGATCATCGCTGCCGTCGATCTGCACCAGCTCGCCGTAGAGTTCACGGCGATTCCGAGGCTGATGCACTCGATCGCTACGACTTCGCGGAGTCCAAATTCCGGCCGCCAGCATCCATTCTCGAAGCGTTTCCATGCCAATGCGCATCTCGTGACGCTCCAGCAGATTTTCAGCCGCCAGCGTCGGTCCGAAATCCACGTAATTCTCAGCGACGAGCGCGAGCACGCGCGTGCGCATCTGTGATGCGTGGCTCCGTTTTCCGCGTTTTCGCGACTCTTCGACTCTTCGACACCAGACCCGCAGCGCCGTCGGACGTGTACGCGTGCACCAGCCTTCGCATTTGTCGCTCGGTCATCCCAAGGACCACAGAGCGGCTTCTCGTTGCTTCAAACGCTTGTCCAGGACCTTCTGGACAACCTCCAGCCGCGATATCGCTCGCGGCCGCTCATCGTGACCGTTCCTTCGGCGTGGTGCATTCGCCGCGGCTAGCACGGCAAAATACCGGGACTCACAACCTTATTGCCGATAAGGTATATTATGTAAAGCTAGCCCTGAGAGGAGTCTTGTTGCGAATTGCGCGCTATCGGATTTTGAGCCAGAAGCGACTCAAGGGTTGCCAGATCCGTTCGGCTCGGCCTTTGACGTTTCCCCGTGGGACAAAGGGCCTCGGCCGACTGGCATCGAGTTTGATGTAGTTGGTGGTATCCAGCGCCTTTTGAGCCGTGCGGCTGGCCAGCGCGCGCGCGGAGGTCTCGTCGGGACAAAGGCCCTTTGCGCAGTGGATTCCGATCACAACTTCGTTTTGCTCCACAGGAAAGACAAAATCGAAGGATTCTTCATTCTCCGCGAAAAATCCTCCCCGCCCGTGCGTGGCATCAGCCTTTGGGTTCACCAACAAATTTCGCCAACGCGCCACCGTCGCCTCAAGCCCATCCTTGGGTTTGAGCATGACTTTCAGGTCCACGGCGTATCGATCGCGTCGAGCGTTGCCCACGAGCTCTTGACGGTCCCACTCGTAGAGTTCTCGTCCGTCTTGCGTTTGCTCTTTCCAATCGCCGATCTGAGCGCTGCCGAGCATCCTGCGCATGCTCAGAGCATTTTTTTTCGCGTCGGGAATATGAGCGACGACGCTCGCGGCCATGGCATCCGCAGACTTTTTGTCGCGGCATCGGTTCTTCCCGCACTCCAAAACGATGAACGAACGCCTGGACGTATCCGTCAGCGTATAGGTGTAATTCTGGTCTGTCTCAACAAACCAAGCATCGGGCGTGAACTCAGGCGCGGATGTGGCGTGATCGATATCGCTACCCCATCCTGCCAGAGCGGCGTCCCTGAGCACCGCCAGGCTCTCCTTGGGGTTTCGCCAGACTCGTAACCTGAGCAAGTTTTTGTCGCCCTCCGCGCTGGCGTTGGGGCGGTAGTGCAGATCGACAAAGCGCCCCATCGCTCGTCCCCGCGACCGATAGTTCGACGTGTAGCGACGGCTTGAATCGCCCTCAAGGAGCTCTCGGGCCTGTTGAGTCCGATCGCGCTGAAAATTGCCAAGCACTCCCGTGATCCGTTCGGCGAGACGTGAATACGTCGGACAGGCCTCATCCCCGCAACGCAGCCGCATGACCGTCTTGCTCGGTCCGAGATGCCAAACGGCTTCTTTGATGGCCGCTCCTTCTGCGCTCACCCGAAGGGACTCCACACCGCCCCCGATCTCAACGATACGATCGCGGGTGAGCGCATCCATACCTCCGACATGGCCATCCTTGGCGATGAGCTCTGCGATGGTCATCGAAACAGAGGCCTCCACGTGAGTGGCGAGCGCTCCGAAAACCTCGCTCGCCCCTAGCGTTGGATCGCGCCAGACATCGAGTTGCATGCTCGCTTCCGGAGAAGCATGCTCGGCAAAATATTGGACATGATCAAAGCGCGGATCGACGTTGTCCTTTGCATCGAGCGGCACGTGGCTTGAAAAATTTCGCTCCTCCGTGAGGTCGTGCAAATCTTTTCTTGTCAGCAAGCTACGCGCCGTTACGGCCTCAACCGTGGCCTGCCAAGCAAGCGAGTCGTGAGACATCCGGCGGTTGTCACCCATGACAAGTATATGCTCATCCGGGACGTGCAAGATTCGTGGAAGCGTGCTGACTGTATGTTCGAGTCCGCCCACATAGCGGACGACATATTCTCGGCCATCCAACCCAGTCTCTCGATAAAGGGTGCAGTTTTCCTGAACCTGCTCCGCAGAACCGTCGACAAGACATGGCTCTTCTATCGCTTCGCGCCGAACTTCTCGATACTCCTGCTCACCTCGGGGTCTGATATAGATTCGTCGCCCGTCGACCTTCAGAGTGTCACCGGGGACCCCCATCACACGCTTGATGTAGTCTTCTTTCTCATCGAGTGGATAGCGAAACACCACCACATCCCCGCGCTGAATCACTCCGAGAAGGTCCTTCGCTACGATGGTGTTCGTGAACGGGATCTGGACCCCATAGGTGAACTTGTTTACGAAAATGTGATCGCCCGAGCGTAGCGTTGGCATCATGCTCCCGCTGGGAATCTTGAACGGTTCGTAGAGCGTCGATCGCATCGAGACTGCGACCAGCACCGCGATACCAATATTTTCGGCAGCTTCGCGCAACGCGCCCTTTCGGGCAAACGAAGCATGCTCGTGCAGCAGCTCATCGAGCTGCTCGGCCTCGTTCTCTAACTTGGGCCACGCCTCAGACTCGTGCAAGGTGTCGATCGCTGCGATCGATGCCTGTATTTGTGCGACGACTTCACTGGAGACTCGGCTCGAGTGTCTTCGCACAATGCGTCTGGCCTCACGTTGGAGCATCCGCGATGCCGATCGAATAGAACGATAGGAGCGACGAGTTCCCTTTTCTGGGACTCGGTCGCTTCGTTGATCGTCTTGTTTGTCTTCTCCGCCCACAGTCGTCAATCAATCATCGAGTTTAAGAATTGCGTGAAAGGCTCCTTGTGGAATTTCCACGTTCCCAACGGCTTTCATCCGTTTTTTGCCCTTCTTTTGTTTCTCAATAAGCTTCCGTTTGCGGCTGATATCACCGCCGTAACACTTTGCGAGAACATTTTTACGAAGGGCCTTTACGGTCGTGCGCGAGATCACTCTCGACCCCAATGCGGCCTGAATTGCGACCTCGAACTGTTGCCGTGGAATCTCTTCTTTCATTTTCACACAGAGGTCACGACCCCGGTAAAATGCATTGTCTCGATGTGTGATGAGCGACAGCGCATCCACCTTCTCGCCGTTGACCATGAGATCGAGACGAACGAGTTGAGCCGGGCGATACTCGCTCTGATCGTAGTCCATGCTTGCGTAGCCTCTAGAGATGCTCTTGAGGCGATCGTAAAAGCCAAAGACGACCTCAGCCAGCGGTAGGTCATAGGTCACCTGCACCCTCGTCTGGGTAAGATAGGTCAGATCTTTTTGAAGCCCGCGGCGCTCTTGGCAAAGCTTGATCACCGGCCCCAGATAGTCTTCTGGGACCTGAATCCGCGCGAGGATCATCGGCTCCTCGATTTGATCGCAGTCTCCTGGATCCGGAAAACGCGCAGGATTGTCAACGATGACCGTCTCTCCAGCTTTTGTCGTGACTCGATATTTTACACTCGGCGCGGTTGTGATCAGATCGAGCGAATATTCTCGCTCGAGGCGTTCTTGGACGATCTCCATATGGAGAAGGCCCAGGAATCCCAGACGAAACCCAAAACCCAAGGCATCGGAGGTCTCCGGCTCCCAGGTCACGCTGGAGTCGCTGAGGACGAGCTTGCCGAGCGCATCGCGAAGATCGGAATACTGAATCGAGTCCGTGGGGAAAACGCCCGCAAAGACCATCTGCTGAACCTCTTGAAACCCGGGCAAAGGCCGCGGATCGGGGTCATCTGGAGACAGCACGGTGTCCCCTACTTTGGAGTCGACTACCTCCTTGACATTGCAGACCAAGAAACCGACCTCACCCGCTTTGAGAGAGGTCAGGTCCTGTGCCTCAGGCGAGAAGACACCCACGCTGATGACGTCGAATGTCTTTCCCGTGGCTGCGAAACACACTTGGTCCTTCGGACGAAGTGTCCCCTGCATCACGCGGACGATCGAGATCACCCCACGGTACGCATCCCACCAGCTGTCGATAATGAGCGCCTTCACATGGCCATCGATATCCCCGGTCGGCGGCGGCATTCGCGTGACGATCGCCTCCAGCACTTCCTTCATCCCGAGCCCCGTTTTGGCCGACGTTAGAATCGCCTCGCTCGCGTCGAGCCCGACCATCTCTTCAACCTGCTCCTTGACCCCTTCGACATCAGCGCTGGGCAGATCGATCTTGTTGAGCACCGGCACAATCTCAAGATCGGCCTCAATCGCCAAATAGACGTTTGCAAGCGTCTGAGCCTCGACCCCCTGTGCGGCATCCACAACCAAGAGCGCGCCCTCGCAAGCCGCCAAGGACCGCGAGACTTCGTAGCCAAAGTCCACGTGCCCGGGGGTGTCGATGAGATTGAGTTGATAGGTCTCGCCGTCGTTCGCCGTGTAGAGCATTCGAACGGTTTGGGCCTTGATCGTGATTCCGCGCTCTCGCTCGATATCCATGCGATCGAGGTACTGCACCGCGTTATCACGCTCGCCAAGGAGGCCTGTCTCTTCCATCAATCGATCGGCGAGGGTGCTCTTGCCGTGATCGATGTGAGCAATGATGCAAAAGCTGCGGATATTCCGCTGGTCAATCGCCTGTTCTTCGTTCTTGATCATCGCAGGGGGGGCGGAAACCGGTCGGCTCCGGGCCAATGTGGGGCCCGTTGTATCCTGTCAAAGAACAATCCGCCGCATGTTCCTCGAAAATCGGGTTGAGGTCGCCCGGACCGGCACGGGTGTCTACCACAATCGCCTTATGCTTGCCGTTCTCGTGTGTGGCGCCTAGATTGGTCCCGTGCGGTGTCATCTTCACTCTTCGGCGGGGCCTCTTGCGGGTCACAGGCTTGGCGGCATGTGCATGGGCACGTCGACGGGCGTGGTCCTTTCCCTCGCTTTGTTGGCCCCAGTCGGCGGCGCCTGCAAGGGAAATATCGGGACCGGACCCGGATCTCAAGGCCCCGATTCCCAGGACGAGTCACGCAAGGCGCAAGGCGCGAAAGATGCCCATCCTTGGGTGGACGGGCGCGACAAGAGTAAGATGAAGACCTTGAAAGTCGACGGCGATCGTTGTGATCGCTCTGGCAAACGAGAGCAGCAAGTCGACCTCAACCACGACAACCGGGCGGACATTATCAGTCTCTATGCTTCCGGTAGCGCGGGCGAACACATTTCTTGCAAACAGGCGGACCTCAACTTCGATGGCCGCCTCGACGCTTTTTTCCACTACGACGCCGATGGCTCCCTTCGACGGGAACAATTCGATTTGGACTTTGACGGCCTGATCGATATGGGGAGAAACTACAAAAATGGCGCGCTCGTGCTCGACGAGCAGGACCTCAATCAGGATGGCTACGTGGACGCGTGGCGAATCTACGACAAGGAAAAATTGATTCGGATTGAATCGGACCGCGACGGCGACGGCCGAGCCGACATGTTTACCTACTACGTCGGCGGACAGATCGACCGAATCGGCTACGATGTCAACGGAAACGGCAAGGTTGATCAGTGGGACCACGACGCCGCGAGCCGTGCCCGACTCGCCTTGGAGAAGCGGGAGATGGCCGTTGTCGATGCCGAACGAGATGCGGAAAAGACCGCGGAGTTTATTGAGGACAACGACTCGCCAGACAA
>CAYTFJ010000011.1:36736-79931 GCA_964437075.1 uncultured Nannocystaceae bacterium
GAAGCCAGACAAGAAGCCAGACAAGAAGCCAGACAAGAAGCCAGACAAGAAGCCAGACAAGAAGCCACCGTCAAAACTTCAGTCTCCGCGTGGGCGCTGAACCTTTTTATCCGCTTGTGTGGCCGCGAATCCCGCACGCCCCGTTGTTTCCCACCCGGTCAGAAAATGTGCATGTGCAATGCGGCGAAGTATGCACCATCGTCACATTTCGCCCCCTTTCACCGTTCGCAGCGAACCGCTAAGGTACATGGGCATGACAACCGCCCCTGAGCCCGCCGCCGGCGATGTCCCCTCCTCGCCCGACTCGGCGCCAAATCCAGGGCAACAATCCGGCAACAAGACCGTGGACGATGGGTTTGGACATCCCTTTGTACATAGATCATTCGGTGGCGAATTTGTCTGGGCTGAAGCCGAACACTACACGGCAAAAATACTGCGAGTTCGTTCTGGAGAGAAAGTCGCCGTTTCAACCAAGGGCCGCAAGGACATGATCGTCATGCTCACAGGAGGACGCGCGCTCCTAGAGGTTCATAGCGACGACGACCTGAAATCCGTCGAATTGGGGCCCGGCATGCCGACTCCGATCCTACCTGAGTTCGATTATCGACTGGTAGCGATGACGGAGGTCGAAATGTTCACGATCTATTCCCCGCTCTAGGCCCTTTTGCGATGAAGATTACCGGCAGTCCAATTCGGGCGTCCCCGGTGCATGACACTTGAGGCAAACCCGTCGGTTTCGGCCAGCAAGAGCCTGACAGCGCGGCGTTGCAGCAAAACTAGCACCGTGTGGGCTGATGTTGGATCCCGGCAGGGGTCCCGTTGCAGTCGCATGACAGCCCATGCACGAGTCTTCATCGTGGCAGGCCACACAAGCGTTGAGGTTGCGCTGCGCCGCAAAAGCGTGCTCCTGACGAGTGCCTAAGGTTCCGGCCCAACCCTCTGGATGAAAACGAAGGTTGGATCCGACCCCGAAACGACTCTCTGGGCCTCGTCCGAGCCCGAGTCGCTCGTGGCATCCCCTGCAGTCCGTCTGGCCGCGATGGCAGCTGTCACAGTCGCTGAGTCGAGCCTTGGCATCGAGTGCATGGGTGGTGAGGTAATCACCCGCGTGAAGGCGCATCGGGCGAACCACACCGTTATGACAGTCTTGGCAAAAGGCTTCGCCATGGCACCCAGCACAAAGCTCAGGATTGCCCTTGGCGACGCCCGCGTGATCTTCGACAAAGGCCAAGTCGTGCTCTGCCCCGTGACTGCTGCGTCCGCGAGGCACCAACGAGGGCGCGAGGTGGTCTCCGACGTCTCGGGTCACGAGTTTTCCTTGCCTGTCACTCAAATGACAGGTCTGACAGCGATCGCTGGCGGTCTTGCCGTCATGGCAATCGAGACAGATCGCTTCTCTCGGAAGCTGCTGGTTGGTGGCCAGCCGCACATTTTTCATGTCGCCATGGCACTGCTCACAGGCAATTCCGCGAGAACCATGAAGCTCGTGATTGAACAACAATCGAGGAGTGGGCGCTCGGAGACTCGCCGTAACTTTGGTCCCATCAACGACGTGGGTATGGCAGGTTGCGCAGCTCGGGGACGCATCGGGCGCCTTCGCTCCTCTGGTCTCAACCATATGCGGGTGTCTTGATCCGTGACAGCCATCGCAGGTCGCCCCCCCAGGAAAATTGTTGTCACGGCTGGAGCGGCTCGTGGAGATCTTTGAGTGGCACACAACACAGTCTTGACCCAGCGCGAGGTGCTGACCATGGTTAAATTTCAGCGGAATATGCTGCCGAGGGTAAACCGAGTTTTCGAGTCGCTGGGGACCATAGACTACCTGCGCCGTCCCCTGGGGGGCCTTGGGAGGATGGGCGGCGTGTGCAACCGCGAGTCCAACGAGCGCGAACAGAGCCAAGAAAGCAAACGGCCAACTCCCGATCCACGCGGAGCCCTGCCGCGGTGATTCGCTCATCGCGAACCTCCGCGCATGCTCCAGTCGAGCGTCAAGACCATCAGAGTACGAAAGGCATGGCGATGAAAAGGCGTCAGAAGCTCCTCGCCAACAAGATCCAACTGGACCCCTTTCCAGAGTGGAGCGTTGATGCCCAGCTGCAAGGCGACGCTGTAGCCCCGCCTTGCGTCGTTCAAGTCGTCTGCGTACTGCATGTAAAACACACGTCCGTCGAGATTAAGACGTCCCCAAAAGAGCGCCGTTCGAGTGTCAAGATTGGCACCTCCCCGTCCCCCGCCTTCGCCCCCGAGGCCGTACCCATCGAGGCGAAAGGAAAACCGAGGGTCCTGAAAGGACAGGGCGGCCCCCCCCCCGTAACCTTTCGCGGTGTTTTCGAGCGGAGGCTCTTCCGATCTCGAGGTCGACTGTTGTTCGAAGAGACGCAGGCGCCCGCGGGCTTCGATCGTCCACCGGCGATCGGGTCGTACGGAATAGCTCGCCCTTACGTCGTTGAAGGCCTGAAGCGCGAAGACGTTGAAGATCGAGTCGAGATCGAAGCTCGGACGAATTCGTAGGTATTGGACACGAAGGGCATGCATGTCAGTGAGTGCCCAGTGAGCGCCGACGGCGACGTCATCCAGCTGGACTGTCCCGAGATTGTATCGAGCAGACAAAAACGGGTTCAACTGGCCATCCGCCAGCCGCATCGAAATCGATGCCGAGACAATCTCTTGATCGACCCCGCTCGACAGCCCTCGATCTCCGTCATCGAGCGCGATGTCCCGTGCGAGTGCGGCGGGTGTGAACACTCGCCGATAGGCCAGGCGCGCCGAGACCGTTGAGAACCCTGCCAAGGCCACTGCGGCCCCGAGCATCGGGGAGACCGCACGGTTTGCGGGTGTGCCCGCGTCGCCATCCAGCTCGAAATCTGGGCCACCGAATCGGTGAGTTCCCTTGACCTCAAAGCCTCCGAAGGCCTCGATCGCTAGATGAGCAGGGGTTCGCACCCGAAGCCATCCCCCATCAAACGCGAACCAATCGAGGCCGCTCATCTCGAACTGCCGACCCACCCGAAAGTCGACCCAGCGGGCAATGTTTCGACCCTGGAGATACCCATAGAGGAGATCGATCTGGCGGCCATCGGTCGTGTCGATAAGCGTCGCCGAGGGATTAAGTCCTCCCCGCTGAAATGTACCGAAATCATGGCGAAGCCGCATCGACGTCACGATCTCAAGCTGCCCTTCTTTTGGATCTCGGTGAAATCGTCTCGCATCCTTCGGCGGCAGAAGGTCATACACGCCGAGGTTCACGTACTGGGCCAGGCGCCGACGGGTGTAGAGAAGATCTCTGCGCCCGGGAATGCGAACCATATACCCTTCGCCTACCGTGCGAGAGCGAAGACGGATCTCGGCCGCCTGAGCATGAGAGACGGGTGCCATCCATGTCAGGAGCGCGAGGCCAAAGGCGGCCGCGGACACAGCGAGGCCCCGTGTCGTCGTCGCTCGACCTCGGCGTGAAAAATTGCGGGATGGGGCCACCGAGGGCATCGATACGCGTATCCTACGCCACACCGACCGCTTTTTCATCGCTGCTTTCAGAGCGCGAATATCTAAACAAGCTGGAACTTTTCGGGTCGTCCTGTGTCGATAAACCCAATGCATCCCCCCGCCCCCATCCATGGCCATCGTTTCGCCGCAAAAGCGGTGGCCATGGCCGTAGTCGGGCTGCTGAGCAGCGCCTGTGCCGGGAGGACTCAAGGGCCAGTGTCGGGCCTTCAGCGGGGCGAGCCTGCAGCTCTATGGAACACTCGGGGGTTCTCACGAGAGGAGATCGAGACCGATCTCGCCCATCCTCGTATTTCTGAGACTTCCGCGCACCCCTCTGTGCGCCTGGCTCAGCTCGATCGAGTCCTCGACCTCTTTGATGCGGCACGCTTCTCGGCCGATGTGGAGATCCAGTCGATGGCGCGGAATGCTCTTTGGGGAGCTCTGGGGACCAGCGGAGGGTCGCGGGGAGAAGCTGCGACCCGCGAGGCGCTCAGCCGCATGCTCCGAGAAGCTTGGGCAATTGAGGACGCCAAGCCTGGGCTGGCGGATAGGGACTCGGACTTTCTCGCTGATTTCATCGCGCTCGTAAGTGTCGATCTAAATTTTCCGAACGACGCCGATGGCCTCGCTATTCGGACGCTGGTGTACCGAAATCTAGCCCGCGAGGGCCACCCTCGCATCGCCGACAACGCTCGGTGGCGTCTCTATGACCATGTACGGGGGGTTCTTGTCGGAGCGGTCGAGGCGGGGACCGTCCGCGGTAGCGAGATCGCCATACATGCCCTTTATGCGGCCCACGAAGACATTAGCGAACAACTGAAGGACGTCGCGCCGCACACACGCCCCCGCCGCCCCTCCCCCCAGGAGCTTTGGGATCTGCTTTCCGATCAACATGAGGCGCTGACTGCCATGTCGCTTTGGGCGCCGGTCGTGCGAAGCAGGCACCTTTTGGACGAGCGTTTGCGACCCCTCGTGTTGGAAGGACTGACCCAGCCTCGAAACCCCTCGTGGTTGCTCGCTCATTTTTCGGCGGGTACTGGCCATCAAGAGAGTCTTGGACCGATTGTTCTTCTAGAGCACGAGAAGGCCATCTTGGCACCAACTTCGCCTCGACCCTTCAGCTCTTCAGTGTCGGACGGACGTTTTTCCAAGGCGGTCGAGGCCGCGATGGCCCGTGATGGCCGCGGGATTCTTCTGCTCGCCGCAAATCCAATGCTCCCCTCCCCGGTTCTTCACCGCACGCTAGCCCAGTTGGCCGAGGCGCGGGTCGACACCGTCGAGTTCGCAATCCTGGAGCCCCGAATCCCAGAGTCCACGGGCGACGTCATCGTCGCTCTCCCGATGATCATCAGCCGAAAAAATGACATCTCCCCGGCAGGGCGAGCCCTCCACCAGGCACGGATCAAAATTCACTTGGTGGGCCGAGGAGCGCACATTTCCATCGACGACCGATGGCTGTCCTTCGCCCCTGCAAGTCTTGAAGCGACCCTCCAAGACTTGCGATTGGCCTATCCTAGAGAAAAGGCGGTCGCGCTAACCCTCGATCCAGATGTGTTGATGACTCAGCTTCTAAACCTGATCGCGGCGCTCGGCGGTGGACTTGAACCCCGCTTCTCCGCTGTCGGGTGGCTCGCAGAACGACCCCTTCCCGACCCCTCCCCGACGAGAGGAGCGGATGATGTCTTCGATCGACGGGTGCAGCTGGGAAACATCTCGAAGACGCCCCAGATCGACCAACCCTATCCATTGCAGCCCGACGATCAGAGCCGCCTAGAGATGACCGTGGCGGGACTGACGAAATGTCTTCCTGAACTCGAAAAATTGCTGCCTCGGGCTGGAGTCACCGTGGATCTTGTTTTCAACGAAGGCCGTCTAGTGGAGGCCGAACTTCCACACAAGAAGAAAGTCGGTGCCAACGGCCTCGCACTTGAGCGCTGCATCCAGGAAGAATTTTGGGCCTTTCGTCTTCGCCATCATCGAGACCGAGTCACCGCGACGGTTCATTTTTCGTCTTCTTAACGAGCCCTAAAAACAGACCGCTCGTGCTCTTGCAACAGAGCGGTGAAGGCTTTAAAAGCGACGTAGTCCTCGGGTAAAATGGTCCCAGGCATGAGCGTCGATCGGCTCTCAAGGGTGATCTTGGATCCGTCCACGGCACCCTCGACCATCGTGCGTACGTAGCTTCCGAATGGGCCCTCAACAGACCGAGGGGGGGGCAACGAAGAAAACCGAAGACCGACCAGGTCGACTGTCGCCCGTACGCGTAAGGTCGGCGCGTAACCAACCAAGAGCCCACTCCATCGTTTGGGAAGTACGCTGTAGGTCATGCCCTGGTTGAGTGACACCAGCGCCGATGGCAACACCAACTCTCCTCCTTGCGTCACGCCGACTCGAGAAGCTCGCGCTTTGAATCGCAGGACCAAGGGGCGCTGGAGCGCATCCTCGTTGTCGATCTCCAACGATTCGAGATCGAGCCCGGCACCCGCAAGGATTCGGCTCAGTTCAGCCTGCTGAAAAACCTCCTCCACTCGATCGTGATCGACCTGTTCAAGGGCGCCGCGCCACTGCATGGCTTCAAGACCCTGCAAGGTAATCGTCCCTTCAAGTCTACCCTCGCCGCCCTCGCCGAGTGTCAATTTGAGATCGTAGCTACGTTCGTCTTCAAGGCCCGGTGGCACTCCGGGCAATTGGACGGGCCCCGCAGGAGGATCATCGTCCGCAAGTTGAACTCGAAGCGCTTCACTTCCCGCGAAACCAGGCGTGAGGTAGCCGAGGGGAAGAACCCTTGAACTTGTAAGAACCATAATTGGATCCCGGTCTTTTCCATCGAGGCGCACCGCGAGCATCGGTGCACCGTAGGACTCAAAAAGGCGCTCTCCGCTCGGCGGGCGACTTGGCCCAAAGGCGTCGCGTGCCAACCACAGCTCCGAATCAATTTTTGCTACGCGAAGCATTGCTCGCAACAGCATCAATCGATTTCCGTGCCGCGAGGCTAGAGTGCGGGTTGCCGGGAGACTCATGTCTCCGGCATCTTCGACATTGTCGATACACCAGTTCCACAGCACGGAGAGTCGTTCGCGGCGATCTTCGACGCCATCGAGCAGATCCTTGACCAGCGTCCGCAACTCGGGGTTCGATCGCTGCGCGGGACGCAGCGTCGCGGCGATGCTGTTGACCCAATTGGTCGCAGACAAGGAGCGATGGACCCGTACCATCGGGATTTCATCGAGCATGGAACGTGTTGAGGGCTCTGCGCCGAGACGAGGTCGATGGTCGACCGAAAATCGAATTACCGCGCTTCCGGCAACGCGGCTCCGTTCCGCAGGCGGCGCGCCATTACGAAGCTCCACAAGCAGATCCTTCGACATTTCTGGCGGGTGCAACACGGTCAGCTCGGAGTGATGAAAAGGCACATCGAGTGATTGAAAGCTGAATCGACCAAGATCGACATACCCCGAGAGCAGCTCCGTCGGTCCCTGCTCCATGACATACTCAAACTCAAGGACATCGCCTGGGGCCAACTCACGAAGGCTTAGCCCACTTTTTCCTGCGATGCTCTCGGGCTCGACAATCCTCCCATCGGGCTTGATCGTGTGCAGCGTGAGCAGCTTTGCACCTTCGGGTGGAGCGTATTCACCGTGGCGGTCGAGCGACTCTTTACTCATCATGTGGATCATCTGATGGACCAGATGCCTTTGGCTCCCGTCTGGATAGATCTGAGCGACATCGCGGTCGAGCACCATCACTTCCCCAACGCCCTCATAAATGCGTGCTTTGGAACCACTGAGACCTCGATATCGATCCAGTATGATTTTTCCGTCCTCGCGCCAGCTCATTAGTGGATCTTCGAGACCCACGGTCTCTGCGATCTCCCGCAACCGCGAGTTGTGGGGAAAATGAGCGAGGGCCTCACGGACGGCCGTGCGCGCCCCCTCCGTATCACCGCGTTGCGCATAAGTGTCGGCGATCGCCACCCGTGCGTTGGAGTGGTACGGGGCAAGGGAGAGGATTCGTTCATAGAGACGAATCGCCGTCTCGGGCTCGTCCTCAAGCGTCGCTATGTGAGCCAAAGAGTCCATGGCTTCAATGTCGTCCGGCACACGCTTTAGCTGCTCTCGCCAGAGAGCACGCGCCTCCGAAGTCTCTCCGCGGCGAAGAGCCCAGCGGGCACGAAGGCCCAGCGTCCCCGCGCAGTGACTCAGTTTTTGTGTGATCGAGTCCTCACGGTCGACTTGCTCGCGGTCTCGCGCAACGCGGCGCTGCGCGAGCAAGACGTCGCAATTTTGTGGGTGAAGTTCGGCTGCGCGAAGCAACGCCTCCTCTGCGAGGTATTCGTTGCCGCGGTCGCGATACACTCGCCAACGAAACAGATTCCCAGCGACATGATCGAGCACGCCTCCGGGGAGATTTTGCAACGAACGAATCACATCAGCGACCTCCTCGCGTTCGAAGTCCATGGCGAGCAGCTGCAACCGCGAACGATCCATTGCGGGGCTTAACTCGAGCGCACGCTGGACAAAACGACGCTGGCGTGTCCTCGAGGCCCCACGGCCTCGCGAAGGATCCGCGTCCTCAAATTCGCCAAGAAGCAGCTGAGCTTCCGCAAATTGACCCGCGATCGGAGCGAGCGCAGCGGCGAGGCGCTCGGCCCGATCGCTGTCCCCCTCGGCCAAGGCATCTTCCAATGCGAGGTGGTGCCGCAGTTGCACATAGGTAGACCCATGAAGCTGATCCCCAAAACGAGAATCAAGATCCGGCCAAAGGGCACGAAGCGGCTGAACGGCGGCCGGACTCAAGGCGCTAGGTTGCTCGTCGCCTCCAGAGTGAGCGGGCAGAGCCTTGCCTTGCAAGTCGGTCGCACGAACGAGCATCCAGCTTCGTTCGTTGGGAATCACGGTTCGAACTTCAAGCAGATGTGGCCCTGGCTCTACCGCGATCTGAACCGTGGCATTTCTGAGGGGCCAGCGGTCCACGCCATCGCTCGCGTAGACCTGCAAGCCGTCAATATAGGCTCGCATGGGGTGCTGGGAGGATAGCTGAAGTGCGATAACTTCACCGGCGACGTCCAGGGTCGAACGCAATCGACGGATTCCAGAACGAGGCGAAGGGTTCCACAACCTCACCGCGCACGACAGTGCCGTCGCTTCGGCGTCGCTATCTTCAACGAAGCTTGTTCCAGCCGCCTCTCGAAGGCTAAGTTCCATGGCACCAAGACGACCCTCCACAACGCCAACGCTCCACGAGCGCACGCAGCCCTGCCTGTCGTAAAATCCGAGATAGTCCTCTCCGCGGCGCCGGGCGATACGAGCACGGAGGCTGGTGAGCGTACGCGCGCTGTCCACGGGCAACCGCGAAATCGGCAACGAATCGTAAAACGTGACGAACTGCGCATCGTCTCCGATACGCTCGCCGTGGATATCATCGACCAAGCGCATCACCGGCTCCGAGAGCGCCTGCGCCAGGGCTCTTGAGCTTTCTCCGCGTCGGTTGGTGGGCTCGTCGATCGTGGCGAGCGCCAGCAACCGCTTGGCGTGCGCCCACACCGTCTCGGGTTGCATTCGCGAGTGAGCGATCTCCGCGAGGGCATAGAGCGCCGCCGGGTCCGCAGTCTCCGTGCCGACCAGCGGCGACAGCACGGTCACCGCATCGTCGCTGGCACCCAAGTGCATCCAGTGCAGAAACCCAAGTTCCCGACGAACATCTCGATCGCCAGGATGGCGCTCGAGATGTTCGTGCAAGGCGACAGCCTTTGCGCGCGCGGCCTCCTCGGCAAGCGGAACATTGGTCGGGGTCGCGCGACAACCGGTGAGACTCAGCAACCCTCCAGATCCGATGACGGTCCCCAGTGCAAGGATCAACAGGCGACTACGCAGCCCTCGGCCCTTGGTCCTTGCGCAGAGAGTCCTCACGGGGTCACCTCGGCTTCAAAAGCTTGCTCCAAGCTGGCGTCGACCTTTCCCAGAAACTCCCGGAACGCGCGATACTCTTTGGGTGAGATCCGAGCCTGTGGAAATTCTAGGGTGGTCTGTACCGTGGCGGTGGAGCCGGTCGATTGCACGTGAAGCATGAATTTTCCGAATGGGCTGTGGAGCGTTTTGTCGGCAGGGACCTGGGTGAGTCGCATGCCTTTGGGGAGCTTGTAGTGAATCGTCTGGACGTCTCGGCTTGGCGCCGTGAGGACCAAAATCTGCTCGCGCTTGACCTGGGGCGCGAGTCGATTCCCGACTTTTGAAGACCGGCCCAGGACCTTGAAACGAAGTGCCGGACTTCCTTGGCCCCCGGCTTGCGCCCACGCTGGGACGACGAGGTCAGCGCGAACTTCAACCGGTTTCAGAACGTCGCCGATGTTGGGTAGCCGAAGTTTAGCCACTTCGATTCCCGGATGGGTGCGTCCGAGCAGCTCGGTCATTCGCTCGGTCCGCTGCTCGGCGCTTTGAAATCCGACTCGCCAGGTCGCGGCTCCCGTCCCACGAAGGTCCATTCGATGCTCGACCTTCGCGCTTCCGTCCGCGCTGAGACGAACCGTCTGCACCGTAGTCTTCACGTTTTGGTCGGCCGAGCTGATTGGAATTTGCAGAAAATCGCCCCCCTTCCCGTCCCGGACAACAAGCACGCTGGCTCCCTGATCGCCGACCGGAAGCTCCGTGGCTCCAGACCATTCCGCTGTCCCGTCGAGAAACAGGTCGTATTTAGGCACGTAGACAATTGCGTGATTGAAAGCCGAGAGGCTGGCAGGTTCAACCCGAATCGCGCCCTGATCTCGCGTCCGGACCAACACCAAATTTGCCTCAACCCCGATCTCTGCGAGCATCACCTTGAGCAGACTCGCCTTGTCTTTGCAGTCACCGAATTTTCGCGCGTAGACGTCGGTCGTTCGGTATGGCTTGTACCCATGGACGCCAAATTCGAGCCCTACGTAGCGGGTCTTGCGAATGACATGGCGATAGAGAGCATCGATTTTCGTCCGTTCGTTGGCATCTTCCGGGAGCGTCGACAACGCATTCCTGACGCCTTTTCGAATCGCATCGTCGACGAGAAGTTGGTCCTTAACGAAATTCCAGTACCAATCACTGACCTCGTTCCAGGTCGCATAGGTGCTCACGTGCAAATAGTCGGCGACTTCGGTCCAGCCCGGCATGCTCGACTCTGGACGCATTCCCGCGATCTTCTCAAGCGCGAGCGTGTAGACCTTGGACTGACCATCTTTTGTGTCGTGCCGAGCGAGCTTCTGGTTGAAGTGCAACTCGATGGAAGACGGCACCTCAAGTCGATACTCCATATGCTCCACAGGTTCGACCATCTGCAAGGGGACAAGATCGCCGAAATAGTTGTCGAACTTATTCAACGCAGCGACGTCACGGCGCACAAATGCGACCTCAAGGGTGTCGCCGGCTCGGAGCCCAGGAAAGTGAACCTGGACCTGGCGTTGGTCATAGTACATTCGATAGCCCGCCTCTGCGACCGACATAAAACGTGTTTGCCCAATTTCTTCGATCGTGCCGTTTTTACGCATCACACGAGCAGCCCGGACGTCCACGTAGCTCTCGTCGGGATCGAAAGAATAGCTCTGCGTCGCCTGGTTCCGGGCCCCGCGTTCATCAAGAATATGGATGACACGGTGATCCAAGCGCTCCCCGAGGCCGTTTGCAGAGACCTTGATCGCCAACATTCTGTGCAGAACCGCGGCCTCTTTTCCTTTCCATCGAGGATCCGATCCGTTGTTTGCATAGTTCTCAACGACATCTTTGAGACTCCTCCCGTGTCGCTCGTAGAGGTCGACCCCACCGGCGGCGCCAAGCGTCGACAGCAGATCACGCAGTCCCGGCTGCTGGGGCTTGAGTTCGAGCGAGCGCTGAAATGCAACGATGCTCGCATCGCGACTCCCGGAGCGAGCGAGCAGGTGGCCGCTTCGTGCGTGAAGCTCTGGGTCGAGTGGGGACAGGGCGATCGCGGCCTCCAAAGCCACCCTCGCGGCATTCAAATCGCCCCTCGACTCCATCAACCGCGCCAGCTGCCGATGGGCCGCGGGCAATCCTGGGGATGATTGAACTGCGCGAATGGCGAGTTCCACCGCATCGTCGACCTCGCCAAGCCGCAAATGGGCCTCGATTCGCTGACTAAAAATTGTCCCGTCACCTTGGTGATCGACAGTGAGGGCTTCAAGAGTATCGAGCGCTTCTCGTGTGCGACCGGCCTCGAGCAGCCGTGAGGCCTTGTCTTTCCGAATCGACGAAGAGTGAGGATAGCGAATCAACATGCTGTCCAGCCACTCTAGAGCGGTCAGTGGAAAGCCGTCTGCGGCGAGTTGGTCGACCCGCGCCATCTCTACAGCGGCATTGTCCGGGGCCGCCTTTTGGGCTTCCATGAGGGTATGCCTGGCCTCTCGCTCAAGACCGAGTGACCGATACCTCCAAGCCAGCTGCAACAGCATATTCGCCAGCAAGTGTGCGCCCTCACGAGATGCGGCCGTCGTTTCGCCAGTCCGCGCGTGAGCCCGGTCGATTCCACGCACCAGGGCCGCACGGCTCTCGTTATCGCTCGACGCAAGAAGCGCCTGCAACCAAGCGCTCCGTGGCGAAGAAACTATCTTGTCGACTCCCCTCGCCCATGCTGCGGCCGTATCATCGTTGGGATCAAAGGGCTGCACCCAGCGATAAAAAGCACTGAGAGCCATACGGTCATCGTCGTTGGCACGGCGGTCATGCGCGGCGGTCTCGAGCAAGGTTCGCAGCGAGACTGCGGAAGGCGCCGCCAGAGACGGCTCTCCGCTCTCCTCGACCTGCACCGGAGAACGCCCTCGGCGCTGGCTGTCGCGGCTGTCGATATCCGGCGCGGATCCAATTTCGACCCCGACCGCGGCGGTCCCATCGAGGGCGCTGATTCTGGCATAAAACCCCCACATTCCCTCTTCGACCGCAAGCTTCACAAGAATCCGATTCCACCCACGCTCTAGCCTCATCCCGTAGGCATCTTGCAGCGGATTTGGCGCGTGGTAAACCGCACCAGACCCGACTCGGTGACCATTGAGCCACACTTTGTGTGCGCCTCCGGCCCCGAGGTGAAGAATGACATCACTCGACGCCTCGGCTTTGATCCAAGTCGTGGCGTATCCGACGACATTGACATTCGGGCGCACAAACTCGTCAAAAGAGACATAGGCCCCTCGTAGCGTGTTTGTCTCGTCATAGAGACTCCACGTCAGCGCCTCGCCGGGCAATTTCCCCTGAAAGCTCTGCACAGGATCGAAGCCCTGCTTTTCGGGACCAAAAATTTTGTCTTCCCCTTGGCGCCCCGCGTTGTCGAAGGGTCCCATGATACGCCAGTGGAGCAGAAACCCCTCGGCCTGATAGCGGTCGCGGGCCCCGTCGAGCTTTCCGGCGTCTTCTAGGAGTTTGCCTTCGAGATAGGCCGCGTAGCTCCGAACGAGAGGATGCCGATGTCGAGCATTCTCAATCGCACCGAGAAAATCGTGCAAGGCCTCACTTGAAATTTCTCCCGCCAGCAAAGGAAGCAGTCCCAGCAATGCCTGGACCGCCCGCGGCCTGTTTCCCGCGCTAGCGAGGACCGACTTTCGACGGGAAAACTCCTGAACCCACAGACCCGAGAGTCCCCGGTCGGGCGCGTGTATCCCAGGACTCCAAATCGAAGTCTCGCTTCCGACAGTGTTTATCGCGGCCGAACTCGGGGTGCCTTCGGCTGCGCCGCTGGCGGGTGCTGCCGCGCAAAGCAAGGCGAGGGCTGCCAACCCGGACCCAATCGGGCGCCAACCCAAGGCTTTGCGTGGGCGTTCACTTCGCCCGGGAACGACCGCTTCAGACACCGCTTTCGTTCTCAACATCATATTCTCTCGTCTCTGCGCGCTCCAAAGGCTCTCAAATCTGCGTGAGTCCCGGAGGCGGCGTCCCAGCTACCGGATAATGGAACATCGTGGGCCGGCGTGCCATAGTCATCGCTTCAAAGTGTTTCGCGCCCTCATCAAGACCCTTCGACCCAAGCAGTGGCTAAAAAACGTCTTTGTCGGCGTTCCAATTTTCTTTGCACAGCGGCTCGATGACCCAGACAGCCTCTTGCGAGTCGCCGCAGGCTTTTTATTGTTCAGTCTGGTCTCGGGCTGCGTCTATATTATCAACGACATCGTCGACATCGAGGGCGACCGCGCGCATCCGAAAAAATGCAGACGGCCGATCCCTTCAGGGGCGCTTCCGGTCCAGGTCGCGCGTAATTTCGCGATTGCAGCCGTCCCCCTTGCGCTGGGTCTCGGTTTCTTGCTCTCGCCAGCCTACGCGGCTGCGCTTGGCGGCTATTTTTGCCTGAACCTCGCGTACTGCTTCAAGACCAAAAAAATCCCCTATCTTGACGTGATCTCCATCGCGTCCGGATTTGTATTACGGGTCATCGCCGGGGCGTTGGTGATCGATGTAGAGCCTTCGCCGTGGTTGCTGGGCTGCACAGGTCTGCTCGCCATGTTTCTCGGCTTTGGCAAACGTGCCCATGAGTTGAATACAAGCGCGAACGCGGTCAAACAACGAGACGTCCTTCAGCACTACAGTGCGAGCGCCCTCACCTGGGTACTACACACCCTGGCGCTGCTGACAGCCCTCGTCTATGCACTTTACACACAAAGTGACCACGTGCGCAGCCTGTTTAACGACGCACCTCTTATCTACACGGTGCCGTTCCCGATCATCGCCATCTTGCGCTTCATCTACCTGGTGACGACACGCGACGACGCCGAGAGCCCCACCGAGGAGATGCTGCGCGACAAGTTGTTCATGGGCAGCATCTTCTTGTTCGTGATCGTCGCCGGCATCGTGATCTACGGTCCGTGAGTCCCAGCTATCGATGGGGATCGGCGGCAGCGGACGCGGCTTTTCGCACCACCAAAAAGTAGTATGCGCCGCCTGGTTCGAGGACAACCGTCGATGATGCGCAACTTGGAAGTTTGCTGGCAAACGCGAGCACCTCGGCTTTTGTGCGGTAGATCAGCGGCCAGTCGAGGACCATCTCGGCAGACCAAAAGTGCTCGTTTGGCCCCTTGGCATTTCCGATCATCATCGTTCCACCTGGGGCGAGCAGCGAATAGAGCCAAGACGTGACCACCTGCGCTCGTTTCGGCCGCAGGTAATCAAACAGGCCGGAGCTACAGATGAAGCTCTGCGGTGGAACTTCGCCCAACAAGCTAGGATCCCGCAACAGCTGAGAGAATCCCAAATTGCGACCCCGTAGCGCTCCCTCCCCACTGCACTTCGCCAAGGCTAAATGAAAGTTCTCGTGGGCAATGGCGAGCGCTGCGGGCTCTTGATCCACCAACGTCCATGTCACACGACCCGGCCAAGCGCCCTGTGCGAGCAAGGAGTCGCGCGCTTCCATGGCGGGCCCACAACCTAGGCTGAGCCCGTTAAACTCGCTCAAGGTGTCTTTTTCGGCGATGTTCCGACGATGTTCTTCGAGAATGTGTGCGACGACAAAATCGTTGCGTGTGCACACCCCCTGGGACAGCGGATGTTCCACAAAGAGCTTATGAAAAACCCTCGCGTGGGTCGTCTGGCCCTCGAAACGGTTGTTGTAGTAGTGCAGCATCACCTGGTAGTCGCCCGGATAGCCGAGCGGCTTGCGATACGCTCGATCGATCATAGGGCTCTCGAGCAAATACGGGGTGATCGCGGACTCTGTGAGGGCTTTGGCCGCTGCTAGCTGTGTCGGGTCGTCGAACAAGGGCGCCGCAGCGCTCGATGCCCGTGCGCAGATGTCTCTCCAAGGTGCTCGTAGAGTTCGGATCATGCTCTCGCAAAGATCAGCGTTGCGTCGGGCTCCTTCGAGATCCGGAGCCGGCCGATTGGCCGCGTGTTTGTTGAGCACTCGCTGGTAGTGAGAGATAAATAGGCTCGCATCGAATATCGCGTCACGAAAATCACGGGGGAGTGGGAGATGGGACCGACCAGGCCCCTGTTTGAGTTCTCGATCGAGGGCTGACTCCGCGTCGAATAGGGCCGCCGCGTCCATGTCCAAAAACCCACGGGTGACCCTGAGATCGAAGCGTGGCCCTGATGCACGCTGTTCCACCTGCGACACTCGGGCGACACCGCTGAAGACCTCTCGCCCATGAACGAGCACCTCGCACTCCAACTCTGCGCCCACGCGCATCAAAGAGTCGGTCTGCGACGGAGTCCCCGGCAGCACCGGAGCGCCCACGGAAAGCCCACGAGCTCCCATATCGAAGACCGCGAACTCAACACCCGCCACCCGAAGCCGAGGTGTCGCGTCTGCGGACAAAAATGCCCCCACGCGACGTCGCTCAAAGTGAAAATCACCGGAACTTGATCCCAGAAGTTCATCATAATTTCTCGTCATTGACCCATATTCTTACCCGGTTACTCATGAGGATCAGTATGGGTGCAGAGACACATTTTCGGGACACTGCCCCTCCGCGGTGTCCAGAGATGGGCCGATTGTTCGAACATTACATCGGTTCGCAATCGGTACTCACGTTGTCATGAAGATGCCCGATTTAGCTGCACGTGGAGTCGAATTCAGACTCAGATTCAAGCCGACGTATCGATTTTACGGAGGTTTTTCGCGGTGGGGACCACGCCGTCACCGCCCGTGACGGAAGTGCTCTTCGCCAGCGTATCTCGGTCATGGCACTCTATTGCGCGATCGTCTATCCATCGTTCTATCTGCTCGATGTCGTCGCCTATCCCGAGCATGCCCCCGGATTCGGCTTGATCAGAGTGACGGTCATGCTCCTTGGCTCCGCCTTGCTTGTGGAGCATCGTCATGGATTCTTCACGATGTCAGGACAGCGGGTATTCGCGCAATCTACAGCGATCGTGGCGACGGCCGGTGTCGCTTTGATGTGCGCTCTCAGCGAGGGATTTGCATCCAACTATTTGATCGGCCTCGTGCTGTGTTTTATGGCGATCGCTACCATCGAAATTTTCATGCCCCTGGCCCTGGCTCTCGCTCTAACCTCGGTCTTCATCTTCTACGTCGGCGCTTGCTGGTGGCTATCGCCAGCGCACAGTTCGGCCGAGATGTTCTCGGCCCTCTTTTTTGGGCTTGGCGGCGTATTCTTTTGCGTTGTGAGCGGAACACTATTGACCCTTCAACGCGCGCGAATCGAGGCGGGTCGAAAGAGAATATCAGATCAAAAATCACAGCTCGAACGCGCCTATTCGCAACAGAAGGAATTCCTCAACACGATGACCCACGAGCTTCGATCCCCGCTCAATTCGATTTCTGGTTTTTGCGATCTCATCGTTCGCAAGGAGCTCGCGCTCAAGCCGAAGAGCAAGATGTATCTTGGTCGAATCGAGTCCTGTTCGTCCCACCTCTTGGGTCTGATCAACGACATCCTTGACCTCGCCAAGCTGGAAGCTGGCGCCCTTCGCATTGTCCCGGGGCCGGTACAGATCCGACCTTTGCTTGAGGAAATCGTCGAAGAGACCAAGGCCCTGGTGGCCCGACGCGAGATCGACGTCGAGTTACGCGCTCCACAAGACCTCGTTTTGGAGTCGGATGCTGTCCGAATACGACAGATCATGACCAACCTCGCCAGCAACGCCGCAAAGTTCACTCCAGACGGGAAAATCATGATCGAAGCCCGCTCGATCGAAGATGGCGTTGAGCTGTCGGTTCGCGACACCGGTATGGGAGTCGACCCCGACAAGCAGAAGGCGATTTTTTCTGCCTTTGTCCAGGCAGACATCCCTCAACCCACAGCGAGTACGGGCACGGGGCTGGGGCTCAGCATCGTCACTCGGCTCACCCAACGGCTCCACGGAAGCGTCCACCTCGAGAGCGAAGTCGATCGAGGAAGCCGGTTTTCCGTAAAACTTCCAAACCTCAAGACCCAGGATCAAGCGGCATGAACAAAACCATAGATGTGCTCATCGTCGACGACGACGACAACTTCGGAGATCTCAGCCAGGAGCGGCTCGAAGACGAGGGCTGGTCGTCCGTGTTCCACCATGGGCCCTTCGGGACGATGGTAGAAATTCTGCGGATGCAACCAAGGCTCGTCATTCTCGACGTCAACATGCCGGGGCTGCGAGGCGTAACTTTGATCGAAATGATCCGCAATGAATCGATGGATCGCTATCCCCATGTTCTCTTGATGAGCAGCTGCGATTCAGATCAGCTCCAGCGCCATGCTGACGAAAGCGGAGCCGCCGATTTTCTCTCGAAGTCGGCCGGGCGCGAGGCTTTTGTGGCGAAGGTCGGTCAACTGCTCGACACACCGTCGGCGCAGCTCCAGTGGGGCCAACCTCCTGGCGCGGTTGGGGACTAAGCGCACTAGAGCTCTTGCGGAGGCTTTGATGGGGTCGGCCGATTTCGTCGTTTGAATGCCCCCGGGTGGGTGCATCGCTTGGATCCGACCGCGCACTGCCACCCCGGATAGGTCGAGAGCGCCCTGTAGACGTTCTTCTTTTCGCGAACCCGCCGCGCATCGATCACCCGATCAAGATCTGGGAGTCTCATCTCTTGAGCCGCGGTGAGCGGTCGAGGATCACGCTCGTCGGGATCTTCAGCCAGATCAAAGTACCAGCCGAGGTCGTCTTGGGGGACCCAAACAACTTTTTGGTGCCCCAGCACAAACCCGCGACAGCGGGTATCGGCAAAGCAGCCGAACCAACGGGGCTGATCTGTTGGAAAGGCCGGATCCAGCATGTCGAAGCCCTCGAGGGCGTGGTCCTCGGGGCTTTCGAGGCCTAAGAGGGCCAGCAGCGTCGGCGGAACATCCACGAGGCTGGCGTTCGCCTCGAGGCGACGCCTCGGGACCCCAGGCCCAGCGATGACCAAGGGGACGTGGAGCCCCTCTTCGAAGAAATTATTGTCATGTTGTCTTATGCCGTGGTCGCCAAAGCCCTCACCGTGATCACCAAGAACGACCACAAGGGTGTTCTCTGCAAGATTTCGCTCTCGAAGCCCATCGAGAACCTCGCCGAGAACGCGGTCAGCCTCGTTCACCAGCATGGCGTAGTGTTGCTCCGGTCGTTTCCGGCTCGGCCCTGACGGATACATGCGCTGATGCAGCGGCGGTGGCAGTCGATACGGATGGTGCGTCGCCGACGTAAGGATCGTGGCCATAAACGGCGGTCGGTCGCCGACATCATCCTTGATCCCATCGATCCATTTTAGCAGTGGTGGCACCATCGAGGCGTCAGCGGAGGCAAGGTAGCCGAGCCGATGACCATGAATGTCTTCCCAGGCTTCAAAGTGATCGTAGCCAAATTTGTCCACCAGGCGGGGACGCTGCTCAAAGGTCCCAAATGCGCTCTGGAAGAATCCGGTTTGATATCCCGCTTCACGCAGCATCGCGGGAAGGCAGGCGACTGGCGTGTCCGCGCTCACTTCAATCACCCCCTTTTGCATGGTCGGAAACTGACCGCAGTGAAAGGAAAACATCGACTTTGTTGTGTGCGGGAGCACAGACCGTGCCTGAGAGGCGACGAAGCCCCGCGCGGCGAGACGGGCGAGGTTGGGCGTATCGGCCATGGACGCGTCTCCGGCGAGCGATGTGTAGTCCCAGCGCGTCGACTCCAACACGACCATGAGCACGTTCGGCCGTTCGCTCGCGGGCTTCGCCGCGAGCCTTTTCACACTTTCTTCCGTGGCCAGAGGCGCTGGATCCCAGCCTTGAAAGCCGCCCCCATTAAAATGACTCAGACCTGTCCTCAGCGTCACCGCGAGAGCATTTTGACCCAACATCCTGGCCTCGATCGAACGAGGCTGTGGGAGAATCAAATGGGCGACAGCAGCAACAACCGCGAGGGCGAGCGCACCGTGGGCCCGGGCGCGCGCACGGCCGGCCGGGGCACGCGCAATGGAGAGACGGTCCGTGAGACGCCGCAGGCCGATCGGAGCAACGATCACAGCGATCGCTAAAAGACCGGCAACGGCCCCCCTCCACGGGTCTGAAACCGATTCTTCGAGGACCATCAACGCCTCTTTATGGCGTTTGACGAGGTCTGCGATGGCCTCATAGCTGCTCTGTTCGCCCGCGACAAACATGTAGGCGGCGTTTGCGGCCGCGAACAGGGCAACCAAGCCCGCGACGGGGATCGTGAACAGCTTCATCGTCCACGACCGGCGCTCCAACCAAGAGAGCGCGGCGGCCAACCCCATAAAAACAACAACATCGAGCCGTGCACTCGACACCACCAGACCCGACACACCTCCTCGACCGACCAAGGACCCGCTCATCGCGGTCTTCCCTGCGACGGTCGCTAGAACTGCGAGACACAGCAGGTAGCTCGAGGGCGAAGACAGCATCCTCAGCCAGGTATCCCTGGCAGGCACCGCAGCACCCAGAATTTGCTTCCATCGAGGGACGCGCTTGGGCAAGGTCACGGGTCCGCGAGCCTATCATGGCGGGGCCCCCCGCGCCGACGGGACACCGCGGGTCTCGCTCGTCTCCTCGACCCGACATGCGAAGATAGCGCGCTTGCGTTGAACGTCCTGGGTGGCCACAGTTCACGGACCGTGTCTGAAGGACTGTTGCGTTATCAGATATTGCAGCCCCTGGGCAGTGGTGGTCAAGGCCACACGTACCGGGCGGTGGATACCGACCGTGGGAATCATCCGGTGGCGATCAAGGCCGTGTCGCTACGCGCGATGACGGACTGGAAGAGCTTCGAGCTTTTCGAGCGTGAGAGCGCGATTTTGCGACGCCTCAACCACCACGGGATTCCTAAATATTACGACAGCTTCTCCGTTGAAAAAACCGGGGACTATTTCTTGGTGATGGAGCTCATCGAAGGCAAGACGCTGCACGACCAACAAAGCAGCTCGGCACCTCTCCCCCCAGAACAGCTCCAATCGATCATGCTTCAGCTGCTCGATGTGCTCGAATATCTACACAGTCTCGCGCCCCCGGTCATCCATCGAGACATCAAGCCCGCCAACGTCATTCTCCGGCCCGACGGTCGCATCACGCTTGTCGATTTTGGAGGGGTCCGCCTCGCATCGAGTCCCGACGGAGGAAGCTCGACCATGATTGGCACCCTCGGCTACATGGCGCCGGAGCAGCTGCACGGAGAGGTTTCACCGGCGACGGACATCTACTCCCTGGCCGCAACCGTGGTGTCGATGTTCGCGGGGCGCCCCGCAGACGAGCTTGAGTTCGAGGGCCTCAAGATGAAGACGTCTGGCGTTGTGCCGCCTTCTCGGCTTCGAGATGTCCTCGACTCCATGTTGGAGCCCAACCCCAAAGAGCGGCTCGAAAGTACGGCGAAGGTGCGTGAGGCCCTTGGAGCGGCCCCCCCGCCTCGTCGCGAGTACGCCCAGCATGCCCCCGCCCCCGCCCCCGCGACCTCTGCCTCAAGGGCCGATTTTCAGCCCTCGTCAGAGATTCAGCTGGCGGCCCGTGTACCTGCGCCCTTCTCGATTGTCGTGTGGCTGTTCAGCATGGTCGCATCCGTGGCCTTTGTCATCGGTGAGGTCGCCGTGATTCCCCTCGTGGGCATTCTGATGCGCAGCCTGTGGAAGGACAAAGGCCGAGCGGAGCGCGAGTTGAAGGAACTGGGACAATCCACCGCGCACGCCCGTCGTTCCATGCAGTACCTCGCCGGAGCCACCTACCCGCTTGGCGATGAAACTCGCGCCCTCCCCCCGTCGAAATCAAAGCCTAAATCGAAGCCAGGCAAATAGCCCGAGTCCTCGCCACGACTAAAACCCGATGCGCCGCATGACAAATCGCGGCAGCATGCGAATCACCATCATCACAAGGCGCCACATTCCTGGCGCATAAACCACTGGGGTTCCGCGATCGATCGCCTTCGCCACTTGCTTGGCGACCTCGTCGGGCTCCCCTGCAAAAGGTGGCGGCTTCAGACCCGCCGTCATGCCCGTTTTTACGAAACCAGGCTTCACGCAAACGGTGACGAGCCCCTCGGATCGAAATTTGTGATCGAGACCTTCGAGATAGGCCGACAACCCCGCCTTTGATGCGCCGTAGAGCACAACGGGCTTCCTCGCCCGATCTCCGGCGACCGATGAAAACACGCAAAGCGTACCGCCATTACCGGCGAGCAATCGCTTTCGGGCGTGCTCGCAAAATGCGATGGTGCCGGCGAAGTTCACCATCATGAGCTGGTATGCCAGATCCGTATCCGCTTCTAAGGCATCCTGGGTCGCAAACAGACCTGCCGTGACCACAACCGTATCGAGGCCATCCATGTGCTGAGCCGCCTCATCGATCGCGGGGGCGAAAGTCGCTGGCTTTGAGAGGTCGCAAACGACGCTCTCGATCGTCGAGGCCACCCTTTCGGTGCGTCGAGTTTTAAGATCGACGACCGAGCGCGCGAGCTCTTCGCTATCTCTGCCCAAGAGCACAAGAGAGTCCCCTCGTCGCGCCATAAGGCGAGCCAGCGACCGCCCCATGCCCTTGGTGGCCCCGACAATTACTACACGCATAGGGGGACAGTCATTCTCATGCTCTTGGTTGATCCGCGAGGGGCTTCCCCGCGGGCAAGCTCTCGATATGGAGGGTCTGGGTCGGAAACGCAAAGCCGAGGCCAAGCCGATCGATCTCGCGCATCCAAGCGAGCATCATCTCTTGACGCACCCGCATGAACTCCTCCCAATGTGTCGTTTTCGTGAACGCGTAGACAAAAATGTCGAGGCTGCTCGCGCCGAAGCCCGAGAAATTCACGAGCATGAAATCTTGGCAGATACGTTCGTCCTCTTCCAGCACCCGCCGAATCGCCTTGAGCGCGAGGTCCATCTGCTCGGGGCTCGTATCGTACGTGAGCCCCAGGGTCATCTTGATGCGCCGCTTTTTCATGCGCGACCAGTTGTTGATGGGCGTCGTCGTCAGGTTCGAATTGGGGACTGTGATCATGCTGTTGGCGAAGGTTCGGATCCGTGTCACACGAAGGCCGACCTCTTCGACGGTTCCCTCTTCGTCTCCGATCTCGACCCAGTCCCCGACCTGGAAGGGACGGTCGACGAAGATCACGATGGAGCCAAACAAGTTGGCGATGGTGTCTTTGGCGGCCATCGCCACCGCAACACCACCGATACCGAAACCAGCGAGCAGCGAGCTGACGTCGCCCCCGAGGTTTTGGATGATCATCACCACGCCGATGATCGACACGACGATCTTGCTGCCGGTGCGCGCAATCGGCACCAATTGATCGTCGTAGGTTCCTTCGGTCTCGGCGGCCCGAAGTGCCCAGACGCCCGTAATGGTGTTCACGGCGCGAAAGCAAAACCACAGCAGAAACGGCAGTTCGCAGACGAGAATCGCGTCGTAGGCCGAAATCGACTGGTCGCCGCTCGCCGTAAGAATCGTCTCCAGCTCACGGTCCCCGACCTCGCGGCTGTGCAGCAACATCTGGATGCCTAGCCAGCCCGACGCCACCAGTATCATCCACCGCAGCGGCCCGTCGAAGGCCGAGAAAAAGGCATGGCGAACGCTCGAACTGTCGAGCGCTTGATCCAGTTTACGGAGTATCGAGTTGACGATCAGCGAGATGATGAAGCCAACAAGGAGAGTGCCGATCAACAGGACGACCGAGAACATGTCGATCCCAGAGACGATTTCGGTCGTCCAAAACTCTCCCAAAGATAGCTCACCGAACTGCCGTCCGGCCGCGACAAAGGACAGCTGTGAATGCGAGTCTAGGTTCGGCATACGGCTCACATTCCCTTGCTCATGTGCAGCTAGGATTGAACGTTGAGCACGTTCAGTCGACTGCTGGATCCTGGTGTTTTTTCGTCGGAGAGACGTGCGAGCTCTTTCTCAAAGAAGAATTCGCTCTCACCAAAGGCTGGCTTAAGATCCGTCAACCATTTTGCCTCGGGATCATACTTGGCAAAAAATGGCCGCTTGACCCAATCGGGGTTTCGCGCCTGGAGGAACTGCAGAGCAAAGACCTTCTCTCCGCGGATTTCGGCGATGCCGTCGACCATGATTTTGCCCGGGAATGCGGACATCGAAGGCCCTCGTACTGTTCGGGCGAGCCCCGAAACCTGCGTATAGGCCTTCCTGAAGATCTCCAAGGCACGTTCGAGTGGCACCTCGAAGTAACCCTTTGGCCCCGTATCTCGTTCCACAAACATGTAGTACGGGATACATCCGAGCTTGACGCCTTCGGTCCACAGTGTTGCCCACACGTCGGGGTCATCGTTGATATGCCGGATCAAAGGCGACTGCATTCGGATCTGAGCCCCGGTGTTTCGAATGCGACGAACCGCTTCCTGGGCGACATCGGTCGAGATCTCTCGAGGATGGTTGTAATGGCCCATGATCGCCAAGTGGCGACCCGAGGATGTGATTTGGTCGAAGAGCGCCAGGAGGTCATCGGCGTCCTTATCGCTGACGAAGCGCTGTGGCCAATAGGCGACCGACTTCGTACCGATTCGAATATTTACGTGAGCGAATTCGGGGGCGAGCAACGGCTCCAGGTAGCGCCGCAGCGCCTTGGTGCTCATCACAAGCGGGTCCCCTCCGGTCACAAGCACATCGGTGACCTCTGGATGGGCGAGCAGATAGGCGCGCAGGTCGTCCGTCTCACGAGACTCGAACTTCATGTCGTCGAGTCCGACGAACTGAGCCCAACGGAAGCAAAACGTGCAGTACGCGTGGCAGGTCTGCCCTTGGCTAGCGAAAAAAAGCACCGTCTCGCGGTACTTATGCTGCATTCCTGAGAGCGACCGTCCCTCTAGCGTCGGGACGTTGTGGGTCATTTGGCCCGCGGGATGAGGGTTTAACTCACGTCGAATCGCATCCGCGCTCTCTTTGATCTCTTGCTTTGAAGCGTCGCGAGCGACCAACTTGGCCATATGGTCGTAATGCTCTCGCTCCAGCATCTCGCGCTGCACGAAGGTCAGCTGAAAAATCGGATCTTCGGGAACGCGTTTCCAGTCGATCAGCTCACGCATCACGTAGGCATTGGTTTTGAACGGCAGAACCGTCGAAACCACCTTGATCGACTCTTGTAAATCCTTCGGGATCAAACTCCACTCGGGCGTCTTGTGGACATTGGCTCGAGTAATGGACCGAAATCTTGAACGGTCGTCCGTCGCGGGTGAAAGCATCTGCGTCTCCTCCAGGCTAATTGGCTCAACGTTGAGCGGGTCACGCGCGAAGATCAATCTCGACCTTGCGCCAACTACGAAACAGCAGCGATCGCGCATTTGGCGCGACATGTCAGTCGACGGCCATCACACATTGCTGAGACCCAGTCTTGTCTGCGTTAGCCTAGCCAGTGCAGAGGTTAGACGGGGGCGCAGAAAGTGCTTGAATTCTGGACAAATTGCAAGGCCTTGGGCGCCAATGACGCTTTCTCAGCTTCGAGCGCCTCCCCTCGCCCCGACATGCGATAACCGCGTCACGGGTGCCCATGGACATCTTTATTGTCATTACGACCTGCGAGACCACCGCTGCCCCACGAATGGTCGAGGCCCTGCTCGAGAAGCGCCTCATCGCATGTGGGAATATCGTGCCTCACGTGCTCTCGATCTATCGGTGAAAGGGACAGATCGAGCGAGAGCAGGAGTCTGTCGTATTCATGGAGACACGGGAGGATCAGGTCGAACAGGTGATTGCGTGTGTGCGCACGGAGCACAGCTACGAGGTGCCCAAGGTCCTCGCCCTCCGCTGTGATTCGGTGAACGAGGCCTATCGACGCTGGGTGATCGACGCAGTTGCGCCAGCGGCGCATTAGTGCTCTGGAGGGACCGTCGGTGACTTCTCCAGGTCGCCAATCTTCATATCCAAGTTCGCGACCAAGAATCCCCAAAGGTCCGCCCACTGCTCGATGCGTTTCGATGTCGGCTTGCCGGCGCCGTGCCCGGCCTTGGTCTCGATTCGAATCAACACCGGATTTTCGCCCTTGTGGCTATGTTGCAACTCCGCAGCGAACTTGAAGCTATGCAGCGGAACCACGCGGTCGTCGTGATCCGCCGTGAAAACCATCGTCGCCGGATACTCGGTATCGGGCTTGAAATTGTGCAGGGGTGAATAGGCACGGAGGGCCTTGAACTCTTCAGGGTTGTCTGAAGACCCGTAGTCCGACACCCATGCCCAACCGATCGTGAATTTGTGAAAACGAAGCATGTCCATCACACCCACGCCAGGAAGCGCGGCCGCGAACATCTCGGGATGCTGCGTTATGGTCGCTCCGACCAAAAGCCCGCCGTTGCTCCTCCCGCCGATCGCTAGCTTTTTCTTCTGTGTGTAGCCCTCGGCGACGAGATATTCGCCCGCGGCGACAAAGTCGTCAAAAACATTCTGTTTGTTCAGCTTCGTCCCGGCTTCGTGCCATGACTCTCCATACTCCCCGCCCCCGCGCAGGTTCGGTTGAGCGTAGATCCCCCCCATCTCGAGCCAGACCATGTCGGCCACGGAGAAACTGGGTGTGAGGGAGACATTGAAGCCACCGTAGGCGTAGAGATAGGTCGGGTGTGTACCGTCGAGCTCGATCCCCTTTCGATGGACGATGAACATCGGAATTTTGGTTCCGTCTTTGCTCTTGTAGAAGACCTGTTTCACTTCGTAGAGAGCGGGATCAATGTCTACGCTTGGTTTCTTGTGTATGGCGCTGTGCGCCGTCGCTGTATCGTAGCGATAGGTCGTCGAAGGCTGGGTGAAGCTACGAAACGAATAGAAGGTCTCGGAGTCGCCGGGCTTCCCCTGAAATCCCCCCGCGGTCCCGATTCCAGGAAGCTTCAGCGTGCTCAACCGTTTGCCATCGAGATCGTGAACCGTGATCCTTGAATGGGCATCGTGCATCGTGTTCACGATCAGTCTTTCACCGACGACCGAAACCGAGCGAAGAGTGTCTTCCGACTCGGGAATCACCGTCTTCCAACCGCTTGGGTCGGGCTTCTTGATGTCGATAGCGATCAACTTTCCGCGGGGAGATTCATGGTCGGTACGAAACCAAAATACAGAGTCTTGGTTGCCTACAAAGACGTACTTTGCTTCCAGTTTGTCGATTAACCGAGTCACCTTTCCGGGTTTGCCATCTTTATTTAGTGGCGCCCAGTAGACCATATTTCGGCGATCGGTCCCCACCGAGACGTCGATGATTACGTATTTTCCGTCGTCTGTGACGTCCGCTCCAAACTGCCACTCTTTGTTTTTCTTATCCTGATAGACCAATACGTCCTGGTCTTGGGATGTCCCAACCTTGTGATAGTAGAGCTTTTGGTAGTAGTTGACGCTTTCGAGTTCTTTGCCGGCTGCGGGGCTGTCGAAACGCCCATAGAAGAAGCCTTTGCTGTCGGGGGCCCATGACGCGCTTGAAAATTTTATCCATTTCAAATGGTCATCGAGGTCCTTCCCGGTCTCGATTTCACGGACATGCCACTCCTGCCAGTCCGATCCGGACGCCGAGACGCCGTAGGCCAGATATTTTCCGTCGTCGCTCACGCTTACACCGTTGAGTGCGACGGTCCCGTCGTCGCTGAGCGTATTGGGGTCGATCATCACCTTGAGATCGCCGTCGAGTCGGTCGCTCCAGTACAGCACGCTCTGGTTTTGCAGACCGTCATTCTTGCTCATGAAGTAGCGTCCGCCGCGTTTCCAAGGCGTCCCGTAGCGCTCGTAGTTCCACAGTGCGGTGAGCCTTTTCTTGATTCGACTGCGTTCGTCGATCTGCACCAAATAGTCGTTGGTGACTTCGTTTTGACCCGCGATCCACGCTTTCGTCTCGTCCGAATCCGAGTCCTCTAGCCATCGAAAGGGATCCGACACCTGGGTCCCGTGATAGTCGTCCGTGTGGTCAGAAACACGCGCCTTCGGATAGCTCTTGACCTTCAGTGCGCGGGTGACGGCTGGAGCGGCTGCGGTCTTTTTGACGGGGGCCTTCGCTTCTGTGGCGCCGTCTCCGACAGGGGCTTTTTTGGCCTCGTTGGGGGCCGAGCAGGCTACGAACCCCGCCAGCGGAAGCGAGAAAAGAGTGACGAACAGAGCTTTGCGACGGCGCATGGCCGTGTTTTATCGTCTCGATTCTATGCACTGCAAGACCTTCTCCTGAATTCACCCCGCGGCACCCCTAGGCTTGATCAGAAGCTTGGCGAGACGATGTGGCCCCGGCCGAGAGTCCGCAGAGTCGATTCGTCCCACATCTGAACAAGCTCTGCCGCAGCGATTTTGCCTACCGATTGCGGCACGAGACCCAACGAACGAGCAAGCGCGGCCACGACGACACCCGCCTCGATCCCGTCCGCGCGTAGATGCCCCAGATCCGGGACGCCGTGTCGTTTATTGAGCTTGTTCCCATCGTTGCCCACCACAAGCGGCGCATGGGCGTAGCGAGGCGTAGCGAGCCCCAAGGCCCGTTGCAGCTGAATCTGTCGAGGAGTGCTCTCGACCAGGTCGGCGCCACGCAGCACGTGATCGATGCCCATCGCCGCATCGTCGACCACCACCGCCAGCTGGTAGGCCCAAGCGCCATCGCCACGCCGCAGCACAAAATCTCCGATCTCGCGCATGTCTTGAGATCGAGGCCCGACGACCAGGTCTCGAAATGAGATCGTTCCTGGCGGCGTCCGCCAGCGCAGCGCTGTGGGGCGACCGCCGTGGTCCAGCCGGCCCCGGCAAGTTCCTGGGTAAATTGGCTCGGATCCATGAGGGGCAAAGGTCGCCTCACGCAGCTCACGTCGCGTGCAGCTGCACGCAAAAGTGTCGAGTTTTGCGGCCGCGACAGCGTAGTGCTCGGATCGCTCGGACTGGCGATATGGGCCCCGCGAACCGCCAACATCGGGGCCCTCATCCCAATCGAGGCCTAGCCAGCGAAGGTCGGACAGCTGGCTTTGTTCATGTTGCTTTGAACTCCGTTGAGGGTCGAGGTCCTCGACTCGCATCACGAGCGCCCCGCCCACGGAACGCACCTGCAACCACGCCAGCAAGGCGGTCCGAGCGTTCCCGAGGTGGAAACGACCCGTCGGGCTGGGGGCGAAACGTCCGCGCACAACGCTGGCCCTAGCCTCTCGGCAGGTATGCGGCGGGGAGCGGAACGCCCTCGCCTTCATCGGTCCACAGCATTGCGTTGATCCACCAGCGACCACGGTCGCGAAACAACTGAATCGAGTTGACTCCACGCACACTCACACAGTGATCTCCGTCCGTATCCACGGTCTCAAACTCGCGTTCGCAGGTGCTAAATACCTGGGCGATCCCGCCAAAAACGTCGGTGCGTCTTGCGATCTCGCGTTCACAAAAGGCTTGGAGGCCTCCGGCCGCGATCGCCCGCTCGACGCGATCCACAAGATCATCCAAGGTCGTTCCCTGGATCCCTGTTTTAGCGACTCTCGAAAGACGGGCCTCGGGCGTAAAAAGGACCCGGACTCGAGGCCACTTCGGCGCTCCACCCGATGGAAAAGAAACAGCCTCATACAAGGCTTGGAGTAGGCCATCGATCGACGCGAGGTCGTGGTCGATGTCGCTGTTGGACAGCGGGGTCGATAATGAAGGGTCGAGTTCGGTCACGCGGGAGCCGAGCCCACGCTATCACGGACAGACGTCGCCACGGGCAGGCGCCGTGTGCGCAAAGGCACAAACGTGGCGAGGTCCCACGGACGAAGGTGCCTGGCGAGCTCTCAATTTCAGACGAGCGCATCCCTGCACCGATGGGCTATGTACGAGGCACCATGGCGAATCGCCTCGATATCTCGCAGCGAAAAAAAGACCACCTGGCGCTGTGCGCGGGGGACCAGGTGAGTTTTCGGACAAAAACAAGCCTCCTCGAGCAGGTGGAGCTCGTGCACTGTGCTTTGCCAGAGATGCACGTCGACGACATCGACTCCAGCGTCGTTTTGCTCGGCAAGAAACTACGAGCCCCCGTGGTCGTCTCGGCCATGACCGGGGGGACCGACGAGGCCGCCGCCATCAATCGAGACCTCGCCCAGGTGGCCGATGAACTGGGCCTTGGATTTGGTTTGGGGAGCCAGCGCGCCATGTTCGAGCGACCCACGACATCGTGGACCTTTGAGGTCAGAGAGCGCGCTCCCAATGTATTGCTGCTCGGAAACCTTGGGCTTGTGCAGGCCAAGGCCATGTCCGTCGCCGAGGTCCGAGGCCTCTGCGACCACGTGGGCGCCGACGCCCTGTGTATTCACCTAAACCCCGCGATGGAAGTGGTTCAGCCGGGAGGCGACCGAGACTTTCGCGGAGGGATCGACACCCTAGCGACCCTCGTCGCAGAGCTTGGGCTGCCGATCGTCGCCAAAGAGACCGGGTCGGGCATCTCTCGCGTCGTGGCGTCGCAACTACGGGCCGCCGGAGTCACCCACGTCGACCTGAGCGGCGCTGGGGGCACCAGCTGGGTCGCCGTCGAGGCCCACCGCGCGCTCGCAGAGGAACGAGCGGTGGCAGAAGCTCTTTGGGATTGGGGCATTCCCACCGCCGGATCGCTGTTGCAAGTGCAAGGCCTCGGCCTGACGAGCATCGCCACTGGCGGGCTGCGAACGGGCGTCGATGTGGCTCGGGCGGTGGCGTTGGGTGCCGCAGCCGGAGGGCTCGCGGCCCCTGTCTTGAAGGCCTATCGCGCAGGCGGCATCGATGGCGCCCGCGACTTTCTCAAGACCATCGTACGAATCGTCCGAGCGATCATGCTGCTTACGGGGTCGAGAACGATCACGGAGCTTCAGCGAGCGCCGACGATTCTCGGGCCTGACCTTCAGCGGTGGAAACCATAGGCACCGTGCTCCCTCGCCTCCATCATCGCGCGGAGTCGTGCGGAAAAGTGATCCTCTTCGGAGAACACTCGGTCGTTCATGGATACCCCGCGCTGGCGGCAGGTCTTCCGCGTGGGCTGGTGCTCGAAGCCACCCCGCTGGCCGACGCTGGCGCTCCGATGCACCTTCAGATTCCGGCCTGGGAACTCGATCTTCAGCTCGATCCCTTCGAGGACCACCCGGTGGCTCGCGCTTGCCTCGAGGTCCTCGCACACTGCGACGGTCCGGTTCGCGGATGGTCGATACGTGGCGATACCGTCTTGCCGGCACGCGCGGGACTCGGGTCTTCGGCCGCATTGAGCGTCGCCATCGCCCGTCTTGTCCTTGGCCAAGATGCCGAGGCCTCGAGCATCGTCGACGCCTCGCTCGCCGGAGAGCGAGTCTTTCATGGCCATCCTTCCGGGCTCGACAGCGAAGTCTCCACCCGTGGAGGGCTCCTCACCTTCGTGCGTGGCGAAGGTCGATCGTCGGTCTCGGGGACACCGCCTCTTCCCCTGGTCGTGGTCGCCAGTGGCATCCCGCGGAGCACGGCAGCCCAGGTCGAGAGCGTCAACGCAAGTCTTAAGCGGACGCCGAGCGTCGTTCGCCCCCTGCTAAAAGCCCTTGGCGCGACCGTCGAGGAAGGCCTTCACGCGCTTCGCTCGGCCGATTTTCGGTATCTCGGGCAGCTCATGACCACCGCGCATGAAGTTCTAAGTGCCCTCGGCGTCTCGAGACCCGAGCTCGACGGGCTGTGCGCCGATGCCCTCCACCACGGCGCTCTCGGTGCAAAGCTCACAGGAGCCGGCGGTGGCGGGTCATTGATCGTTCTTCCCGACGTGAATTGTGGAGACACGCTCGTCCAGCATTTTCGAGGTGTGGGGCTCCAATCCTTTCTCGTAACGATTCATGAGGATCGCCAACCTTTGTCATGATTTCGACGCAGCAAAACAGTTCAAGTGCCCCCGGCGCAGTCGCTTCGGTCCGCGCCGTCGCCCACTCCAACATCGCTCTAGTGAAATACTGGGGAAAACGCTCGAGTGTCGTTCCCGACCTCAATCTCCCCGCCGTAGGTTCACTCTCGATGACTCTGGCGGATCTGCGTACAGAGACAGAAATACGCGGCGCAGACTCCGATTCGTTCGAGCTCGCGGGAGAGACCCTCGATGAAGGTGCGACCCGCAAGGTCTTTATGCACCTCGACAGGGTCTGGGCCGGGCTCGGACACCCGGGTGAACGCCCGACCTGCGCAGTGCGATCGAAAAATTACCTGCCGACCGCCGCAGGCCTGGCGAGTTCAGCGTCGGGTTTCGCCGCGCTCACCCTCGCCGCGCACGAGGCCTTCGCCGGCGACGGAAGGCTCGACCTCGCCCAGCTCTCGGCCCTAGCGAGGCGCGGGTCCGGGAGTGCGGCCCGTTCGCTTTGGGGAGGTTTTGTGCGCCTTGAAGCGGGTCTCGCCGAGGATGGATCCGATTGCATCGCGGCGCCGCTCGCCCCCGCGAACCATTGGGACCTGCGGCTGATCGTCGTGCACACGGCCCGCGGCGCAAAGGCCGTCGGATCCACCGGCGGGATGCAGCGAAGCCGCGAGACGTCACCCTATTTCCCCGCGTGGATAGAGTCGTCGCTCGCCGACCTCAATGGCGCGCAGGCAGCCTTGCTCACCCGCGACCTCCCGCGCCTGGGCACGATCATGGAGCACAGCTGTTTCAAGATGCACGCCTGTATGTTCGCTACCCAGCCGCCCTTGGTCTACTGGAACGGGCGTACGTTGGATGTCATTCATGCCCTTTGGAGCGCGCGCGAGGACGGTCTTATGGGTTATGCGACCTCCGATGCGGGCCCCCACGTCAAGGTGCTGTGCTCGGCCGAGCACGCTCCGGCCCTCGCCGCGCGACTCGCCGCAGTTCCGGGGGTCGAGGCGGTGCAATCGCTAAGCACCGGCCCCGATGCCTACGTAGAGCGGATCGAACCATGAGCTCGACAACTTCCACATCTCTCCCCAACTCCACCGACAGCACAGAGGCAAAACTTCGGGCGACATCGGCCCCCGGAAAGGCCTTTTTGATCGGTGAATACGCGGTCCTGCACGGAGGACCTTCGCTCGTGACCGCGGTCGGCGTTCGTGCGGTGGCCCACCCTGCCCGTCCCGAACACGAAGAGCGCCCCCACCCCGACTCTCCCTTTGTGGCCATGGCCGAAGAAGTCGTCCGGGCGCACCTGAGAACGCTGGGGCCTCGCCAAGCCAACTCCATGTCGACCACACCGGTCGTCACGACGCTCGGATTTGACAGAGGCGACCGGAAGGTTGGCTTTGGGTCGAGTGCCGCCGTGTGCGCGTCGGTCATCGCTTACCACCTCGAAGGTGCCGGTTTGCACGTGGGCGGAGAAGACCCGGTGATGCGCAAGACCGCGTTTAAGCTCGCCCATGCCGCCCATCGTCAGGCGCAGGGTGGACACGGGAGCGGTGGCGACATCGCAGCGGCGATCTTCGGCGGCACCCTGGCTGCCGCCGCTCTCGAAGTGGGGCACGACGGCACGCCCGACCCCGCCGACCGCTGGTCCCCCGTCGATTTTCCAACCTGGTTGCACGTCGCGTTTTTTGACGCGGGGGCTCCGGCGTCCACCAAGGCCCGTATCCAGGCTCTGGACCGCGCGCGCGAACGCGATCGCCAGGGCTACACAGAGGCGATGCAGCGGCTGCGCGATGCCGCGTCAGACTTTCGAGATGCGTGGGCCCGGCCCTGCACCAAGGCAACAAGCGATTCTCCGGACGCCTCGCCCTTCGCCGAAATTTGCACCGCCGTCGCCGAACACAACCGGGGCCTCGCAGCCCTGGAGGCCCTCACGGATCTTCCGATCTTGACGCCCACAATTCAGCAAGTCATCGACGCGGCCGAAGCCATGGGCATCGCGGCCAAGCCCAGCGGCGCCGGCGGTGGCGACGTTGTCGTGGTCTTTTCGCCCGATCGCGCACGGCTTGATCATATGGCGGCCCGCCTGGGTCGGGACCACGGAATCGCACAGTTTGCGGGGCTTCGGGTGCACGCCGACGGGCTCACACAGGACGCCGCGCCTCCGCTCAACTCGAGAATTCGTGGTTTCTTCAAGCTCACGGTCCCGGAGCGACGGCGACGACTGGCCCGTGCGACCGGAATCGACCTCCAACGTTTCGACGATGGCAGCCCGGGGAGTCTCGGTATCCCCGAAGCCGATCATATGGTCGAAAATGTCATCGGCTGCCTGAGCCTGCCCCTGGCGATCGCTACCAATTTTCGAATCAACGGCCGGGACGTGCTCGTGCCGATGTGCGTCGAAGAAGCATCGGTCGTGGCCGCCGCTTCAAATGCAGCGAAGATGGTCCGCGCCGGTGGAGGTTTTGCCGCTCACAGCGACCCCCCATGGATGATCGCGCAGATTCAGTTGATCCGCGAAACAAGCGTTTTCGATCCTACCGAGGTCGTCGCAAAGGTGGACGGCGCCCGCGCCGAAATCCTAAAACTTGCCGACGATGCCCACCCGCGTTTGATCGAACGTGGCGGTGGAACGAGAGACCTTGAGATCCGTGTCCTCGACGCCGAGACGGTCGTGATCCATGTCTTGGTGGATTGCCAAGACGCCATGGGGGCAAACCTTGTGAATACGGTGGCCGAGCGGGTCGCCCCACGGCTCGAGACGATCACAGGTTGGAGCGCACGGCTGCGTATCTTGAGCAACCTGGCCGATCGTAGGGCTTCCCATCTGAGCGCTAGAGTGCCTCCAGCCGCCCTCGCTACCCGAGATCTCGACGGCGAAGCGGTCGCAAAGCGCATTGTCGAGGCCTCTCGATTCGCCGAAATCGATCCCTACCGGGCGACCACCCACAACAAAGGGATCATGAACGGCGTCGATGCCGTCGTGCTGGCGACCGGCAACGATTGGCGCGCGATGGAGGCCTCGGCGCACGCGTTTGCAGCCCGATCCGGCGCCTATCGCCCACTCGCAACCTGGCGCATCGCGGATGACGGCTATCTACAGGGTCGCTTGACCCTGCCCACAGCCGTCGGCGTGGTGGGCGGCGCGACTCGAGTTCACCCCGCAGCTCGGCTCTCTCTGAAGATTCTAGAGTCACCGAGCGGCATTGAGCTCGGCCAGATCATGGCGGCGGCCGGCCTCGCGTCGAACCTCGCCGCTCTCCGTGCGTTGGCGACCGAGGGCATCCAGCGTGGACATATGACGCTGCATGCACGCAGTGTGGCTGCCAGCGCCGGCGCGAGCGGATCCGACGTTCCTACGATCGCCGCGCGCCTGATCGAGGACAACGAAATTAAGCTCGAGCACGCGCAGCGACTGCTCGCCGAGATCCGTAATTCAAAATAGTCCCCGGCTGCCATTGAATCGGCGCAAAAAGCGCACGTCCGATAAGCGCAGCGCAGCACCTGTTTACGAGCGTTCTTTTCGATGTGACCAAATTCGACCCCAAGTGTTCCTGCATTTGCTAGTCACGAACCGCGCCCTCGCGAAAGCTACCATCATCATGGTCAACGGCACCGAACCAAGTTTGTACTGCGTTCCCCCCTTGCCCGGCGAACGCAGCCGATTGCCCGCCGCTCCAGATGGAGCGCCGCCGGGCCCATGGACACGCGAGTCGGCCTATCGCTTCTGCGAGCGCATGGCGACGAGCCACTACGAGAATTTTCCGGTTGCTTCGCGCTTCGTCGCCTCGCATCTGCGTCCAAACGTCTGGGCCATCTATGCGTTCGCGCGCACCGCAGATGACTTCGCCGACGAGCCACGGTTCAAGGGACGGCGCCGCGAGGCGCTTGACCAGTGGGAGCAGCTTCTCGAGACTTGTTATCACCGCGAAGTCGACCATCCCATCTTCATCGCGCTGCGCGACACCATTCGGTCCCACAACATCCCGATCGGACCCCTCAAGGGGCTGCTCACCGCATTTCGTACCGATCTCACAAAACACACCTACTCGTCGTTTTCAGAGCTGCGCGACTACTGCCACAACTCCGCCGACCCTGTCGGTCAACTGGTGCTCTACATCCACGGCTATCGTGAACCTGATCTGCACCGCTTTAGCAACGAGATCTGTACCGGCCTGCAAATCGCCAATTTCCTGCAAGACCTGAGTGTCGACGTCCCCCGTGGGCGCTGTTATCTGCCCCAAGAAGACCTGGTGCACTTTGGCGTGTCCTGGGAAGAACTGCGCGCGGCGAAACACACACCGGGCTTCAAGGAGCTGATGCGCTACTCGTTGGCCCGCACACGATCGATTTTCTTGCGGGGCCGGCCTCTGATTCGACACGTGTCCCCGGGCTTGTCGATGGAACTCGACGCCACATGGCGCGGCGGCATGAAGATTCTCGACCGCATCGAAGACTGCGACTACGAGGTTCTTTCGATCCGTCCAAAACTCGAACGCCGGGACATGGCGGGTATCGCTATGCGCTCGCTGTTTTCCTTCAGCCATCGCGTTGTTCGCGGCAAGTAGGGCATCATCATGCCGAGCCTATCCGCCAAGGGAAGCGCCCTCCTCCGTCGACTGACCCACAGGTCCTCGTCGAACTTCAAATTTGCGTTTTTCTTCCTTGGGCCCGAGCAACGCGATGGGCTCAAATGCGTCTATGAATTTTGTCGCGTGGTCGATGACATCGTCGACGAACGGCCACCGGGCCCCGAAGGACGCGCAGAGGCCTGCAAGGGCCTCGATGCCTGGCGCGAAGAGTTGGCGCGCATCTACGGCGACGAAGACCCCCAGATGGACCTCGGGCGCCAGATCAAGCGCGCCGTGGGTCGTTTTTCCTTGTCGCGCGAAGGCTTCGAGGGGGTCATCGACGGATGCGCCATGGATCTCGACATCGAGACCTACGCCGACATGAAAGAGCTCGAGCGCTACTGCTACCGGGTCGCTTCGTGCGTCGGCTTGCTCTGTATCGGAATTTTTGGCGAACAGGGCCCCGAGGCCCAGGCCTACGCCCGTCACCTCGGCCTCGCCTTGCAGTACACAAATATCTTGCGCGATGTCGGCGAAGATGCCGCCCGCGCCCGGATTTATCTTCCGCAGGACGTGCTTAAACGCCATGGCGTTCGCCCTGAAGATATCTTTAAGTCCTCTTACGATCGGCGCTTCCTCGGCCTCGCCGCCGAGTTCGCGGACCTGGCAGAGGCTGAATACACGGCCGCCTGGAAGATCTTCCCGACCATCCCAAACCGGCGTGCGCTGCTCCCGGCAGAGGTGATGGGACGAACCTACCACGAGGTTCTCCAAGAGATTCGGGAGCACAACTTCAACGTTTTTGCCCACCGTGCCTCACTGCGCCGCCGCGACAAGCTACGGGTCGCCGCCATGGCGATCGCCCGCACAAATCTCCCCCGCGGGGCGACCCACCTTTCGAGTTCCTTCTCAGGAACCCGAAAAATCGGCTAGGTTCGAGTGACCGAGATGCCCCGCGCTGCGGCCGAGAACCGTTCCGAACCCTTGGTCCATGACCCCGCTTCCGTCATCGTGATAGGGGGCGGTTTCGCAGGCATCGCCGCGGCGACCGCCCTTGTCGAAGCCGGTCAGTCCGTTACGCTTGTGGAGGCTACGCGACACGGAGGCGGCCGATCACGGTCTTTTTACGACCGAACGTTGGCCCGCACGATCGACAACGGCCAACATCTCGTCATGGGCTGCTACCGGGAGATGGAGCAACTGCTCCGGCGGATCGGCCAGAGCGAGTCGAGCCTTCAGTACCAAGAGAACCTCGCCGTCCACATGCTTCAACCCGGTGGAAAACGAGTCGATCTACGCTGTCCGCCGATCCCCGCTCCGCTGCACCTCGCGGTCGGACTTCTCGCCATGCGCGGCGTTGGAATCACCCATCGGCTCGCGGCGCTTCGGGCCGGCCTCTTGCTACCCGGCGAGATCAAACGACCCAACGACAACGAGACCTGCGATGCATGGCTCACTCGAATGGGCCAGACGCCGGCGATTCGCGCTGTCTTTTGGGAACCACTCATCTGGGCCGTGCTCAACGACGACCCCTTGGTGACCTCTGCCGCCATGCTGCTCGCGGTGCTGGACGAGGCGTTTATGGGTCGGCGCGAAGCCTCGCGTCTAGGCGTCCCTCGGCTGCCGCTGAGCTCGCTCTACGTCGAACGAGGCCTGGCCTATCTGCGATCGCATGGGGCAAACGTCCATCTGGGCGCCCCCGTGCGCGAGCTTGAGATCGATCCCGAGCGCGGCGCCGTCACAGCTTTAACCCTCAGGGGCGGACAACGGCTGCCGACGCAGCGCGTGATCTCGGCGGTGCCCCCCGGGGCGCTGCTCCGCCTGCTTCCCGAGGCGGTCGCGGACCACTTGGTCTTTCGGGATGTCGCACGTTTGCAGAGCTCGCCGATCGTCAACCTTTGGGCACGTCTAAAGACGCCGCTCTTCGACACGCCCTTTGTTGGCCTCGTGGGGAGCCCGCTGCACTGGATCTTCGATCGAGACCAGATTGAAGGTGTCTCGCACAACGACGGGACCCTCGTTTGCGCGACGCTGTCGGGGGCCCACGGTTTTTTGGCGGACAGCTCGGAGGCGCTTCAAGACCTGTTTGTGGGCGAACTCAGCCGTTACTTTCCCGATCGTAAAATCGAGGTTCTCGCTTTTCGCGCCATCAAAGAGAAACAAGCGACGATCAGCCATGCCGCCGGCACCTACCAACGGCGCCCAACCACCCGAAGCCCTGTCGACGGCCTGTGGCTGGCAGGCGACTGGGTGCAAACGGGTCTTCCCGCGACGATAGAATCTGCCGTACGCAGCGGTCATGCCGCTGCCCGAGAGGCTCTGCCCCCCGGATCATAGACCCCGCTTAAAGACCCGGATCATCGCCGAGAGGCAGCGATAGAACCTCAACCTCCCCGCCCTGCTCCGAGCTCAGCCGCGTGCCGGGCACCGCAACCTTTCGCCGCACGACCGCAAGCCCCAGGGCCGATCCGGCTGAATCCGGCGTCGCCGAAGCCCAGGTCGTCCATCGTCCCACGTTGCTGCGCGCCTCCGAGGCCAGCTCGTGAATGGAGGTGGGAAGCCGCTCTGCACGAATCCGAACAAGGACCCAATTGACCTGCCCCCGCGCGTGGATTCGCGCGAGCGGCTCCTGGCCGAGAAAACACCCCTTGTCGTAGCTGATCGCCCCTGCAAATCCGACCTCGGGCGGCAGACGCCCTTCTTCGAGTTCGTGCCCCCATGCGGGACATCCTTGCTCGATCCGGTAACGAGCCCAGTCCCCCGCCGCCGCGCGCGTATAGGGGGCGACCGCAGCCTCCACCGCAGCGGCGGTCCCAAGAACGAGTGTACCCGGCGCCGGGTGACGGGTCGTGAACACGGTCACCTCCGACGTCGCCCCCAGTTCGGGCAGGTCGCCTTCGACCCCCCAAACCAGCGCGCAGCACGAATCTTCGGGTTGTGCGAGCTGCACGTCATCCATGATGATGTGCCGATCGAGCATCGTCGATACCACCGAAGCTTGTTCGCTTGGCACCCAAAGCGAGAAGCGATCACCATCGCCCAACACAAGCGCATCAGAGACCATCTTGCCCTTGGCGCTCAACAGCGCGGCCGCCCGTGCCTCTCCGGTGGCGATCTTTTCTACATCGGCGCTCAACAAGCCTTGAAGAAAACGACGGGTGTCCGCACCGCTCAAGTCCAGCCGAGTGCGCCCTTCGGAGGGCAAATTATTCAAAATCACGCAGCGAGGAGCGGACACAAGAACACCATCGCAGGGGTCAGGGGGCATGCGCAAGGGCTTCCCCGCCTCCGGAGCGCCCCCAACTTGCCGCACAGCCCCTGCCACGGTAGGGATGGACGATGACTGGCCGCTCACGCTCCCGCCTGGCCACCGCTGGTGCCTCGCTCTGCGTCAGTTTTTTTCTCTTGATTGGTGCGTCGCCTTCGGTTCTGGCCGCGCCGAGCATGCCGGACACCGCAACCCTTCGCGCTCAACATGGGGCGGTTGTCGGAGCGGTCTTCGACATGGCGCCCTCGACTCGAGGCGACGCCTACGGCCCTCGCCCCCCCGGATTGCCGCGAATTAGCCGGTCTCAGATCGTTGCCTTCGGGCTTCAAAACCCGCTTTCCAAGGCTGCGGACGAACATATCGCCGCCATGGAAGCCCAGCTCCTCAAGGCGAAGTTCATTTGGATTCCGGTCATCAAGACTTCGGCGATCCTGGCGCCCGGGGTCCACATGAAGTGCCGTGACATCAACGTCGTCCAAGGGGACGTCGATGCCCAAGGTGACATTTCAGGCGCCCAAAATTTCGACTTTCAGTATTGCTACTCCGGCGATGAAGACGATCCCGTCGACGTTCAAACGATCCGGGGTTATTTCAAACAGCTCGACCGCGCCGGGGTCTTGTTTCAGTTCAACGCCGAAGCCCTGATCCCGCTGTTCACCTTCGGCAAAATCCGCCATCTCTTGCGCGGAAGCAAAGAGCTGCTGGCCCTCGCTAAACTCAAGCAGGCACGCATCCAACAAGAGACGGTTTTGAGGATCTATCAGGCCCATGCCGCGCTCTTGCTGGCCCGCGAGTCCATCCGGGTGCTTGAGACGGCCTGGAAGTTCGTGGCCAAGCAGCGGACGAAGATCGAAGAGGACCTCGGAGGTCGATCCGCCGACAGCTGGGACGCCGATCCCGACGCCGTGAACCTCGATCGAGACCCGGATGACATGCTTCATCTCGAACTGGGCGAGATCGAGCTTGCACAAAAAATGCGTGAGGCGCGAAAGATCGAATCGCTCGCACTCTCTGCCCTGTGGACCATCGCCGGCAGCGCCGCGCCGCAGGGCTTTGACATCGCCGAAGATCGGCTTGAGCCCAACCCCATCGAAGGAGGGCTGCTGCCCCTCGCTCAATACAAGGAGCGGGCCCGGGTCCAGCGGCCCGAGGCAAAAATGGCGGCCGCGGGGGTCCGACTTCGCAGACTTCAGCAAAAGATGGCCCGTTCCAATTTTCTCCCCGACCTCGGCATCGCCCTACGCGCCGGTGTCGGACGGGGCAGCAATGCGACCGACGATGTGAGCGAGTTCTACTACTCGAACCGCGTAAACTACTCTCGGTTCTACGTCGGCCTCGCCATGAAATGGGACCTCGGTTTTCACCAACAGGCACTCTCTTTACGCCGTGCCAAGGCGGAACAGCGCGAGGCCATGTTCAAGGCGGAAGCCGCGCAAATGATCTTGGGCATGGAAGTCGAGCAGGCCTACCGCGACTTCCAGCTCGCAGAAGATGACATGCGTTTCACCGCGCTCGCACGGGACAAGAGCTCTCAGCTGCTTATCTCGCAGCAACAAAAAGAAACGGTGGGCGACGGAAACTACAAGGACATTCAAAAATCCCTGCGCAAATGGGCCGAATTTGAGTTCAAGTATTTCGAGGCCGTTCAGCGGCGCAACGTGGCGATGGCGAAGCTCGCACGCACCACCGGCGGGACGATTTAGCGGCCCCTTTGAACAACATTGTTGAATACTGCTACGCCAGTCCCCGTCTAGTCTCACCAGGCCCGCAAATACCATGAGTCAACTTCACCACATCGCCCGTTCGGCCATTGCGTCCATCGCGCTCCTCGGCCTCCCGTCCGCCGCAATCCTCTCGCCGCAGATCGTCCACGCACAAGACGCGGCGACGGCTACGACCGCAATGGACACCTTCAAGACCCGGCATGCAGCGGTCACGAAGCTCGTAAAAAAGCGCGCTTCCAACGGGAAGATGCAAAGCGAGATCGACCAACTGCTCGACTACGATGCGCTCGCAAAGCGCTCGCTCGGCGGCAAGAAGCGTTTCGCCGAACGATGTGAAGATCGCTGCGACGAGTTCAAGCAGGCCCTCAGCCGACTGATTCGCGAGAACTATTTGCGGATCATTCGCAACGGCAAGGACCATGACGTGGTCTACCTGGGCCAAGAAGAGGGCCGAAGGGGCGCGTTTCGAGTCAAGACACAGGTCACCGTCCACGCCGAAGGGGCTCCACGTGTCGCCTCGGTCGACTACGTCATGCGCAAAGACGACAGCGGCATCTGGGTCGTGCAGGACATCATTACCGACGATGTCTCGCTCTCAAAGACCTACCGCTACTCGTTTAATCAGCTGCACAAAGAGGGCGGTATCACCAAAGTCATCGATCGAATCCACGAAAAGCTCGCGGAGATCGAGAAAAAGAACTAGCCCCACGCGCGCTCAGGACCGAGTAGAATGCCGGCCATGCGGCCCATGTGCTTCGTGCTCGGATGGTTCCGGGCACACCGGTCCCCGCAGCTGCGCAACGCGGCTGTGGGCCTCGCTCTCGGAGCGAGCAGCTCCGCCTGCCTCGATGCTGAGCCGGTTTCAGGCACCGGGCAGTTTGGCCGGCCCATCGCCCTGGCCTCGGACCCGGCGGCCCCGATGCCTCGCCTGGCACGTACCAACAGCCGCTCCGCCTGCCCCGGTGAACCTGGTGGCTGCACTTCGTTTTGTTCGGGATCCCCCGCAGATTGCCCCGAAGACGCTTGCACACACGTCCTGATCGACAGCGGATCACCCTTCACCGTGCTGCCCGCGGCCGGTTATGGGATCGGCCGCGAATGTGCCGAATACCGTTCGGCGCACGGACTCGACCAAGACCCTCCTGCCCGCGAAGACCTCGAGAACGCCATCACCCGTTTTCGATTTGACCGGGTCCCCGTGCTTCGTGCCCCGGGTGACCACGTCGGCGCGTGGGACTGGACCGTGGGCGACGAGCTCGCTTCAAGCTCGCTCGGTGGCATCGTTGGAGGAAACCTCATGCGGGACTTTGCGGTCGCGCTTCGTCATCAAGAAGGCTTTGCCCCTTCTGTGCAGTTTTTTGTTGATTTCCCAGGGTCCGAGGCGATCCTCGCCAACCAGGGCCGCGCTTACATTCGGTTGCAGTTCCCTGGCCAACTTGTCGGCCGGCAGATCAACGACGACTGTGAAGTGGGTGGGATCGACTGCGAAATCGCCGGCATCGATCTCAATGCCGGCAACAAAGACCTGATCTATTCAAGCACACGCATGGTGGTCGATGCCTGCGTCGCGCCTTCGCCTTGCGGCCTCAACTGGACACAAGCGGACGAGAGCAACACTCGGGGGAGCTGTTCTCTCGGACCCGGCGGGGCGCTCAAAGACGGCGGCTGCGGCGACGACCTCGGGGCATCTGCGAGCATGTTGGTGGCGACCGGAATGCCGGGCATCGCGTTTTTTGATGACAGCGCTCGCGCGATGTTCGGCGACCTCGCCTCGCTCCTGCGCTGCGACGCTCTCCCCGAAGACCCCGCCGAATCGGTTAAAATTCGGGCCTGCATCGAGTCTAGCGATGCGACCCTCACCCTCGCCGGCTGGCCCCCCCTGACCGGCCTCACGCGCTTGAGAGTGCGCTCGCTGGGTTTGACCCAGGGCCTCACCAACGTGAGTGGCGATGCGCCTTGCGCTCGACTTCGACAGCGCCTTGAAGGGCTTAAAAGCCAATGTGCGGGGTTCACCGACGAGAATCAAGGCGATGGACGCCCATGGCGGCCCGCGCCCAAAGAAGGGCGACAACGGTCCGACACCGCAGCCATCATCATCGGTGAAGTGCAGTGGGAGGACGAGCAGAGCGGACCCGACACCGGCCGCTGGCTGCCGACGATCTTGATCCCCGCGGTCTCGGACCCCGCCCTGGCGATGCGAGGAGACACCGGATCGGACGTCATCGAATTGCGCGGCCTGATCGGCAGCGCCATGCTTCGCGAGTCGGAGGTCGTGCTCGACTATACCGAGTCCAACGATCGCCCCGGGGTTCGCATCACCTGCCTCGATCCCGATTCGGGGGACTGCCTGTCGATGCCCACATGTGGCATCCAAGACACGTCAAACCGCAACGATGGCGACTATGGGGCCGTCAGTTGCTGTTTTGGGCTTCCCCCCGCCCTGCTCAAGTCAGAAATTTTGGCGGGCATGGGAAAAAATGCTCCGCGCATCGAAGACACATGTTGCCCCGCGCTTTCCTTTGCAGACCGAAAGGCGCTGCACGAGATGGACCTCGGCGACACCGA
>CAYTFJ010000011.1:80031-84146 GCA_964437075.1 uncultured Nannocystaceae bacterium
TTGGCGCTCGCCTTGGCCTTAAGCTCGGCGGCCGCGTCTTTGTCTTTCTCGATGTCGAGCGCGGTGTAGGCCACTCCCTTTTTGTCGAGATAGGCGGTGAGCTTCTTACAAACGCCGCACCACTCTGTCTTGTAGACGATGATCCCCTCGCTCGCGGCCTTGATATCCGGCAGTTCCAGCCCGCTTGGTAGCTCGATCGCCGACTTGCGACCATTCCCCAAGGCCAGCTCTTCAAAATCCACACGGGGGATCGCGCGCAAGGCGGCACGTGCATCCGGGCTTTCGAGTTCCGCCAAATTCGTCACCCAAACCTGGCCCGCCGGCGGTCGAGGGCCCTCGAGCAAAGCGACTTTCACAAGCCCCTTGGCTTCAGGGGGTACATCTTCGGCGACCGAAGTGTCCTTGAAATGCCCGCGATCGGCCGCGTAGGTCAGGATTATCGCCGTCGCGTCTTTCTCTAGCCACGCCTGGGCCCCGGCGCTGTCCGGAGCGGAATCCGTCCCCTTCGGTCTTGCGATCGAAGGCTCGGCGGTCTGCTCCGCGGGTTTCGGCGGCAGCTCGGCCGAACAGGCGACGATCGCCACGCAGCAACCGAGGGCACGAAGAGTCGCGGTGCACGCCGCGATCCCGGGGGAAGTCGAGTGTTCTCGTCGCATGGCAGTCGAGAGAGTATAACCTGCCTTCCCCCCGACCCTCTTACCCATGGCGAGAATCTTCCTAAGTGCCCCCCCGGACAGCCGTGGATCGAGCGGCTTTTTCGCCGTCGTCCGTGTCTTGGGCGTGATGTTCGGCAGCGTCGTGGTTTTGGTCGGCGTCCTCTACTCGTTTTACATCGGATACACCGATCTCAGCTCAGACCCCGTCGTTCTCGAAACCCACGGCCTCGAGGCCGACGAGACCGGTCGTCGGGTGAGCTACGGCCGCTCATGGATGGCCCGTCGCGGTCGACTGTGGGAGACCCACCTCGAAGGCAGCGCCGAGGAGATGGGGGCAGCGCAGGGCCATCTCGCGGGCCGCTTGCATCGAGACATCGACCGCCAACTCAACGACGTGCTCGGGGCTCGTTACCCCGCCTCCATCCAGGCCTGGGCCGAACAAATGTTGCTGCGTTGGGATTTTCGGGGCGCGGATGCCGGGCTCGAACCCCACGAGAGGCGCGAACTCGCCGCGCTCGCCCAATCCCTGCCCACGGACGAAAGCGGGGTCTTCTCGACCTATCACCGGCTCTTTCTCTATCAGTGTTTCCTCGATCTCGCCGAGCGCCTGCAAGACATCGTCGTCAGCGGGACCACGTTTGCCGTCGCACCACGGTCCACGGCATCCGGGACCGAAGCCGGAAACCTCGTCATCGGTCGCTCGCTTAGCCTCGACCTCACCGAAGACCTGCGCGTCGACACGGTCGTGAGCTTTCGCTACCCCGACGGAAAATACCCCTACGTCTCCGTGGGCTGGGCTGGGCTGGTCGGCGTCATCACAGGCATCAATGCCCGCGGGATCTTCGTTTCTGGCAACCCTGCGCGCACGGACGAGCCACGCGAAGAAAAGGCACGGCCCCTGACCATGGTGCTTCGCGAAGTGATGGAGCAGGCCGATACGCTCGAACAGGCCGAGGCGATCCTACGCAACACAGATCTCCGCAGCAGCGCCACCGTTCTGATCGGCGACGGTGTTCAGCGCAAAGCCATCGTCATCGAATGCGGAGCCAGGGCGCGTGAAGAGCGACGGCTCGTGCGTGGCGACGACCAATCCGTGGTTTGGGTCACCGACCACATGGTGCGTGACGCCTTCGAAGCCGACGCCGAAAACGACCGTATGAAACAGCAGACCGCGAGCGGCTACCGCTATGCTCGTCTCGCAGAACTGCTTCAGCGCCCCGTGAATTTCAGCCCCGAATCGGCCCGTGCGATTTTGCGCGATCGAAACGGACAAAACGACATCGAGCTCGGTCTCGGCAATCGCAACGCCATCGAGAACCTCCGGGTGACCCAGTCGGTGGTGCTCGATGCCACCGCCATGGTGTTGTGGGTCGCAGAGGGCCCCTCGACCCTGGGTCGTTACCGCTCTTTCGACCTTCGTCACCGCCTTGGCCGGCAGGGATCCCGCCCCGCCCCACTCGATGATTTCCCCTCCGATCGCCTGCTGCATTCCGAGGAGTACAACGACTATCAAGAGTCCATCGAGAACATCGAATACTCGCGCTTTTTGCTGGGCGAGGGTCGACTCGACGAGGCCCGATCGGCGGCCCAGGTCGCACTCGCGCTCGCCCCAGACCTGGGCGAACTGCACCGGCTGCTCGGCGACATCGAGCGCGAGCTCGGCGACGTTGCCGCCGCCAGGGCCCACTACCGACGGTACATCGATCTGGTCCCCGGGCGCTTGCGAGACCGAAATCGAGTGCTTGGCATTATCGACGAGATCAGCGACTAGCCCACCGACCGTGGATTCTCGCTACCAGAACGAGAAGTTGATTCCAGACTTGAAGCGAAGACCCCTCAGGTCTTCAAGCTGCGAGAAGGGCACAAGGTATCCAACGGTAACGTTGATAAAGATGTTCTTGCTGGCCCACAGATTCACGCCGCCAAGCGGGTTGATCTGCACCGAGTGAATCTTTCCTCTCTCTTCCAACTTCTGGTAGATGCCGCCAAATTCCATCCCAAAAAACGGAATCAGGAACTGTCGTTTCGGATTGCGCTCAAAAGAGAGTGCGATCCCGGCCGAATAGGCGAGTCCTAAATTGGGAGAGACCGAAGAGCGTAGAAAATCGATGTCGAGGTAGAACCGGCCGTGGCTTGGCCCGCGATTCTCGTTTCTGTGGATCCACCCCACAACAAGGTACTCCAACGACACCCCCTGCAACACACCATACACATCTCGTGCTTCAGGGACCCACAGCGAATACTGAACCCCAGGCGTAAAAAACAGCTCGTCTTCTTGGGTCACGACGACGGTCACCGAGACCTCGTTCCAGGCGTAGCCCTCGGCCCGAACCCGCGCTCTCAGGTGATGCTCGCCGATGTCTCTGTTCTGCGGGGTCCACCGGATTTCGGTCGCATCCATCCCACTCAGCACCTTTGATGTCGCCCCCGTCGGCATCCCCTCGATTTCGAACTCAACATTGCGCCAGTTTTTGCGGCACTCCGTATTGATGATTGGAATCAAATACTGAAAAATATCATCCGTCTTCGCGCTGATCTGGATATCTTGAAGTTGCGGTCCCCCGCGAGTTTTTTCACCTTCGCTGCCATCATCAACGAACTCACACATGGGCAGAGTCGGCAATTCACACTCCTCGCAGTGCGATTTGTAACTCATGACCTTGGGCTTGGGGGATGAAGGCGGACTCGTCGCACGCTGCCCTGTCTCGGGGACCGTGGGTTTCGCGGGACTCGCGGGACTTTCTAGGTTCGCGGGGCTCACCGCACTCTCTGCACTCTCCGGGACGGGCGTTACGGGGAGCGTTGCTGCATGGGCTTGTGTGGTTCTGAATACACACAAAGCCATCCATGTGGCCGCAATTTTTCCGCAAGTCATAGCATTTTATAGCCAACAGACTGCAACGGTCGCAAGGCATTCGACATGAAATTAACCTGCGCTCCCGTTAAAAAGCTTCAACGACATAATCGAGCAAAAACCGCTCCACCGGCGGGCTGAGCACTTGGTCGCGGGGACTCGCGGCGGCAGATCAGCAGCGGTATTCGCCCTTCATTCGACGAGCTCGAATAACATCTTCAAAGTGATATTTCCAAGAGGAACACTCCTTCTCTCCCATGGCACTCCGAATCCGCTCTCAAGTCCGCCACCGTCGAGCACACACGTGAGACCGCACCACCGCGGTGCACAGCATCATGCGTCGATCGAGTTGAATAATTTTTGAAATTCTTCGTTCTAGCAAGCACACTCACCAACCGACGCGACCTGTTTTTCTCTATCTGGAACTGCGCCTGTGGCGCCACCTATCAACGCCCTTCTTCCTCTGGACATCTTATGAAATATTCAATCTCCCTGGTTTTTACTCTTATCGCCCTCAACCTACCGGCTGCATCTTGTTCTAGCACCTCCGAAAACACGGAAAGCGAGACAGGAAGTGGCGATGGTGATGGTGACGGCGATGGTGA
>CAYTFJ010000012.1:0-14817 GCA_964437075.1 uncultured Nannocystaceae bacterium
CCATCGCCATCTCCATCTCCATCTCCATCTCCATCTCCATCTCCATCTCCATCTCTCTCGGATGTCGCAAAATCTCCGAAATCACCATTCGGATACAAACAGGCCTCCATCGGCCACAACACCGTCGCCAACGCAATTGGATGCCATTTGTGGACAGACATAGACTGCAACCAGTTCGAGCCAGGCTCGCTACCGAATTAAAGTAGCCCGCTCGGCCTCACACGACGAGAGGAAGTCATCATCGTGCACGAGATTCCCGACAAGGAGGCCCTTTCGTCGCTTCGTCTCTGCTAGGCGCCGGCCGCACGACCGGTATGCGCAGAATGCTCAAATTGCCCAGCCGCGCCCAGACCGATACGCTGGCCCCAATTGACCAAGATGGGTACAGCCCCCCGAGTCGCCGGGGCCTCACGCGCGCGGGTGGTCGCGTCATTCTACCTCGGCCTCGCCCTGCTCGGCTTTGGATGGCACGCAGTCGCTCAAGGTGACAATGACATTTGGCGACTTGACCCGACTCAGGGCCTTTGGCAGCTGGCGCTTGGCCCGGTGGTGGGCATCGCCTTCGGAGGCCTCGTGGTCCTGGCCTTTCGCATCCTGGAGTCCCGTTGGTCCTGGGTTCCAGAAATTCATCGAGAATTTCACGGTGTGATGGGTCGACCCGAAGATGCCGAGATCATCCTGCTCTCGGCATCGAGCGCAATCGCCGAAGAGCTTTTTTTTCGTGGAGCGATGCTCGATGCATGGGGCGCCATTGTGAGCAGTATGGTTTTTGCAGCCGTGCATATCGCTCCCCGTCGCTCCTTGCTCCCCTGGACGCTCTCCGCAGGCGTATTGGGGCTAGCATTGGCGGGACTCACCCAGATTACTGAAAATTTGGGTGCCGCGATCGCTGCACATTTTGTAATCAACCTCCTCAATCTGACCCACATTACACGCCGTTCACCCGCCATCTCGCTACGCGGGCCGGTGACTCCCCGCAAAATTTGAACAGTTTTTTGGAGCGATTGTCGGTCTCGCCGACAATCGCTCCATGCTCTGCGCCCGTCGCACCTTTGTCCAGACCCTCAGCTGCGGACTGGCCTTCAGTGGGGCGGGTCTTCTCGTCCCCCAGGACGTCTTGGCCAGCGACGTTAGCCTGCGCGAGCGGGTCGACATGCTGTACAGCAACAAATTCACATTCAATCACCGGGGCCAACCGCAGATCACCGTGGGCCTCATGGAAGGGCAGCAGCAGGTCTTTCTCGACGCCCCCGCTGGCATGCTGGCCCTCCCCTCGGGCGAAGGCGGCACGTCGATCTCAGGAGGCACTCGTTGGAGGATCAAACTGACGCGAAGCCAACCGAGTCGACAACGCTTTCGAGTGGTGCTCGAAGCCTTCGCCGCAACCGACATCCGGGCCATCGATCGAGCCGTCAAGGCCTGGGCAAAGAAGGGCCTACAAACAAGAGAATGTGAGGTCGGTGCTCTTTTTGGCGTCGATGGAGCCGTTCTTGATACCCGACGCATTCTGCTCACGGCCGGCCTGCATCCATCGGAGGCAGATGCCATAGCCCAAGCGAAATTACTCCGTCGCCAACACGGCGCTCTTGGCCGCTTGCATCCGGAGATCGAGCAACGTTCCTCCGGCACGCTCGTCGCAACCGATCTAGACCGAGGGACTGAGATTCGCGCGCAAGGCGTGCTGTGGTTCTCAGGCCGCGGAAAATCAGGCATCACCGTACGCGACGTGGTTTCCGGAAGCACGATCGGAACACGCTCAAAAGAGACGAGGCGATACCATGGTCAAATTTACATCGCCGTCGATCGCCGTGGAAAGTTATGCGTCGTCAACCTCGTCAACGAGAGTGACGTCCTCGCTGGCCTTGTACCCGCCGAAATTTTTGCAAGCGCACCGTCTGCGGCCCTTCAGGCCCAGGCGATCGCGGCTCGCGGACAACTGCTCGCAAAAATAGGAAGCCGCCACCTCGACGACCCGTTTTTGCTGTGCTCCCAGCAACACTGCCAAGTCTACGCGGGCGCCAACAAAGAACATCCTCGTACGAATCGCGCGGTTCAGCGAACCCTCGGTCAGGTCCTCATGCGCCCTGGCGCCGACCAGCTCGTCGACACTGTCTACTCGGCAAACTCGGGTGGACACGGTGAAGACAACGAGCAGGTATGGCCGAGCCACGCCGACCCTCAACTACGAGGACGCGCCGACGGTCTAGTCGCGGAGAAATTCCGCCGTGGAATCAATTCAAGCAACCTGCATGAATGGATCCACGGCCTCCCCAGTTCCTACAGCCGACCCAAGACCGAGTCGCTGCGTTCGTCGTACCGATGGACCCATGCCATCGACCCTGCCTCGATTTCGGGCAACCCCAGCATCCCGCGAGGCTTCGGTCTACTGCGCGCGGTGGCCGTACTCGCACGAGGACGCAGCGGGCGAGCCACATCCGTCCGGCTCACCGGTTCTGGGGCCCAAATTGAGATCGCAGGAGAACTCCGAATTCGAAGAGCGCTCGGCGCCCTCAAATCCTCGATGTTCGTTTCCGCTCCACATCCGGACGCCTATGGTCGGCTTGTTCTGTACGGTGGCGGACACGGTCACGGGGTTGGCATGTGCCAACACGGAGCCATGGGCATGGCCGGTGCCGGCCACAGCTCCGCAAAAATTCTAGAGCACTACTACTTCGGATCGAAGCTCGCCAAGCTGTGGTAGCGCGACACGCTCGACACTCCACGATGTACTTCAGTGCGGGGATCACCTTCGCAAACGAACACAGATGCGTCGTGCATGTTCGCGCCTACTCACAGATCTCGCTCTCCCTACGGACCGATCGATCACAAGGACATGACGCCTCGGCTCACCGCTCGTCGAAGCCAGGGTCGTTGACCAATAGCGACCTGGACCGAGGCGACGGGCACGTCGAAGTTTTTTCAGCTCACCCACGGTCGCCACTCGGAAGCCCTGCACGCCAAAATACCGACGAGCTCGGCAGCGATTGACCGCCTCTGCCCAGGTCGTTTCCTGAGGATCGATATCGATGTAGAGCAGGTCATCCAGCGCGTGGAGCCGCCCCAGGCGAATTGCCCGTGCGACCGCCTTGAGCACCTCTCCGCTGTCTGGATCTTGCGGACTTGAACTCCGGCCAGGATCGGTAGAGGTAGAGGTAGAGGTAGAGTCGATGAGCAGCACAGCCTCGTTCATCGCCTCTCTCGCCACGGGAAGTCTCTCCGCAGAGACAGGCTTCGTGACCGCCTCTCGGGCCGGCGCAGTCGTGATGCCTGCCTTCACGATGCGACTCGCTGAGGAACTCCGCGCCCGAAACTCGTCATCGAGGTAAAGACTCGGCGTTGACTCGGGGCGGCCTCGAGACAAATAGACGATCGATGCGAGCGCAAGCACTACAAGGGCACTGCCGGCAGCTCGAACTATCCACGCCCCTGTCCACTGGACTTTCCGGGCCTCCCCTTCGCCCGCCAGCGGCCGGCGCCGAGCCTCAACGCCCTCGGGCGCAACGACCTCGGATCCATTCGACGGGCGCCTCGATCTCCGCCCCCTCGCCCGCTCTGGGTCCGATAGCGAATGGGGAGAACTCGTCGGAGGACGCGAGAAGGCTGAAACCTGGGTCACGCCGACCACATCGCGCATTCCGGAGCCTGAATCACGTGGACTCATGGGCGCGACCCCCAGCAAAGCCCGGTCTGCAGCCCCGCGAATATCGAAAAGCAAGGGCCGCTGTCGTCCATCGGAACGGCGCACGACCAGCTGATCAGAAGGCCCTCGGCGCGCGCTAAAAACCCCCTCAATCTGCCGCACCAATCCACGGTCGAGCACTCGGGTCTCAAACACGACGTACACGGTGGCTGACTTGTCCGCGTCCATGACGGCCCCGAGCATGCGCGGCTCCTCGTCGATCCCTGCCAGGACCCGGGCACGGAGACCCTCACCGTTCAACACCGCGATCAGCTGACCGAGGGTGGGCTCATCCTCCGTCGCGCAACACAGGACGATCGACACTCCAGCGCTCACCCGAACCCAACCTCACTCAACATCGTGGGCAATTTATACACCCAAGCGAAGCCAGGCCGACCGCTCTAAATCCCAACGACGTAATTTTTACCGTTTTCCGTGGGCCACGTTGCCCACACCTTCCCCACCACGGCTCTGCGGCGAGAATCACGTGAGAGCACGCTGCGACCGCTTCGACGCTCCATAAAACAGGACAAGATGGCGTCACCCGTACACACTCACGCTCTATCGACCACATCTGGACCGACGACGAGTCGCAAGGCCACCGTCGCCATCATCGGCGCACATCGCTCAGTTGCTTCGACCCCGCACCGAGGCGACCCCAAAAATGAAGTTTGTATAATCAGCATAATGGGGGTTCGGCCGCGGCGCATCTCGGCATCTTGGTGCTGCGCGCGCTCGCAAAGACGCCGTCCGCCCCCCTAAAAAACAGACTGCGCCAACCCCACAATATTCATCCTGGCTCTTGCGGGCAAGGAATCGCAGCACAAACGTAGCACCGACGGCCCGAATCCGGAGAGCCCACCAGCGCACAGCGACATTGCGCAGGGAGGTATCAGGCCGTAGTCTGTGCATCCGCTACGAGGACACCATGGTCGGAATACGCCGCGCAATTGCACTCTTGATTCTTGGTTTTTACATCACTCAATTCGCCATGACCGCATTGCTCGGTCCCGATGAACTGTTTGCTTGTTACCTAGCCATGTCCCTCTGCTACGGACTGGCCTTTGTCGGGCTTGCAGCCCAGTGGTTTTGGGCCCGTTGGTTCGCCATGGGCGTGGGTAATTTCGGAGCGCTCTTGCTGCTGGTGCTGTTCAAGATCGGGCCCGAACCGTTGATCGCCATCGTCGGCGGTAGCCACCTGATCATCGCGCTTTGTCTGCTCGGAGAGGGCATGGCCGCCAGCTACGAGCACTCGGAACACACCGCCGAGCGCTGGAACTTTCAAGAAGAATCCATGGCGCTCATGCGGCGCGCTGTTAAGTCTGCCGGGAGCACGCTCCCAATGCTCATTCTTTACACTTTGGCGCCCAAGGCTGACACGTTTAGCTACTTGGTGCTCACCGCAGGTCTTCTCGGACTCTTCGGATTGCTTCGCGGTCGCACCTGGGGGGTATTCCTTCTCGGAGCTACCGGAGCGACCGCGCTGCTCGGCGGACTCGGCGTCTTTGGTCCTCCTCCTGTGGGCTACGTGATATTTTGCGCTCAGGGGTTACCCGTCATCTACGGACCCTTTGTCGGCATTCTCGCTGGCGGGCTCATGTTGATTCCACTGATTTTTGCAGGCCCGATGATTCGTTTCATTCGCGCCCAACCGGCCTAGCTTGCGCCAATTCCTGGCCCGTAACCGCAGTCGCACGCTCGTAAATACACTCGTCATGCACAGCGTAAAATTCTCATTTTCTCTTTCGGCCCTCTTGTTGGCCGCGGCCTGTGGCGGAGCGGCAACCTCGGAGATCGATGGCGCCGCCAACGAGGCCGCAGCACCACATTTGGATCCCCCCGCCCACGAGAATCCGGCCAGCGCACCACCACATCCCACACATGCGCTGCCCTCGACGACCTCCGATCCCAGTGGCGAACACAGTCCTGAACCTGCTCAGGACGGCGACACGGGTAGGTTTTCTGAAAAAGATCAAACCGAAGACAGCGCCGAAGCTCCGCCCATCGACCCCACGATCGTGCTCATCGAGGAGGTGAAAAACCGAAAGACCACGGATGACCGAGCGATCGAGGCTCTCAACGAGGCACGCTCCGCGGGCGCCGACGTCCGAAGCCTGGCAAAGGCCGCAAACCGCCGCGGTGAAAAAATGGCCGCCGAAACGGAGCGTGCCACCCGATTCTTCGAGTGGGCCCGGGCCGCGGATCCGAAATACCCAAACGCGAGCTTCAACCTCGCGCGGCTCGCCGCAAATGCTGGGGAGATCGAAGCCGCGAAAGCGCTGCTTCACGAGGTAAAAAAACGCGGCGGAAAGCGGCTGCTTAAGAACGTCGGTTTCGACCCCACCTTTGCGCTTATCGCCGAGGACCCGGACGTTCGCGCGCTGATCAACTAGCTGCCACTCCACCTTTCATCAGGATGAATCAATGGTGCAAGACTCCGGTCCCCGCGTACTCTTCGTCTGCTATGCGAACATGTGTCGCTCCCCGCTGGCGGAGGCAATCTTTCGCCAAAGACTGATCGAACGCTCCCCTCCATTGGCAAAACTGGCGACGATCGACAGCGCGGGTACCCGCGCGATGGAAGGGTGCGCGCCACATCCGCTGAGCGTCGAAGCATGCCGGTCGTTGGGTATTCAGCTCCAAGGGAGCGGCCGCCAGATCCTGCGGCGAGACCTCTCCCGCTTCGATCAGATCGTGCTCATGGACCGCCAAAACCTCAGCGACCTCCGGCGAATGACCGGAGTCTCGGCCTTCGGCGAAATCGCAGGAAATCGCGCTCAGATACGCCTGCTCCGAGCGATCGCAACCCCCCACGCCCAGGGAGACGATCTCGATATTCCGGATCCAATTCGTGGAGGACCCGAGGGCTACCGAACTGTGCTTCGTCTGGTCGAAGAGGGCTGTAAAGCCCTGATCGACGAACTGTGTGAGGAACAACATCCTCGCCCGATACGCTCCAACCCAACGTTTCTCAGTCGTTGATTTTCGATCCACGTGCCGAGGCGCTCATGCGGCGGACTCGGAGAAACGGTCCGACCGCCACAGCGCTCCACAAGTTTCAAACCACCGTTCGGGATCCAAACAGCGACGCGCCCACGAGGAGAGCGTGGCATCCCCGGGAGCGCGAGCCCGGATCTCGTCGACCGTCGTCGCCAGATCGGCGCGGGAGCGCACGGGGGGGAGTTCGCCGCCGCACAACGCCGCGTAGGCGCTCGCATCGCTGACACTAAGATCGGCGATCACCGGGACACCCTGAGCGAGAGACTCCAAAGCGCTCAAGCTCAAGCCGTCCTCGCTGTAGGTCAACGTCAGATGCGCAAATCTTCGTCGCTGGAGGACCTGGCGATGTGGACGCCGGACGACCGTCTCCATATACACCTGAGGGACCTCACGCCCGTGCTTGTGGTTGCGCATTGCAGCGTAGTCCTCCGCATCATCGAGCATCGATTCGAGGGTGGGCCGAGTATCGATGGCCATGCGCGAGCTCGTAAACACGATACCCGGCCGCCGTACCGACTCCCGACTGCGGCAACCATCCAAGAGAGGTCGCCACGGCCCCCGCCACCAAGGGACAAAGGGCGCCAGGAACTTAGCACCAAGGTGTTTTGCGGCACCGGGCCGCGTCGAGACCAGGGCCCAGCCCCGCTCTGATGCCTGGGCACGTAGGGTGTCGAGCTTCAGATCTTTGTTGCGCCCGTCAACCTGGGCACAGATCTTGATCCCCGGAATATCTACGATCGATCGACCTGCGCATTCCAACTCTGTGGGCGGAAGGTCCACCACATGAATCGCATCACATCGATCCAAAATCGCCTCAAGTTCGGCGCCTCCGTCGTACAAGTGTGCCAGATCCCGCGGGTCCCCGGCAGCGGGGTCGCTTCCGAGGGTCAGCACCCGGACATCCGCCAACGCCCGCCTTCGCATCTCTTGCGCAAGGTAGTAGTACTGACCAGCAACGTCACAGGCCGTGATGACGAGAACGCGGGGCCCGGCCACTAGCAGCTCCGCATGATCGTACGCGAGAATGCGCCCCCTGTAGCGAATCGTCTCGCTAGCCATGGGGAGGAGGAGCAGGACCAACGCAGTTCGGGAGTCGTCATGGCGAAATTTAAGCTCTTTGTGGAAACGAAGCGCCCCACTCAGAGCTCCATACGACAACGCCACTTCGGCACAACGTCCGATATCGCCCTCTGTCTATCCGGCCTTTTCCACCTCAGCATCCGGATGGACCTCAAGTACGGCGAGGCCTCCCTCAACCGCCAAGTCTGTGATCGGAGTCCCCTCTGCGATGATCGTTCCATCGCCTCGCTTGATCTCCGGGCGAGGGTTTGCCGCTTCCTGAAGCGTCAGTCGCTTCTCGAGATCGTTGCGCAGCTCCTCTTCGATATTGGTCCACGGCGCACGACCACGACACTTGGGAAACTTCGAACACCCCAGCCAAGGTCCACGTTTTCCCAACCGTAGATTCATGGGCGAATCGCATTTCGGACACTTGATTTCTTCGACCAACACCGGCGGGATCGACGGGTACTTCACCGCTGATTTCTTGTCGAGATTCAGCACGAAGGTGACCTCTGGGTAGTTCTCCGACGCCAAAAACTTCCCGAAGCGTCCGTTTCGAATCTCCATCATTGAGCCATCTTCGGGACAAACGATATCTACCCGTTCTGGTAGCAAGGGGCGCCCGCGTCGATCGATCGGCGCCGCGTAGGCGCATTCTGGATAGGCGGTGCACGACAAAAAACGGCCGTTCTTTCCGAAACGATAGGAGGTCGGTGAGCCACACTCGGGGCACTTGTAAATCGCTGGCTGAATCTCCGCCTTCGCATGGCTCAGATTCTCGTGGGCGAGCTCCAGGGCGCGTGAAAAGCTGGTGTAAAATTCCCGGAGCATCTCGACCCAATCAACGTCATTCTCTTCGACGAGGTCGAGCTTCCCCTCCATCAACCGGGTGTAGCCGAGGTCCATCAATTCTGGGAACGCTTCGAGGAGCTTGTCCGTCACGACATCTCCGAGGTCCGTGGAATAAAATCGACGCTCGCGCTGCTCTACGTAGTTTCTCCGCTGAATAACCTCGATGATCGAAGCATAAGTGGAAGGTCGTCCGATACCCTCCGATTCCAACGCCTTGACGAGCGAAGCTTCACTAAAACGCGGAGGCGGGCTGCTGAACTTTTGCTCGGGGGCGATGGCGAAAGGCGCGAGTTCCTGTCCTTTCTCAAACGAAGGTAGCGTCTGCTCATCGCTGGCCGTGGGGACACCAACGACCTTGTAGAAGCCGTGGAAAGCCAAGGTTCGACCGGTCGCCCGAAGCGCAACCCCGGTTGCCTTGTCACGGCGCTCAAAGGTCACGGCGGTAGAGTTCCATTTCGCCTCCGTCATCTGGCAAGCCACAAAGCGCGACCAGATCAGCCGATAAAGCTTGTACTGAGCCTCTGCACGTGGGCCCGTGAACGCTTCTTTGACTTGGTCGGGATGTCGTGCCACATCGGTCGGTCGAATCGCCTCATGGGCCTCCTGTGCATCTTTGTTGGTGGAACTGTATTTTTTCGGCTCCGCGGGCAAATAGTCGGCCCCGTATTCATCGAGAATATGACCCCTGACCTTGTCCATGGCCTCATCTGAGATAAAGGTCGCATCGGTACGCATGTAGGTGATCAATCCGACCTGGCCTTCCCCCGCCAGATTGACCCCCTCGTAGAGATCCTGGGCCAATCGCATCGTCCGCGATGCTGAGTACCCAAGTACATTGGAAGCGGCGATCTGCAGCGATGACGTGATGAAAGGCGCCGGCGGGCGCGCCCGCGTGAGTTTCGCCTCAATATTACGAACCTCGTAGCGCGTCCCCGGATCAAGCGAGCCTTCAACGGTTCGGAGATAGCGCGCCGGGCCCTTGCCCTCAGGGTCTTCCTCGCTCACCACGGAGACATCTCGCATTCCCACAGCCTCTGCGACCGCTTTGACCTGGACAGAAAGGTCCTTCGCCTCGTCGGCAGCCGTGGCCAGGGCAAAACGTGCCCCCTGAACCTCCACGACATCCGCCCGAACGCTCGCGTGAGCCGCCATCCAATGGTTCTGCTCCTTCTGAGTCGGTCCCTTTCCGCGCGGGCCGGGCTCTGCGAGCAGCTTTTGCCAATCCGTCGACAAACCGACGGCCTGAGCCGGATCGAGCGCCATCCGCACGGTGACTTTCCACGTCTCATCGGGCACAAACGCCTCGATCGCCCGCTCGCGCTCTACCACCATGCGTACCGCGACCGACTGCACTCGACCTGCTGAGAGCCCACGAGCCACTTTTTTCCAGAGCAGCGGCGATGCCTGATAGCCGACGATCCTATCCAAGATGCGCCGGGCCTGCTGGGCCTTGACCTTCGCAGCATCGATGGCGCGCGGCTGCGAGAAGGCGCGTTTGATCTCGTCTTTGGTAATGGCGTTGAACACCACTCGCTTCGCCGTCGTCGACTCGATGTCGAGGACTTGAGTGAGATGCCAGGCAATCGCCTCTCCCTCGCGATCAAGGTCCGTCGCAAACCAGACCTGGGAGGCCAATTTCGCCTCGCGCTTAAGATCCGCCACCGTTTTAGTTTTTGTAGCGAGGATCTCGTAGGTCGGCGCAAAATCGTTGTCGAGATCAACGCCCGGCACCGGCATCTTTTTTCCCTTCGGCGAACGGCTCGGAAGATCGCGGATATGCCCAACGGACGCCTTTACGACAAAATCGGGTCCTAAGTACTTGTTGATCGTCTTGGCTTTCGCCGGGCTCTCGACAATCACCAGTTGTTTTCCCGCCGCGTTTCCCCCAGAGGTGGCCTTCTTCGTGGCCTTCTTCGCCGCCTTCTTCGGAGCTTTCTTCGCCGCCTTTTTCGCAGCCTTCTTCGCAGCCTTCTTCGGAGCTTTCTTCGCCGCCTTTTTCTTGGTCGCGGCTTTCTTGGTCGCGGCTTTCTTGGTTGAAGCTTTTTTGGCAGCGGTCTTCTTGGAGGCGGTCTTTGCCATAGGCGTATTCTTGCGCTGTCTCCGCAACTTCGCGGTCAACGAGGCCAGACTGTAATTGAAGGTCGACAACTCTCCAACGACAAGCCGCCCAACCTTTCTACTGTATACGCCGAAATTGTCATATACGGCTCGCTCTTGCTCACCCGCTGCTAATTTGCGTGTTGAAAATCTCACCCATGTTCGAGGCCCCAAGCGCGGCCTCGACTCACGCTTGCGCTTTTCGCGCAATGAAAACACGGTCAGGGGCGCTCTGCACGCGAAGCCCTGCATCATCGCTAGCCTTCGATGTCGTGTCGAGAACCAACGAAGAACGGCCCCGCAAAGCGACGCCGTTCTCGTGCTTACTTACCTGATCGCTGTGCCGCCCTCGCTAGCAGTCGTTGTAACCCATAGACAAGTTCAACTGCTGGCAAGCGTCCACGTAGACCGCGGATTTTGAAGGGCATTCAAACAGCTGCGGGCCACGAAGCAAACAAAATCCGTGCTGGTCGGCGACCGTCAGTTTTTGAACACACGCTTTCCACTCCGCTCCGTCCGTCGGCAACCCCTCCGCTCCCAAGAAACTCTTACAAGAATTTCCGTTCGGGCCTTGATGCGTCGCGTGTGCTGAAGTCGCCCAATCACTCAATGTCGCGTCAGAGCTGCTTGCCGGGATCACGTCAAGGCCTGTCACAGGCCGATAACATTGTTTTCCCTCGTCAAAAACGCAGTCGGAGGGATCGAGTTCGGCGGTCTGACAGCAAAGATACGAGGTCCCGCCGCACACGTCTTCAATCTCACCAGCACCCCATGTTGGGTTGCACGGCACGGGACAACCCAGCGCCGCGGGCTGTCTGAGACCCGCGCCGAGCGGCACAGCACCCTCTCGTACACACATACCGGATGTGCTCAACGAGTTATACGCACCGGAGAACATCGGAACCTGCTTATTATCAGGGTTCAGACTGTAGTCCGGGATAGCACTCGCGCCCACCGTACTCCGGTTCCATGCCGTTGCGTCGTCCGAGCAACAGATGTACGCATCCGGGCAATTGGGTTTGGGTCCAGATGGATCGCAGTGAAACGCCGTGTCCGGGTAATTCACACCGCAGGACGAGGAAACCACAGCGGCGAAACCGAACGCAGCCACGTGAACAAGTATAACTTTCAGTAGACGCAACCTGAGGCCTCCTAGGCAGGCCGACGGTCGCATAAGCCCACGATGCTTGTAAAGGATCTAGCATCTGGATTTTCGCGTCCTTTTGGTGCGTCGATCCCCTGGGGGCTACAGTTCGCTAGCCCGCCGTATCGCCACAGCGATGCCTCCCAGCCATGCAGACCGATAAACCGACTCCAAGACGCTCCCGTTCGCACAATCGCGTGACGACGGCCGGAATTGCCCTTTTGGGCTGGTGCGCTGCGTGCTCAGGCACCACAAAATCTGGCGAACAGAGTCCAGATCCCGTTCTGACCGCCCCACAATCGATGGAAACGGAACCCGTGCCTCGCGCACCCCATGCACATGACGGTCTTCTCGCGGAATTACCGCTTGGGCCCATCTCCAAACGTAGTATGCGCGGTCACTCAGCAAAAAAGGCGTGGATCCTGGATCGCGGAGACCCCATCCAATTGCCCATCGGCCAAGCGGAGATCCGGGGCTACACGGTGATCGATCTCGGAGATCGCTGGGTTCCCTACATCTTCACGACCCGTACGGCCGGCACCGAGGATGAGCAACCAAACGACTATGCAGATCGCTACATCGACCTTGCAAACAACCGCACAGACTCCGACGGGGACCCCCTCGGGGCCCACGAGATCAACTACCTTGAACTTTACGGAATTCCACCCACGCTGGGTGCCCTTCGCAAAGAGTGGTCCACGGCCAACTCCGTCGAAACCTGCCTCACCGAGGCTGGTTTCGACGCGCAGGTGTTTTCTAATTTTTCGGGGACGCTCGTCTATTCTACAAAACCAGGAAGACAGCGCGCTAAGCAGGCCCGGCGCTTCCGCAACCGATTGGCCAAGGCCATGAAGAAGGCGAAGATTCCCGAAGACGATCGAGTCACGGCGAACAAGCACCCCAAGACGCGATCGCTTGCCAATAATCTTGCCAAGATCGAGTCCGACATCGCGGTCATCAGCCACGCTCAGATCCGACTTCGATGCGAGCAAATGTTCGACAACAACAAGGGACGAGGACGTTTCAAACCCGGCGTCTTCGACAGTGCGACTCATCACGCGCTTGCACGCTTTGACCGCAAGCAAAACATCATGGGTTGGGGTCACTTTACGAAGTCCAACACGAGCGCCTTCGCTCGGCTTCCCCGGGCAACCACGTACGAACGTCTACGTCGAGTCATCGCGGCCAGAGTCATCGCGGCCGCACACCTTTTGGAAGACGGATCCGCACGCTCCTGGAAACAAGACTTCACTTGGAATGACACTCACGGTTCCTCCCACGGTCTTCGAGATTTAACGTCCGAATTTACAAACGCGGCTCTGCATGCCCTCGGAATGACCGATCCTGGGCCCGCCTTTGACGCTCTAGACACGCTCGCTACGCTAGGAGGATCTGCTCCTGATTTTGGCGAGCGACTGGTAGCGGTCCGCCTCCCCGACCTTCCCGAATACTACGCTGATGACATGGACTTTGAGACGGTCATCGACAGAGGGGACGTTTGGTACGACTTTCCTTACAACGAAGAGGGTACCAAGATCCCACAGCCTCGACGTCGCTTCCCCCACCTGACCCTTTACGTCCGCTATCGAGACCAACGCATTCCCCTCGTGCACTGGCGGACCACCATTGGATCCTGGCGCTCGGAGGAGCTCGACGGCGTCGAATGGTTCAAATACAAGGACTCCGACGTCGGCGAACGGATCTGGGAAACGATCATGGCGGCCCCCGTATGGATACCGCCCGCAAGTACGCCCACACGCTCCTTGGTGAAGCGAAAGTACAAGGACGGCCGCCTGCAATCCCTCGTCAACTACGACGAGACGGGACCCAGCTACAAGTCCGCTTATGGACTTGTCGCCGCCTACCACATCCGACGGAGGACTCGAAGCGACGGCAGCATCTTTGATATCGACAACCAGATCCGCACTCACGGGAGCGTCGATTACATGTCGATTCAACGCCGTTACTCACATGGCTGTCATCGCCTCTACAATATGAATGCGGTTCGGATGTTCTCGTTCATCCTCGGTCACCGCGGCTACATTCGTCACGGCCAAAAGCGCATCGGCTATCGCCGTGATTTCACGATGGATGAAACAGAATTTCATATTGCCCTCGACACTCGGGGTTATCGATATCAGCTCACACGTCCGATCCCAGTAATTGTGACCGAGGGCCGAATCCGCGGAAAGCGACGCCAGCCCTACACCGACGCGATGCCCAAGCCAGGGGTCGACTACTCCTCAGATTCAGACCAACAAGACGATCTACAGTCTATCCAGGAGCCCACATCCGAGAGTTTCGACCCGCTGACCAGCCCGGGTGGTGCGTCCTACCCCGCCCAGCATGGCGAACCGGGCAACTGATCCGCCAGTCGCGCAATAGGCGCAACTCTCGCCGCGTCAAGGTGCAGATCAAGACCCCCCACAAGTTTCCTCTCGGCGTGCCTCGTCCAATTTCAGACAAAGGGGAGCGCTTGCTATATAGTCCCGCGCCGTGCCCCGCCAAGCCAAGAGGTTTCAACACGCCTATGACAAGCACCTCGCATCTGCGCAACGGCTTGAGGTGCTCCGCGCTCTTCGAGATATTCTCGATCCTGACACGACCCTCGGCGAGGTGGTCGATGCGGCAGAAGCCCTCGGCTGGAGCGAAGGCATGGGCGACACTCTGCTCTCGGAGCTCGCCGCGGTGTTGCGAGGCCCCGCCGGCGAAGCCATGACCGATCCTGCCCCGGAGATACGCAGCCCGGGCCCCACTACCGGTACGCGTCGTGTGTCGCAAGCTGAAGCGACAGAGCAAGCCGAAGAAGAATCCCATCAGCTAGAACTCGCCGCCGTCGAAGCCGAGGCCGAAGCCGCGTTCGGTCAGATTCTCGCCGCCCGTGCTCCTGGCAAAGAAGAGCAAGGCCATGAACCCGAGGACTCTTCCACGGATGAAGAGAACCTCTCAGTCGCCTTCGCACGGTCGAAGAAGACCGCGAAAA
>CAYTFJ010000012.1:14917-82408 GCA_964437075.1 uncultured Nannocystaceae bacterium
AAACCGCGAAAAAAACCGCGAAAAAAACCGCGAAAAAAACCGCGAAAAAAACCGCGAAAAAAACCGCAAGACGATAATGCGGGGTTCGTATCAACGATCGCAGGACTCAGTAAACTTGCCGTAGGAGTTTGATTGTAACCGACGGAATCCCTCCCTCAATCGCGTGGTGATGCAGGGCGAGTTCTCGACCGTCGTTTCGCTTGCGCAACCGAGGGCGCCGGGTCAAGCGACCGATCCAAAGATTCAAAACCCAAATACGGTGAGAAAACACGTGTTCGAGCGGCTTCGAAATGATCGACTCATGGCGAAGCGCGAGCCCAAAGCGATCGCTCACCTCTTCCCCGACCTCTGCGATGTCCTGCCCGTGGTTTTCCACGAGCGGAAGGCACCAGAGGCCAGCGAGCAAGCCGCTGGCCTCGCGCCGCTCCAGCAATACCCCCTCTCCCCAACGCAAGGCGACCGCCCAATACACAGTCCTGGGTGACATTTTTTTCTTTTTCGGGGCGGGAATTGCGCCTTCTTCTCCCGCTTTACGCGCGAAACAATTCGCCTCCACCGGGCAGACATCGCAACGTGGTGAGCGCGGAGTACACACAGTCGCCCCCAGTTCCATCAGGGCTTGGGCCAATGCACGTGGAGATCCGTGCTTCAGCACCTCGGTCACAAACGACCAGTGGACCGCCGACTCGGGACGCTGGGTCTTGGCGTCCCGAATCCGACTCAGCCGGGAGTGCACACGAGCGACGTTCCCATCGACCAATGGCACCGGCTGATCGAATGCGATCGATGCTACGGCCCCCGCGGTGTAGCGCCCGATCCCCGGGACGGCTTGGAGAGCACTCGCGTCCCGCGGAAGATGTCCCGCGTGGTGTTCCATGAGATGCCGGGCGCCCTTGTGAAGCAGGCGCGCTCGCCGGTAGTAGCCAAGCCCGCTCCAAGCTCCCAGCACCGCATCTTCGCGGGCTTCCGCCAGCACCTCGACCGACGGGAATCGCTCCAAGAAGGCTCCCCAATAGCGTTCGACAGTGACCACTCGGGTCTGCTGAAGCATGATCTCCGAGACCCAAATCGCGTAAGGGTCGCGCGTTTTTCGCCAACTTAGGTCCCGCGCATTGTCAGAAAACCATTGCTCCAGGCTCGGAGCGACCCTGGCGGCGAGCGTCGCGTGCACACCCGGCTCTACCACGACTGAACGCCTATCGAACCCGATCGGCCTGGAGTCGTTCGACCCGCTCCTGTAGGCTCCAGCTCCGTCCGAAAGAACAGCATCCACTCGTTCCAGGATCTTCGCTGCCCGAGTAAGCTCGAGACCAACGCTACGGCGTCCTGTCTCATGTTTCGCAAACGCGACACTCACATTCACTTCGTCGGTATCGGCGGCATTGGCATGAGCGGAATCGCGGAGGTCCTGCTCAACTTAGGTTACTCGGTCACAGGCACAGATCTGGCCGATTCCGATACAACCCGAAAGCTTGTCGGCCTCGGCGCCACGGTGCACCGGGGCCACGGAGCTCACTTTCTTGGCGACGCGGATGTCGTTGTGATCTCGAGCGCCATCGCTCCGACCAACGCCGAAGTCATCGCCGCCCGCGAGCGGCGTATCCCCGTCATCCCACGGGCCGAGATGCTCGCCGAGCTGATGAGGCTAAAACAGGGCCTACTCATCGCAGGCTCCCACGGAAAAACCACAACGACCAGCCTCGTCGCGTCGATCCTCCACGCCGCAGGCCTTGACCCGACAGTCGTTATCGGAGGCAAGGTCAACAGCTTCGACTCCAACGCGCGCTTGGGATACGGCGATGTGCTCGTCGCGGAAGCCGACGAAAGCGACGGAAGCTTCCTGTACCTCACCCCGACCTTGGCGATCATCACCAACATCGACGCGGAGCACCTTGATCACTACGGCTCCATGAAAAAATTGATCGATGCTTTTGTCGGATTCGCCAATCGGGTTCCGTTTTACGGAATGGCGATCGTCTGTGTCGACAACGAACACATCCGAGACATCCTCCCGCGACTAAACAAACGAACGATCACCTACGGCCTACGATCCGGCGCCGACTACGTTGCTACCAACATTCGTCAAGAGGGGTGCACCGTGTACTTTTCGGTTTGCGCTCACGGAATCGATCAAGGTGAATTTTCACTTCAAATGCCCGGAAATCACAACGTGAGAAATGCCCTTGCAGCGATCGCTCTTTGCGATGAGCAGCAAGTACATGTTGAGGTGACACGAAAGGCGTTGGCCCAGTTCAGTGGTGTACAACGTCGATTCACTCTTCGTGGAACCGCCGCTGGCATCACAGTGATCGACGACTACGGCCACCATCCGACGGAAATCCGTGCGACACTGAGCGGTGCCCGACGCGGTCACCCTGAACACAGGATCGTAGCGGTCGTGCAGCCCCACCGCTACAGCCGCGTTCGGGACAGCTTTCCCGACTTCGCCGAGTCCTTAGACCACGCCGACATCGTGGTGCTCACGCCGATATACGCCGCCGGCGAAGCGCCGCTCGAAGGCATCACCAGCGAAGCGCTTGCCCGGTCCCTGCGCCAACGCAGACCCGACCGGAAGGTCATCCTCGTCGCCGATCTCAACTCGGTCGTCGCACGACTGGTCGCCCTTTGCCAACCGAACGATCTCGTCCTGACACTCGGTGCGGGAAATATCACTCAAGCGAGCTACGGTTTGGTCCAGGCCCTCGGAGGCACGCCATCGTGATCGCCATTCACGACCAGGAGCGGGGCTCATCGCTACTCGCCAAGTTGAAGCAACGAGACCCCGAGACTTTCGATCCTTCCGGGAACTTGGCGATCGAGATTCGCTGCGACGAGTCCATGGCCCGACACACAACTTTGCGACTCGGCGGCCCAGCCGACTTGTGGTGTCGCCCCCGCAATGCTGAGACTCTCGCAAAACTGCTCGCAACTTGCCATGCGCTCGCCATGCCGGTGCATTTCGTCGGCTCGGGCACAAATTTGCTTGTCCGTGACGGAGGGATCCGCGGTGTTGTGATCAACCTCGGTTTCATGAATGCAGTGAAGCGGCTCGACGACGAATGGAATGATGCCGACAAGGCACGGGTTCATGTCGAGGCGGGTGCCTCCACGGGGCGCCTCCTCTCTGCCGCAACCCGATGGCAACTTGGCGGCGTCGAGTTTCTCGCGGGCGTACCGGGAACCGTCGGTGGCGGTCTGATCATGAACGCGGGCACCTCTCTGGGCGAATTCACCGATGTCGTCATCGACGTGCGGAGCATCTCCGTTTCGGGCGTTCACCAACGACGGGTTCACGCCGAATGTGGTTTTGGATATCGGTCCTCGTTGCTGCCGAGCAATGAGGTCATCGTCGGTACGACCCTGCAACTCACGGCCACAACCAAGGAACTCATTGTCGACGCCATTCATGCGCTTCGAGCCCGTCGCAGACAACGCGAGCCCTCACGAGTCTCCAATTGCGGGAGTACGTTCAAGAACCCAAACGGTCACTATGCAGGACAACTTATCGAGCAATGCGGCCTCAAGAACCTCCGTCGAGGTGCGTGCTTCGTGAGTCCTAAACACGCCAATTGGCTCGTCGTAGACCCCCAATGCGAAGTCCCCCGCCGCAGCAGGGACTATCTCGACTTGATGTCGATGGTACAAGAACGGGTCGCCGCCGACAGTGGCATCAAGTTGCAGCCCGAGGTGCGCATCCTCGGTGAAGATTTGGTATAGCCCGACCATGTCGACACAAGACACCGCCACAGCCCTTCACCAAGCCATCTCCGTCGCGCTACCGGGCGCCGAAATCGAGGTCATCGTCGGGTCGCCGGGTCACTACTCTCTCAAAGTCACCACGGCGGCTTTCGCTGGAAAAACGCTGCTCGCAAAGCAACGACTTGTGTTCGGCGCGATCACAGACCTTATGGCTGGAGAGATGGCCCCCGTGCATGCCATCGACAAGTTGGACACGCTCCTGCCTCAATAGGCGGCCCGTCGGCTATTCTCTGTGCTCAGCCTCCTGCATGACACGCGCGCATATCCACGTCTCTAACATCTCGTAGACTCGCTCTCGCTCGGCCGGTGGTTCGTTGTGGGCCTCGTGAAAGTAGCCTTCAAACAAACGAAGCTCACGGTCTAGTTCATGGCCAGTGGCACTGGCACTGGCCGCGACTTGGTCGTCGAAGATATTTTTCGTCGCCCGATGGTCGACCAGCACATCTCCTGTTCCGGCATACCAAAGCATCGGCAGTCGAAGACAACGCACTTCGGATTTCACCCGTCGTTGGGCCTGCTCCAAAGACCTGTGCCAGCCCGGCGTAACAACGGTAACCCGCCGAGTATCGGCGTCGTAAGCCCGAACGACCTCTGGATCCCTCGAGATCGATGCCGAGTCGATTCCCGCAGAAACCGCCAGCCGAGGCGCAAGCACCCCCCCGACCTTTGCCAACAGTCGTTTCGCGAATGGGATGTGTGCTGCAAGCGCTAAGAACGGAGCACTCAATATCGCGCCCGCGAGCGGAAAGTCATCTTCATGGTCCAAGAGATAGGTCAGTACGATCAAACCGCCCATACTATGACCGAATAGAAACCACGGCAGCATGTCCGGTCGCTGCGGCTCCGGCAAGCTGTCTGAGAACACGCCAAGCGCCGTATAGAAATCGTCCGTATATTGCTCAAAGCCATCGATGTGGCCGGGAGTTCCTTCCGACGACCCTTGACCACGGTGGTCCACCGCGACACACAAGCCCCCGAGCGCACAGAGCCGCTTCGCCAGATCACCGTAGCGAGATCCGTGCTCCCCTAGCCCGTGTGAAATCGCTACGACAAAGCGTGGGGCCCCCTCGGGCAGCCACCATTCAAGTTGAAGGCCTACACCATCCGCCGCAAAAATCGTCCGTGTCTCGCTCACGAGTCCTTAGAACATACCGCGAACACGTTCAAAAAGCCGGCGAGCCACCCCTGTCTGACCGGCTTCACGAGCGTTGTAGCCTTCTTGCTCGATCTCGATGGGTTCGTTTCGAACACCATACAAGACCAGCCCAACGCTCGTTGAGAATTTCGGATCCCGGATAACCTCGGCAAAGCCTCCCTCACTCAGGCCGATTTCCTTGCCTCCGTTTTCCTTACCGTGCACCGGCATTCCCTTGCGTACCGGCATCTGAAAAATGTCCTCGGCGATCTCACACATACCCTCCATCTGCGTGGCGCCTCCGGTCAACACGATCCCGCTTGCCGCCAGCTCCAAACAACCGCTACCCAAGAGTTCCTGATGGGCGAGCTCGATGATCTCTTCAACGCGAGGCTCGATGATCTCGGCAAGAAAGCGGCGCTGGAATTGACGCGGCGGCCGCGGCCCTACACCGGGAACCTCGATCGTCTCGTCCTTGTCGAGCATGCTCACCAGCGCGCATCCATGCTGCCGTTTGATCGATTCGGACTCCCCCACGCTCGTCCGTAGGCCGTGGGCCACGTCCTGGGTGATTCGGTGTCCGCCCATCACCAGCACAGACGTAAAGACATTCACCCCCTCACTATAGACGGCGATATCAGTAGTCCCTCCGCCGATATCGATAAGGACAACCCCGAGCGATCGCTCATCATCGTGCAACACTGCGGTGGCAGAAGCGAGCGGCTCGAGCACGACTTCGATCACATCGAGGCCAGCCCGCCGGCAACACTTCACAATATTTTGCACAGAAGTCACGGCGGCCGTGATGATATGTGCTCGAACCTCCATCCGAACTCCGCTCATACCGATCGGGTCCCGAATTTGCCCCTGGCCGTCGATCATATACTCGAGTGGCAGGGTATGAATCACCTCGCGATCGAGCGGAATGTTAATCGCCTTGGCCTGCGCGATTACCCGCGCAACATCGAGCTCGGTAACCTCGCGATTGCGCATACTCACCTGCCCAAGGCTGCTAAAACCCATGATGTGTCCACCTGCGATACCCACGTAGACCGACCGAACATCGACCGCAGCCATCTGCTCGGCTTCCTGGATCGCGGCGGCAATACTATTCGTCGTCGCTTCGATATTAACAACCACGCCTTGGCGAAGCCCCTCTGAGGGACTGGTCCCGACGCCGATGACATCGACGCCTGTCGCCGTGACCTCCCCGATCACTACAGCGACCTTGGTGGTACCAATATCAAGCCCAACGATAACTTCTCCGACCTCTGCCATGCTGTCTCCTGTGATTCCTGAGTCGTTTCTTGGATGGCTATTCGTAACTAGGGATCCGCGATTTTTTCGGCGCGGATCCCTCTGAATCGCGCTCAAATTCGGCGCGTTGTTTTTGCTCTACGTCCTGAGACGTTTTGCGAAGCTCCGCATGTGCCAGCAACACAGCCTCGTCCTCGTCGAGATAAAAACGTGCGACCACCCGCTCTCGATGGTCCAGACTGGGGGCGGCATCGAGATGCACGACCGATAGCCTATCGGCACGGGTACCAAGAGCGACCCGCAGAGCGTCATAACGCTCAAGTCCCGTCTCGATGTCGCTTCGTCCTAGATCGAGTTGGGTCCCAGATCCCTCGGTATACATCGTCACACCGAACTCCGGGTCAAGATGAATCTCGCCCAATTGGGGCCGCTGCTTGTTCTCGTACAGAGCAATCGCCGCAAGCGCTCCTCGATACCGTTCAGCCGCGGCCGCACGATCGGTCATCAGCAGGTTGCGATCAACTCCGGTAATAATCGGGAGTTCGCCTCGTTCCCCGCGGTCAAGGCGCTTGAAGGGCATGCCGAGCGAATCGACAAGGTAGAAATACCCCGAGAGGGCCACCGCTGCGGCGCGATGCTCCGTGACCGTTATTTCAAGAGTGTCCGGGAGGTGACGTACAACCGTTGTCTCGGCGACCCAAGGGTCCCTTGCCACCCGCACGCCAAGCTCTTCAAGGTCCATCGACAAAATGTTGGTGCCGGCTTCGATCGCAAGCAGCTTACGAAGCCGCGTATCGTCGATATGGGTGGTGGGCTCAAAGACGAAGGAACTCACCTCGAATCGCGCATCCGTCGTCGCGTACTCGTACCCCTCACGCGCGAGTGCCAGCGCGCCATAGGCGACCGCCGCAATCGCTCCGAGGCTCGCCGACCTTCGGACGATACGCCTCAGCCACACTCGCGAGATTCGAGGTCCATCGCTCCCCTCGGCGCGACTGGTATGCCCCGAGCTCGTTCGCGTGCCCGCGGCCGCGGGCATGGATGTCTTCGGTCCTCGTCGAGAATTACTTCGTACACCCGGCCGACTAGAACCACGGGGCCTCGGCTCGCCGGCCTCGACCGACAACGGTCTCCGCCCTTCCCGCCGAGCCTTGGTCCTGCGCTGTTGTGTCACGGTGTTCACCGAAAAGTCGTTCTTTGCCCCTCCTGGCCTGCGACGCCCCAGCGAAGAACGCGGGCCCATCAGGGTAAACACCCAGGAAGTCGGGGACGCTTTCGGATACCTCTCCGTCCGCCAAACACAAAAAAACACGCAGCACCTGCCAACCACTGAACAAATATTCGGCCCACCGCTGCCCCACTTCGATCCCATACAAATGGCCTGAACGCGGACAAACGGCGGTACAGCACTGCATCCGGCAAAAACGAAGTCAAAACCGCCTAGGATCTCCTAAATTCCGTGATTTACGACGATCGTCGGCAAAAAACTGCCGAAATTATCACGAATTCGTGGAATTGAAGCTTGTTTCAAGATCGGAGTTGCCTAAAATGGCTCTCGGCAACGGCGTTCAATCAGGCACTGGCAAGTCCCCATTTCTCATACGAACTCCCCACCTGCCCAAGAAACCCACTCTCGAAGGAAAAAAATCATGGCTAAGAAGAAAAGCTCCAAGAAAAAGGCACGCGAAGTCGTCGTCGTCGGTTCCAAGGTCAAAGAAGTCGTCCGTTCGGCCGAACTTCGTAGCGACGGCGAGCTCGTCCAAGCCGTGTCCGACAAGGTTCACGACATGCTCGAAGCCGCCATCGAACGCGCCCGCGCGAACAAGCGTGGCACCGTTCGCCCCTACGATCTCTAGTCGTTGTGGCAAAAAAAAGGCGACCCAAGGGTCGCCTTTTTTTATGCCCAGTTCAGGACGACCCCACCAAAATTCAGCGGGTATAGCCGCCCTCCGGGGGCCGACGACGGAGAAAGGCCGGGACGTCTTGGGGATCCGTCGCCAACTCGCTTCGATTCCATCCTCCATTTTGATTTGACGGAGGCTGAGCAGCAACTTGCGGCCGTTCCGCGACCGCGTCGGTCGATGGATACGGTCCACTGGCTCCCGACGGTCCAGCCCGCTCGGCGGCGCGGCGAGCCAGACTCGCCTGCGACACCTTCGCCTGGGGTGCACGTCCGCCGCTCGCTGTGCTCTGGGAAGTCGTTGCCGGCAGCGGAGATCCCTGAAATGCCGCCATACCGGGCGGAAGCTTCGCCTGGACTTGGGTCTGCGACTGACGCAGACGTCGGTTGTGGTGGGTCTCAATCGCAGCGCCAAGCTCGTCTTCGAGGGGCTCGTGCTGATCAAAACCCGTAGCGATCACGGTGAGCCGCAACGCTTCGCCCATGTTCGGATCGATCACCGCGCCAAAGATGATGTTGCAGTCCTCGTGCGCCGCTTCCATGATCAATGATGCAGCTTCCTCAACCTCGTGGAGACGAAGGTTTTGGCCCGAGGTAATATTCATCAAGATGCCCTTGGCCCCTTGGATCGTAACGTCTTCAAGCAGTGGGCTGTTGATCGCTTGCTGTGCTGCGGCGACCGCCCGTCCCTCGTCGGTCGCTACGCCCATGCCCATCAAAGCCCGCCCCTGGCTGGACATGATCGTTCGGACATCCGCAAAGTCTACGTTGATAATGCCGGGGATCGTGATGAGGTCCGAGACCCCCTGCGTGGCATGCTGGAGGACCTCGTCCGCGAGGCCAAAAGCATCCATCAAGCTGGTGTTCGATGACGTCACCTGCAACAAGCGGTCGTTGGGAATCGTGATCAACGTGTCAACCGCGGACTCCAACATCTCGATCCCTTGATCGGCAAACTTGGTGCGCCTTCGACCTTCAAAGCTGAACGGTTTGGTGACCACACCCACCGTCAACGCCCCACATTCACGGGCGACCTGGGCGATCACCGGAGCCGCCCCCGTCCCTGTGCCGCCACCCATACCGGCCGTGACAAACACCATGTCTGCCCCTTCCAACATATCTCCAATCTCGTTCACGCTTTCGAGCGCGGCTTGACGACCCTTTTCCGGGTTCGCTCCCGCTCCAAGGCCTCGCGTGATCTCGCGGCCGAGCTGAATCGTCGTCGTGGCATGACTGCGCTCCAGCGCCTGCACGTCGGTATTTGCGGCGATAAATTCAACGCCTTCAACCTTGGCGTTGATCATCGTATTGACGGCGTTGCCTCCAGCGCCGCCCACTCCAATCACCTTGATCTTCGCTTGATCCTGAAACGCTTCGTCGAGTTCAAAATGAGCCATTTTGCTGCTTCCCGTGGACCCACCCGCGACCAACGCGGCGGGTAACTTGAGGCTTACCTCGCGTCGGATCTGCCGCAAAAAACCCGGACAATTTTCCGAGTAGTCGTTTTCTTTACATAAACCCACATGTCGGTTTGTCGGATGGCGCGAGGATTTTTACGAGCTTTTCAAGCCAAGTGCATCACGCATCAATCGTGCAATATCGGGCCCCAATGGGCGGTTGAGCCACAATTGCAGAGCCTCGAGCCCCTGCCACTGGAGCATAGGAAGACCGCTTTGAACGGTCATTCCCCGAGCCTCCGCGCGGTCGAGCAGACCCCCTGCCGGCCGTGGGTAGACCAGATCAACGACACGAGAACCGGGCTCCAAAAAAGAAAGTTCGAATTTCTGGGGGAATTCCTTCGGCCCGCCACCCATGCCGACGATGCTTGTATTCACCAAAAGCTGGAACGGCCTCGCGCCCCTGGTCCCTGAAAACGAACCACCTCGTCGCGCAAGCCATTCATAGCCACGCATCTTCACCCTCGCGTGACTTGCGAAGGCATGTCGGACGCCTTTGGGGTTTCGGCTGACCCAGACCACATCGAGAAGTGCGTCCTGGCCTCCGAATGTTCCCTCGAGCAAGGCATCGACCACCGCCAAGGAGGCGCCGCCAGTCCCCAACACCATCACTTGGCGCAGGGGTGGGCCCCTCAGCTCATCAAGAGCCCGCATGAAACCGATCCCGTCGGTGTTGTGCCCCACCAAACGGTCCTTTTTGAAACACACTGTATTGAGCGCGCCGATTCGCTGAACTTCCGGCGAGAGCCCGTCCATTAGATCAAGCGCCGCCTGCTTGTGGGGAACCGTGAGATTCACCCCTCCAAAGCCGAGAACCGCGGCACTGCGCAGCACCGTACCCAACTCTGGAGGCAATACCTGCAAGGCAACATACATGTGAGGCAGGCCCAAGGCCTCGAAGGCCGCTGTGTGCATCAACGGCGACCGCGAATGACCGATGGGCGCGCCCAGCACCGCAAACAGCCGACCACGCTCTTCACGGGTCACGGGCCGCGATTGTCCCCGTCGCCACCATTTGTCCCGCGACCTCGATGCACCGCGAGGACCTCGGCCTCCACGTGCCCTTCGTGAAGACGAATCTCGATCCGCTCGCCGACAGACACGCTCTGCGCATCGATAAACACTCGTCCTTTCGATTGGGTCGCAACACAGTATCCGCGTTCAAGAACTGCGAGGGGCGATAGGGCATCAAGCTTCCCCGCGGCGGTCGCCAAACGTCGGCGGAATGCAGCCGGTAGCGTCATACCACTACGAAACAACGACTGGCTCAATTTTCCCAGGCGCTGGCGCTGGCTCTGAACACCCACACGAGGGTGATGGTGCTGAAGCTGTTCTTCGATTCGATGAAGGCGGCTACGCTGGCGGAAACAGAGTGCGCGTCCGGCGTCCTCCAAGCGTCGCCGCGCTCGATTCAGACCCTCCCCTTGGCGACGAAGGATCCCTCGTCCGCACCGCTCGAGACGATGACGGAGATCCTCGTATCGGGTTCGCTCATCGAGCACCCGTCGGCCAGCAGCCAGCCCAAGACGCCTCTCGAGCGACTCTCGTTCTCGCGCCACGGTCTCAAGATCTTGAACCACCAGCTCCCCCGCCTGCGAGGGCGTCGCCGCCCTCAGATCGGCGACGAGATCGCAGATCGAGTTGTCGACTTCATGACCCACGGCCGAAATTGTCGGCACACGGCAGTCCGCCAGGGCACGTGCCAAGCTCTCGTCGTTAAACACCCACAGGTCTGAAACCGATCCGCCGCCACGCCCTATGATGATCACATCCACTTCGTCGTGAGCCTCAAGCCGTTTCAGCGCTTGGATCAGGCTCGGTGCGGCATCGGCTCCCTGTACGGCAGAGGGAGACAGCAGCACCCGGGACGGACAGCGGCGCCGAACAACACGCAAGATATCGTGCACGGCAGCCCCCGTCGGACTCGTAACCAGCCCGATCACGCGAGGCCATCGCGGAATCGCCCGCTTGCGGGCAGCGGTAAACAACCCCTCGGCCTCGAGCTTTCGTTTGAGTTGCTCAAGCTGCAACATCTGCGCACCTAAGCCCGCCGGCTCGGCCCGCTCCGCGTAGAACTGAAATCTCCCTTGAGCGGTGTAGATTCCCATCCGCCCAAATACACGTAGACTCTGGCCTTCCTCGATCCGAAACCGAAGCCTGGACACGGAGGCCCGCCACATAGCCGTGGGCAGCGCCGCCTTGGCATCTTTTAGCGTGAAATACGCATGACCGCTGGCCGCGATCTTCAGATTGGACACTTCGCCCTCGATCCAAGAGGGCGGAAGAGCCTGTTCAATACAGCGATTGGCGGCCTCCACGGCCTCGCGCACTGTCATCGTCTCGCGGACGCTCCCCTTTGTCACCGGCGCACGCCGGCCTGAGCCGATAATATTCATCGACTCGCGACCAAAGGGGAGTTTTCCCTGAACCACGGTTTCTTCTACACCGCACTACGCCAACGTGAAACTGAATGCGCCGAAGTTGATGATGCGTCGAGCTAGAGTAGCCCCGGCATGTTGTCAGTCACTTCACCCAGAGGTGCATCCACGCCAACTGCGCTCATCGCGGTTTTTACAACCTGTGCTGGATTTACCAACCCCTTGGTCGCTATGTGCTTGCCCCCACCTGAATTGAGCCCCCCTGCATGTCCGGCGATCAGCGCCACCATGTTCTCTGTGGAGTGCGGGCTGGAGTTCTTGTTCCCCTCTGGATCGTAGCCCACCCCCCCCTCAAACAGCAGGACCATACTCGTATTGTCCAACACCGAGCTGCCATCAATATCTGTATAGGATGCCAGTTTTTGCACCAGAAGTCCGAAGTGTTTGACGTGCCAACTAAAGGAGTCGGCCATGGCATCGACGCCCTTTTGGCCCTTGCCCAACGCACCATGGCTAATCTCATGGAACTCGCTGTTGTGATCAAACAACTGCTTCGCGCTCAGCAGACACTGCGCCATCGTATACATCAATGAAGTTACACGGGTCAGATCGCACGCGAAAGCCATGCCGATAAGGTCTGTGATGACCCTCGCACGCTCGTCTTCATTCGAGTAGCCACCTCCGGACGCATAACAAGCCTTGTTGTTCCCCAACGGAACCTCCGTCCCGATCGGCCAGTCACTGCCCGGATTCTCCGGTAATATACATGCCTGCTCAATCGGCGTATCAACCTGGGAGAGTCTTGTCTCCAAGTCTCGAATCTCGTCCATGTGACGCTCGAGCCGATGTTGGTCTGCCGTTCCCAATTGCGATACAAGCGCCGCTGCGTCTTCTTGCACCAAGTCGATGATACTTAGGCGTCGGCGACGCACATAATCCGCCAGCGCCGCGGCCTGGGGATCGTCGGGGGTGAACCCAGAAAACAGCGCCTGAAATAACAGCTGAGGATTTGAAATCGGCTCAAGTGGAACAAGTGATCCGCCGGACTCCCGAAAGGACATCAAACCGCGCCCGGAACTAAAAGCGACGCCGCTACGATAGAGAGCCGCCTGTACACGAGTCTGAATCGACTGATGGAGGGTATCGCCGCCGATCGCATCTGCAACAATTTGATCGGAGGTCGGCGCCTTCGGCGCCGGATTCCCTCCCGGCCCTGTACGCATTCCGGAGAACAATGGCCCCAAAGAACTGTTGTGAAACCGCCGAGCCCGTCCTGCCTTGGGGATGCCGGAACCTTCGTCCCATGGAATCTTCATCCCAGAGATCACCGACACATGTTGGGTAACTCCGATCTCTCCAAGCGGAGCCAAGCCCCGAGTCATTTCGTAGTCAACACCCTCAGTTGCGGGCACTACGGCATCCGCGGTCTGACCGTTAACACTGTATCCGCTCACTGAGATTCCACCGAATCCCACCAGATACCGACGTGGCGGAGTCTCCGGGGCAGCCGAGGCTACCTTCGGTCGCATCACCTCAAGCAATGGCAAAGCAAGACTGGCCCCACCCACCCCTCGAAGAAACGTACGTCTGTCAAAACGAAAACGGCGCATCACGACGCCTCCTCTCGGCGATAGCTAAAGGCCGACGATGATACAAGTTCGATCATAAGCTGCTCAAAAGTAAATCCCTGAGGTCCCGCGAGCCGCTCACTCACGAGTTCAACAAACGTTTCGTCTTCCGGGTCCAAGTCGAAGTGCCCCATGGCGAACCGAAAGACCTGGGTCACTGCACAACGATCGAGGTGCCCCGTCTCCAACACAAGATCCGCGAGCCCCGCCGGGCCCTCGAACGTGCCTATGCCGGCGACTTCACCGACACCCGCAATCACACATTGAGGCTTGTCATTGTCGTGCTCACGATAACGTCCTTCTTGGTCGTATCGCTCAAGTCCGAAACCGATTGGGTCCATAAAATCGTGGCAGTTCGCGCATCCGCCACTCGCGTGCGCAGAATAGCGCTCCAGCTTGCATTCACCCTCTTCTTCCGAGATCGGGTCATCGGTATTAACCTCGGGAGGTGGTGGAGCCACTTCCTCGCAAAAGATGCGCTCGCGGACGACTTTTCCGCGAAGTGTTGGACTGGTGTCATCGAACTTTGCACCCACCGACAAGAAGCTCCCGTGCGACAGCAGGCCTTGGCGCCCTGAATCTCCGTAGGGAACCCACGCGGGCCCGTCACCCCCCGGATGCTCCAAGCCGTAGTGCTCAGCGAGCCCTGCATCGATATAGGTCTCTGTAAACCGCCAGAGGTCCTGCCACGGGCGATTCTCATCGAACAACACGCGACTTAGAAGCGCCTCGGTCTCCTGGGTCAATGCGCTCGAAAGTTCTGGATCGTGCGGCAGCGACTCATAGTCGAGCCACATCGAGTGAAATCGTAAAATTCTCGCCTGCGCTCGCGGGTCACCGAGCATTTCACCGGCGACGGATGCGATTGCCGCGGGCTCACTCAACTCCCCGGCATCCGCTCTATCGAGCAACCACTGCGTTGGCGTCGTGCCCCAAATAAAATACGACAACCGGGTGGCGACTTCGTGATCGTTGAGACGAAAAACCCCTGGAGAGCCCTCGACCGGGCTTCCCATCTCAATCCTGTAAAGGAACTCATGATGCACCAACACCGCATGAACAATGGTCTCAACACCATCGTAAAATTCAGACTTCTCATTGGCGTACGTCATGCCGAGGTCGACAAAAGCATCGACCATGGCCGATTCGACCGGCCGGCGAAAAGCATGGCGCAGGAAACCCCCAACAAATTGTTTCATACAGCCCACGTCGCCAGAGTCGGACGGCGTACATCCAACCAAGGCGCTTCGCGCGTCGATATCAGCCACCAACGCGGCCGCGGCCTCCTGAGCAAGAAAATCGACAGCCTCGATAAGAGCCTTTGAAGGATTCTGATTCGTAAAATCGTTGTCGAAAGGGCTACGCACGTCCTCCGGCAAGAGGCTTTGGGCGTCATTGACGCCCATGCCGAGCAACTCAGACAAAGTAGAGTCGTATTCCGCAGCGGTGAGGCGCCGCATCCCCGCGATACCCGCCGGAATCCCGCCGTCTTCCCCGCCCCCCGTGTCCGAAGTCCCCCCGGTTCCTGGTTCTCCCGAAGGTCCTCCCGAAGGTCCTCCCGACGCCCCATCACCAGAGCCCGCGCCCGCGCCATTTTGGCTGGTGGACACGCCATCGTAACAACCGCTTCCAAGCACCAAAACCAGAGCAAGCCATCGATTTTCCATCCGCACCGGGCATTTCTAGCATCACTCACAATGTATAGCAATTGCATTTTTAGTGACGTGGGCTACAAAATCATAATCAATCTGCGCTTTGGGCCGCCACTTATAGTATTAAACACTGACATACGGGTCATTGTCACCAGCGGCAACCGCATCACGGTCACAACGTTCGGGGTCGAGGGTATCCGCGGGGTACCCAGACATCAAAAAGGCGACCTCCGAGCTGGCGACAGAAAATCGTAAAAGCACTGCTATCTATACTTGGATTGAGCGATGAGAGAATCTATATCACACATCGAACGACATTGAGTCCCTGCTCCGCCGTCCTCCATCCGATATTGAGATCAAGAAAAGTACCAGCAGTGCTTCACTGAAAGTGCCGCGTGCTGAGGATGGTGCTCGTCGTTAACCAAGCCCCCCCCGGATGAGGGGACGGGTGTCATTCGTAACGACTGCGCTGTCGGACACGAGCCGGGCACGAGCCGGGCACTTGGGGATACTCAGAGTTCTCGCCGCGCATGGTAGCGGTAAAGAGGGGACAAAGACCTTGGTTCTCAGAACGTGCGCGGGCGTTCTCGGTCGAAGCAGAAAGCGAATCCCTCGGAGATCGAATATGTGCGCCGGCCCAGATCGATCATCGAAATTCTGTCGATCAGCGCCGCTCTCGCTGACCTCCCGCAAACTTCGACGAGGTCAACCATCTTTCAAAATTCGCTCGGGTGAGTACCCATACGGTCGACACAAGGGACCCAAAGCTCGGATAGTACTCATGAACCGTCCCTACGGGCTGCGCACCGACTCTGCGCAAGAGAGGCGTCGCTGCTCGATTGATCATGGGCTCGGTGACGGTCGTGGCGACCATGAAATCGGTCCCATCCGCCATCATCTCGCTCACCCCAGTCTTCGCTAGGCGAACGGCATGCGCCCGACATGATGGCAGGACCGCGAGCTGGTCGAAATAGCCGACTCGAGCATTTTCGTCGACTTTGAACGACTCCGCCCATTGGATCTGAGCCCGTTTCATCCAGAACTCTGAGGCACGAAGCATCTCATCGGGAAGCAGGATGCAAAAACCACCAAGCGTACTTTTGCTGAGGTCTTCGAGTACCCACACGATGCCGTTTTCGATCCGCTTTCGGTAGCCATCTGCGTCATTTCCTAACAAGAACCCCTCTCGGGCGGACGACCAAGTGTCTTGTGAGGGCGAAAATTCTGTACGGATGGCCAAAATTTGTTCGACATCATCAATTTGAGCGCGTCGTAACTTCATCACAAATCAATCTTTGTTCTCGATAATGGTCGGGCCCCGAAGTTGTTGAATCAAGCCTGAGGTAAAGCGAGAAACATTTTGATTTTTCCGAAATTCATCGGGCAAGGGCACCCCAATGGCGGGCAAGCGGTACCAAGGAACGTGGGGTCGTCTGTGATGGGTGTCGTGCTCATTCAGATTGAGAAGCCACCAGCGGAGCACAGGGCCGCCTTGCAATCGTCGTGCATGCATCAGGGTCTGCGAGCCCACCGTCGTTCGATAATGATAGACGTAGAGCTGAACCGAGTATACCCAGGCAAACACGACGAGCGGCCCACCGGCGAACAAATACCATGCTTCCATGCCAAAGGTCCTAATCGCTAGACCATGCACAATGATCGGAAATCCGAACAGAGCCAAGGACACTCTTTGTTTTCTTGAGTTCCAACCGCGAAACGCAGGGGATACTCGGCGCGCCAGTGATGTTGGAAGCAGGACAAACAACAACAGCGAGAACAACCCGTGCAAAAACCAACCGCACCCAAGGACGGCGAAATACCAGAGGGCGTAGAACGATATTTTCTGCAGGATTCCGGCCTGGTGCCGCACACAAAAAATGTCGAGCGCACTGGTGCGCTCATCACGGCGATTCGCGCCGTGATGAAATCGATGAATTTGACGGAATACCGGCAAGGGCACGAGGATCAGCCACAAAAAAAGTTGTCCAATGACATCGTTCACCCTCGGCATCGTCGGATAGAGTTTTTGATGAGACGCCTCGTGACCCACACAGTAGACCCGCTGAAGCCATATCCCCTGGGCGACAATTCCAAGACCCACGAACGCGGTCGAACCAACGCTGTGTGCGAGTCCCGTCACTAGCCCAAAAAGCAGCAGGAGCGACGTGGTCTCAAGGCACATTCGTGCGTTGATGGCTCCGTGTTGGAGGGTAGGCGGCATCGGATCCGTGTGGCATGTTGGCGTCGGATCTGGCCCGGACCCGGGGTACTCGTCGGTCATCGAGCGGGTAGTCCCCCGACAACCGTCGGCGGTTCAATCGGACGCCCCTCGCGCAGTTCAACCGCTTCGGCCCAGTTTGAGAGAAATTTGGGCGCATCGCAAAGTTCTGCCCTACTGCCGCCGTGCGACTCCTTGTTTCCATGGCTGCGGCTCTTCCGCTCGTGCTCGGGGCCTGTGGATTTTTCGAGCAACTCGAAGGCACTCAGGGGACCGAAACCGGCGGCAATACTGATCCGATCAGCGATCTTGGAACCGAGTCCTGCGGGATTGAAGACAATTTTTGTGAGACTCAAGACCATATCAAAGTCTGCAACGATGACACCGGCGAAATCACTACGCTGAACTGCGCTATCCTCTGTGGAAGCTCTATCAATCTTTCTTGTCTTGCTGCCGGAGATGGCACGCACGGATGTTGGTGCGTCGCTCCAGGAACCCGCAAGCTCGCCGGCTGCGCTGAGATGGAGTCGTGCCTCGACGACTGTGGTTCCACGCTGCTTGGCGAATGTGGGACGAGATGTTTCTCGCGCACCGACGCAACGACCATCCGCCTCTACGGAAGCCTGGTCCACTGCGCCGGGAAGGCCTGCCACGAGCTCTGCCTTGAGACTCCCGACAACTGCGGAAACTGCGTCGCAACCGCAAAGGCCGGTCTGTACGGCGATTGCTCTATCCCCAGGGCTTTTTGCGACAACGACTCGGGCGACGATGAAGATCCTTGGCCCTGGCCGTAGCCCGGTCTAGGCTACGTGGCCATAGCCTCGATGGCCACGCGGGGTCAACCAGAGGCAACCGGAGGTGCAAGGGACATGGCAGGCAACAGCGTAGGCGAACGATTTCGAATCACAACCTTCGGCGAGTCTCACGGCGGCGGCGTGGGGGTGGTGATCGACGGATGTCCTGCGGGTCACCCCTTCCCAAACGATCGCATCGCGACTCAACTCGGGCGCAGGCGACCTGGCCAATCGCGACTGAGCAGCCAGCGTAAGGAGCCCGATCGCTTCGAGTTGCTCAGCGGCGTAGATCCGAGCAGCGGTAAGACTCTAGGTACGCCCATCACCATGGTGGTGCGTAACGTCGACGCGCGCAGCGAGCACTACGACGACATCGCCACGACGTACCGACCCTCTCACGCCGACTACACTTACGATGCCCGCTTTGGCATCCGTGCGGTTGCGGGAGGCGGACGTGCGTCTGCGCGCGAGACGATAGGTCGGGTGGCGGCAGGCGCTCTCGCCGAAGATCTTCTCGCCGCCACTCATGGCATCGAGATCGTTGCCTGGGTCTCCGACATCGCGGACATCTCGAGCGCTGCCCCGGATCTTCAACAGATTTGCAGGTCCGAAGTCGACCGCCACGTGCTGCGTTGTCCCGATCTCCAAGCGGCCGAGGCCATGGAGAAGCGCGTTCTCGACGCGCGCAGCGACGGCGATAGTGTTGGTGGCGTCATTCGTTGCGTGGCTCGGGGCGTCCCGGCGGGATGGGGCGAACCGGTCTTCAGCAAGCTCTCGGCCGAGTTCGCCGCAGCTTTGATGAGCATTCCGGCAGCTAAGGGCTTTGAAATCGGCGATGGATTCGCCGCCACAAAAAAAATGGGGTCCGAGCACAATGACGAGTTCTACATGCAAGGGGACCGCGTCCGCACCCGAACGAATCATAGCGGAGGAATCCAGGGAGGTATCTCCAACGGCGAGATCATCCGACTTGCCCTGGCATTTAAGCCTGTGGCTACGATTTTTAAGCACCAACAAAGCGTGACCCAGGAGGGCCGAGACGTCCGCTTTTCACCACGCAAAGGCCGACACGATCCCTGCGTCGTGGCCCGCGCAGTCCCGATTGTAGAATCCATGGTTGCGCTCGTTCTTTGCGACCACATGCTGCGACGCGCCGGGATCCGCTTCGAGGAACTCTAGAACCATGACGAGCAATACAACGGGTAAGAACGCGGGCCGTCACTTGCGCGCACTCCCCTCGGCACTCGGAGATCCACAAGGAGCGCCGTCAGCCGCGAAGAAGGATGTGGGCTCCTCCCATGGCCGGCAATACGCGCCTCACGCTCCCCTCTCCCCGGGCAGCGTCCCTCACGAGCTCGCACGCTCGCTACGCACGCACGAGCCGGTTGTGTGGTGGAACGAGAAAAACAGTATCTCATGGCGCGCGGTGGCCTACACTTTTGCGCTCGGTGCCGCCTGCCTCGCTGCAGTTACGCTATTCGCGCCAGAGTTCTGGCAGCAGCCCCTCGCCCGGCTTTGGAAACCTGCCTTCGTACCCTTCTTGCCCTCGGCGATGGTCCTCGCGCGTGAAACCCTTAGCCGGCGCTCGATCCTGGTGACCGATACCTCTGTGCTCGAGGTAGGGTGGCGAGGCGACCGAGCACGCCTTGCATTTCGCAACATCCGTCGCGTGCGTCGAGACATTCTAACTGGGGGTATTTTGCTGGAAGGCAAGCAGCATCGGGTCCGTATCCCGCCATCATTGCTTGAGGATGCCCAGGCCGCGATCGCCTCCCAGACAAAGCACACCCTCGGGAGTGGCGATACCACAGCCGACGACCCCACCGGGTGGTTCCCTCGCTAATCGAGATCTCCGAAATGGCAGTATTTTGCCGCCTATCACCGTTCAGCAGCGATCTGGAGGATCACGGTACCTGCCATCTTCGCATCGCCGACGGGCGTCGACACAGTCGGTGCCATCCCAGTCGCGAATACAGACGACACCAATCTCCTCTGCACATCGTGCGTGGGTGCCCGCCGGAGTTTTGCGACTCTCTCGGCACCAACGCACGCACTCGGTCCACGCCTCGCTCGAGATGCCGTCTTTCAGTCGATCTCGGCAGGTCAATGTCACACATTTTCTCATAGAGTGGCATGGGCTCGCTTGCTGCGCGCCACATCCACCGGTGCCCCCCGCGATGCCTCCCAACGACGCGACCCACCACAGGACCAAAACGATTCGCGCACTCTCTCTCAACGACGTCACGGCGCACACTGCGCCCTGGTGCCGGGCACACTCGAACTCGCACAGGCACGGGGCGAGTAGGCATGTTGGTTCCAGGACCGATGCGCCGCCGCCCAACAGCCGTTTGAGTTCCCCAGCACCGCAATCCCACGGGAGGCCGCGCCATCGTTGATCCCGGTGGTCGCCAGCAACAACTCGGCATGGCCGTCTCCGTTGAGGTCAAGAATAGCCGGATATTCATAGAGCGTGAGCGAGCCATGCTCGGACCAGTCGATCCGCGTTTCTCCGGTGCTCCCATCAAACACGCGAAGTTCGACCTCATCCCCTTGAACAACTTCATACCGCCCATCTCCGTCGAAATCGAAGGCCGAACACCCGGTTGCGGCGGACGATGGGTCATGAATGGGCCGCTCCCACAACAGCGTTCCACGGCTATCGAACATCCGCAGTTTGTCCCCGCTGGCGACCGCAATCTCGGTCTCGCCATCACCGTTGAAATCTGCCGCTGCAGGGGGTCCGCCTCCAGGACTCGAAAAATCCTGTTCCCACAGCAGATTCCCGCTTTCCGGGTCGATAGCGACCATCGACCCGGATTGACGAACGACGACGATCAAGGGACCGTCGGAGGTCTCGACGATCGCCGGCCAGCCATCATTCCCCCCCGCCGTCCATAACACTGCACCGTCGCTGCCGTAGAGAGTGTTTCCAGCAACCACCTCAAGACCCGGAGCGCTCGATACGTCTGCGAACAGACTGCCGAAGTGTCGACCGCCGTGCCCCGCCTCACCACGCCATCGCAGGCGACCGTCGTAACCAAAGACGGTCGAGCCCAACAAAAATTCCGGTTCGCCATCGGTCTCGAGATCACCGACCGAGGGATAGACGGTGCCATTCTCTGGGACCTCGGCCGGGGCGAACCACCGAAAGTGTCCACTTCGGTCGGCCGCGATGAGTCCGCGGGCCCCAGCCACGACAAGGGTCGTCTCTCCCTCATGGATAGCGATCGCAACGCCCGACGCCCCGTGAGGCCGAAACCCACCCAGACTGCGCCGACTCCAAAGCGTGTCGCCTGTGGCCCCGGAGACCGCGACAAGAGCTCCCGCTCCACCGTAGTCCAGGCCACGGAATGCCGTAAACACAATATCCGGAATTCCGTCTGCATCGATATGGGTCGTTACGGGGGTCACCATGACTCCGTCGAACCCCGGATCTTCCTCATTGTCCGACCATCGGAGATTCACGTCGACGTCTCGGCTGCCGTCCGCCGCCCCCCCGTCCCATAAACACTGGCGCTCCTCGTGATAACCGAGGCCCTCGCGCTCATCGCTCCCCCCATGCGAGCTCCATTCCGACTCCTCAAGCGCCAGCTGTCCCCCGCAGCCACTGCCCCATGCTATAGCGAGGCCCGCGGCACACAGAGCGAATCTAAATGGTATTGCTGTGCTCATCATCCCACCTGACGGGTCGGAGGGGGAGTCGGACCGCCCGAAACAATCCCCCACCGTGTCCAACATCGACCTGTTCGAGCGGGCCTTGAGCGGGCAATCTAGACGCCCATGACCCCGCCCCGAAGATTCCCGAACTTCGAAACGCTCCAAAATTTACGGGTGGGCGTCCTGGGCGGCCGGGCGACGATTCGATGACCGCGAAACCCCGATCTGGTGCGGTGATCCTCTGTGGCGGGACGTCCTCCAGAATGGGGCAGTCGAAAGCGCTGCTCACTATACGTGGCCGATACTTGCTGCACTCGATCCTCAACACGACCGCCGCTCGCTGCGACCACTGCGTGGTCGCGGCCGCTCCTCAGCAACCCCTCCCGCCGCTTCCCCCTGGTGTGTCTCGGGTGGATGACCCCCATGCCCTACTTCGCTCGGGACCGGTGGTCGGCCTTTTGCAAGGTCTGCGACAGCTTCAAACACTCGACGTAGCCAGAGCGTTCCTAACCAGCTGCGACAGCGCCCGGCTCGACACGGACCATATCGACTTCATGTTTGCTCAGCTCGACGGACCTCCCCGTGAAGGCGCCCTTCCCGTCGATTCCGACTCCGGTCGAGGGCATCCGTTAAACTCTGCCGTTCTTGTCGATCCCGCAGTCCGAATTCTCGACCGGATGATCAGGCACGGCGAGCGCCGCGCCCAAACCTTGTTTACGAGACTGCGCGGGGTCAGCCGGGTTTCCGTGGACACACTTCCGAATCCGCAGGTCGTCGAAGACATCAACTCCCCCGCCGCATGGGCCCGTTGGCTCGCCGAGACCGCCGAGCGAAAATCCCGTTGAAGCTCCTCCTGTGCGTGATACGGTACCCCTCGTGCTATCCATCGCGATCCTGCTTGCTGCCGGCAAAGGCACACGCATGCAATCGAACCTCCCCAAGGTGTTGCATACCTTTTGTGGAGAACCTCTCATTTTTTATCCACTTGCCGCCGCGCGAAAATTAGGGACACAGCGCTGTGTTCTGGTGGTCGGCCACGGCGCCGACGAAGTAAAATCGACCGTCGATCGCCAGTTCTCAGAGGGAATCCAGTACGTGCTCCAGGCAGAACAACGTGGCACCGGCCATGCCGTGCTGTGTGCCCTCGATGCAATCTCCGATCACCAAGGGCCCGTATTCATCCTCAGCGGCGACGTGCCTCTGCTACGCAGTTCTACCTTGCGATCGCTCGGAGAAGCGTGCACAAGTTCGAGTGCGGGAATTGCGCTGCTGACCTTCACCCCAGAATCTTTGGTCGGCTACGGACGAATCATCCGCGACAAAGATGGCGCCCCCATCGCAATTCGAGAAGACCGCGACTGCACCCCGGAAGAACGCTCCATCCGCGAGTGCAACGCCGGCGTCTACTGCGTTGAAGCAAAACATTTGCGCGCCGATCTCCCCGCCTTCGGTACAAACAACGATCAAGGCGAAATCTATCTCACAGACCTCGTGGCCAGCCGGAGCCGTCAAGGCCGGGTTGAGACCCTTGGTACCGACTCTGTGGAGGTCGCAGGCATCAATACGATGGACCAGCTACACGCGCTCGAGCGCCACGCGAGACACCGGCAGGTGCCCCCCCCGGGTGGCTCGCAGGGCGCGAGCGCAGAAACACAACCCAAGCTCCGCCGTTGACCGACCCCGCTGCGCGGTCGCCACCGTGCCGCGCAATCTATCGCGCACCGGGGTGTACCGCAGTCACCGCCGTTGACCGACGTGAGATAGCGCATTGCCGGGTCGGCTCACGCGGCGCCCCGGACAAAGGTGCCCTCAAAGCGTGACAAGGACCTGGACCAGAGTACATAATCCCGGCGAATTACGGGTCTTGGCGTGTAGTCGCCGCTCCCGTCAATCGCAGCAGGCTCCCTATGGATACCTCTCCAAAGCCCGATCAAGAAAATCGTGAGGAACTCGAGTCCGTCGTCATCCGCTTCGCGGGCGACTCCGGCGACGGAATGCAGCTCACGGGCAACCGTTTTACCGTCTCGACAGCGCTGATGGGCAACGACCTGGCGACCTTCCCGGACTTTCCCGCCGAGATTCGAGCGCCCGCCGGAACAACATATGGGGTCTCGGGATTCCAGATTCAGTTCTCAAGCCACGCGATCATGACACCGGGCGACAACCCCGATGTTCTCGTGGCGATGAATCCAGCCGCGCTGCTCGTCAACCTCCCGGATTTGGTGAAAGGCGGGCTCGTCGTTCTCAACACTGGCGCGTTTACGAAGAGCAACCTCAAGAAGGCCGGCTACGGGTCAAACCCGCTGGACGACGAGACGCTTGCGCCCTACCGCACGCTGAAGCTCGACATCTCAAAAATGACCCTCGCCGCCGTCGAGGATTTCGATCTCGGGAGTAAGGGGGCGCTGCGTTGCAAGAACATGTGGACCCTCGGCCTCGTGTTGTGGATGTTTGATCGCGAGACCACCTCGGTGGTCGAGTGGCTCAATCAAAAGTTCGCAAAGCTTCCAGACGTGGCCGCGGCAAATATCGTCGCCCTCAAGGCGGGCCACGCCTATGCAGAGACCGCGGAACTGCCCAGCGACGTCCATTCCTACAAGGTTCCCAAGGCACCGCTGGCACCGGGGAAGTACCGACATGTGACCGGCAACGATGCCACCGCGTGGGGACTGCTCGCCGCCTCAAGAATCTGCGGCAAGAAGATCTTCTTGGGCACCTATCCGATCACGCCCGCTTCAAACATCTTGCATGCGCTGGCAAAACACAAAGAATTCGGTGTCGTTACGTTTCAGGCGGAAGACGAAATTGCGGGGATTTGTGCCGCCATCGGCGCATCCTGGTGTGGAAATCTCGGCATCACAAGCACATCGGGGCCTGGCGTTGCACTCAAAACCGAGGCCATCGGCCTCGCGTTGATCCTCGAGCTTCCGTTGATCGTTATCGACGTGCAACGCGGCGGGCCATCCACAGGGCTTCCGACCAAGACCGAGCAATCCGACCTGCTGCAGGCGATGTACGGACGCAACGGAGACTCGCCGATGCCCGTGATCGCGGCCTGCACCGCCGGGGACTGTTTCTACATGGCAATTGAGGCGGCCCGTTTGGCGATAAAGTACATGACTCCGGTCATGCTGCTCACGGACGGTTTTCTCGCCAACGGGGCTGAGCCGTGGAAGATCCCCAACGTTAAAGACCTTCCCAAGTTTGAGTCTCCGAGGCTCACCAAAGCGCCGAAAGATTTCCATCCCTATATGCGGGATGCCGAAACTCTTGCGCGCCTTTGGGCCACCCCCGGCATCGCCGGGACCGAGCACCGAATCGGTGGGCTCGAGAAGGATTACAATTCAGGCAACGTCTCTTACGATCCCGACAATCATCAGAAGATGACCGATGTTCGGGCCGCCAAAGTTGCCGGGATCGCCAACGACATTCCCGAACAAGAGGTCTGCGTTGGCGATGACACGGGCGACCTTCTGCTCGTTGGCTGGGGATCGACGTACGGCGCCATCTTCCAGGCCGTGACTTACTGCCGCGCGAAGGGCATGAAGGTTTCTCATACCCACATTCGCAATCTCAGCCCCTTCCCAAAAAACCTTGGCGAGGTCCTCAAAGGCTTCAAACGGGTGCTCGTCCCCGAAATGAACAACGGAATGTTGGTCAAGATTCTTCGCTCGGATTTTCTCGTCGATGCCAAGGGACTCAACAAGGTCTCTGGGATGCCCTTCAAGATCGCCGAGATCGAAGCCGCCATCGAAAAGGAACTGGCATGAACGAAACCATCACAAAGCTCACACGCAAGGATTTCACTTCCGATCAAGACGTGCGTTGGTGCCCCGGCTGTGGCGATTATGCGATCTTAGCCACCATGCAGCGCACCCTCCCGGAGTTGGGTGTCCTTCGCGAGAATACAGTCTTTGTCTCGGGGATCGGCTGCTCCAGCCGATTTCCCTACTACATGAACACCTATGGCTTCCACAGTATCCATGGCCGCGCCCCCGCTTTTGCGACCGGGGTAAAGCTCGCCAACCCCGAGCTTGATGTATGGATCATCACCGGCGATGGTGACAGCCTCAGCATCGGCACCAATCACTTTGTACACGCGATCCGCCGCAACGTTGATGTCCAGCTGCTGCTCTTCAACAACCGCATCTACGGCCTGACCAAGGGCCAACTTTCGCCCACCACGCTCACCGGCCATCGCACGCCCTCAACCCCCGATGGATCGATCGACCACCCGGTGCTTCCCGTCTCCCTGGCGCTCGGCGCAAATGCCCGATTCGTGGCCCGTGCAGTCGACACAGATGCGAAACAACTCGCGCCCGTGCTCAAGGCCGCCCACGCAAACCGCGGCTGCTCCTTTGTCGAGATCCTGCAAAATTGTGTGGTCTTCCACGGGACGGCCTGGACCCATGTGACCGACAGGCCTACGGCGGCAGACACCCAGCTCCACCTTGAGCATGGTAAACCCATGATCTTCGGTAAAAATCGGACCTACGGGTTGCGCATAAAACCGACCGGTTTCGAGCTTGAAGTTGTCACCATCGGTCAAGATGGCGTCACCGAGAACGATCTCGCGGTTCACGACCAAACCAACCGGTCCATGGCATTCCTCCTGGGCCAGATGGAGCCGCCAAACTTTCCGACCGCACTAGGTGTGCTCTTGCAAGACCCCGCGCCTACCTTCAACGAGGCGATCCACGATCAGCTTGAGCGTATTGAGAAGCAACGCGGCGAGGGCGACCTCGAGACGCTCCTCAATGCCGGCCACACCTGGACCATCGAGTAGACAAAGTGCTCCCCTCGCCTGTCGGTTCAGTAGGCATCATTAACATGTATGCATACAGTCATCTGTAGGTGTACTCGGGGATTCAAATTTTGTGAACATTTCGGGTAGAGTGCCGTCGTGGATGTTCATTGCTTGCTCCAGGTGTTGGAGCGGCTCGCTCGCGCGATGCCGCAGACTACCCCGTGGCCTCGGTTCATCAGTGCAGTACCGAACCAGCATACGCGCAGGACGACCACGCAACACCGGGGCCCCTCATGAAACTCCCAAACCACTACGCATACCTAAGGTTGTCCTTGATCGCTCCACTTCTCGCGTTGCAGTGGTCCTGTGGAGACAACGATTCGGCCATCCTGGCGGAGGGGTCTGAGAGCGGCGAGTCGATCGATCGCAGTGCAACATCCTCAGATCCAGTCAGCGGAACCGACGACACTGATGACACTGATGACACTGATGACACTGATGACACTGATGACACCGACGACACCGGCGCTGACACCAGCGACGAAGTCTGCGACGACGCGCCACCTCTTATCCCTCTGGCCGCCGCCGGGGCTCTCGCCACACCCATCCCCGCGACCCTTGAATTGGGTCAGACCCATGTTCTTGCTGAAAATGAGACCCGGCTTGCGCCTCCGCTCATCGCCGAACGGGCGACCCTACTGCTGCTAACGCCCGAGACCGCGGTCGACGATGCGACGAAGATCAAGGTCACAGCCCGCCTCGACGGTGAAATTTTGGGCACGGTCCTCATGCGCTCGCCCGCAGACCTCGTCCCGGCATTCGAGGACACCTATTCGGTGACGAAACTCGACCCCTACTCTCAGACGGCCTGGAGCACTCTCCTACCGTGGGACTGGGCTCGTCCGGGCGTCGACCTCGAAATAGGATTTGACCAGGGCCAAGAAGGGCAACTCGAACACCATCGTCACAACTACACCTTCGGAACGCTCGGCGCACCCAACGATTTTCTAATGGCGCGCGTCACAGCAAAGGTCTTCATGGAAGCGGGCACGGGACCCAAAATCGCCCACAAGACGGCCAAGATGATCAAGCAGTTCTATCCGTCTGTTCCTACCGCGCAGATGCAATGGACGGAGTACACACAGGCGATTTGGCCCTATCTCATCACTGGAGAGGCCGCCACCGGACGGCCTGTCCGGGTCGACTCCCAAGAAGAATATTTCCAGGCCACGGGCGGCAACAGACACTACAGCACGATCAAACTCCAGATCGATAAGCCCGTCATGTCCGCGAATCTAGGCGGCGGGCTGATCAATCCGACGGCAAATCTCGCCTTTGGCCAGAGCACGCACTATGGCTTCGGGTGGTTTGAAAATCGCGAAGGAGGTGTCGGGCCGCTCGCCAACGAAGGTATTGCCGGCGGCGCGATCGGGTGGTCCGCAATTTTCTCCAATTCTGACTGCGGGAATGCCCTCGCGCATGAAGCCGGTCACGCCTTCAACATGGGCCACTTCACAGGCGGCACGGCGGAGTCGTGGGGAATCGACGAGGAGTACCCACACAACGGTGTTAACCTCGCGTCGCATCCCTGGGGCTTCGATTCCGTACGCAACATGTTTCGCACCTGGTACCGTGTGAATAAGAACGGTCCTGCGACAAACGACGAAGGGGATTGGATCGGTAAGAACGATCCAATGAACCACGGCGAAGGTGCACAATTTACCTGCTACCCACAATACACCGCCTACCACGCAAAAAAGGCTCAGAAATATATACAAGGGCGACGAATCATCGCCGAGGTCGATGGCGTAGTCGGAAGCTACAAGTGGAATCCCGAGATGGCCCGTCTGGAGCCCGCCTCAGAGTACGACCAGGCCATGGAACCAGTAAAAATCGGTGTCCCTGTCGTCACGATTATCGGTACCTTCGGCCCTGAATCGGACGATGCGGATCCCGACGTTGACCAGACATATCCGTACATCGAATCCACCTTCGGAAATCTATTCGAGTTGCCGGACCCGCTGTCCAATGACCTTCCGGGAGGATTCGCCGAAGCGCGACATTTTCTGGAAATCGAATACGCCGATGGCAGTGTCGACCAAGCTCTCATCGGCTCCAAGATCCGCTGGGAGTGGCGCATGGCCCATTTTTCTCTCAACCTCGAGCGCTCGCGGAACCCTGTAGAGATCCGCTTGTATCGGAGCACGAAGGGCTACCCGGAGGTCGATATGAACGACGTCACGCTTCTGCATACCCGCACCATCGATCTCGATCTCGATGCCCCACTTCCCCCGCTTCATCGGGTCGGACGCGGGGAATTGGGTGCCGGTCCGATACGGCTTGCCAAGATGTGCGACGCGAACGTCAATTGCGCGCCACGGACCGTCGGCAACGCCTATCGTAAGGGCGAAGACCAAATTTTCTTCTCGATCGCGGGCGCGGGGCAAGAGGATCCGATTTGCGGCGATCCGGACGGTATCTCCCTTCTAGAAATCGCCGTCATCGATGAAGAAGGAGCACAGAACGTCGTAAACGTGTCCGCCCAGCGCAAGGTCATCAGTGATGGGCGAGAGGCCTTCAGCCAGATCAACGACTGGACCAAGTGGGTTCGTGGAGAAAACCTTCAGCAAGAAGTGCGCGCTTGGGTAGAGTTGACCCATAACCTCGACCTCCCGACGGGCCGCTGGAAGACCGTCCAAGGCCAGGAACCCGAGGTTATCGCTTGGCAAGTCGATGGTGATGGCAACATTGTCGAAAAGGAACGCTGGCCGTTGAGCCTAGATCTTCAACACGTCGCCTACGACCCGATCGAGGTCGCGCTCGATGAAGATTTTGTGTCCGAAGCCTATTTCGTCCCGGACTCGACCGTCTACTTCGTCGCTGACGACAAAGATTTTGGGTACACGACGGGCCATTGGCTGACGTGGAATGCCCGTGGGTACGTCATGGTCAATGCTCCCATGGTCAATGAGAGCACCGGAGAACGGGTGATCGTAAATCTCCGGGCGACACGGCGAGTGGGTGACATCGACCTTGAGATGAACGCATCCCATTGGACCAACGACCGTACCGCCAACACTTGGTTTGTTCTCCGACTGGACCCCGAGGACAACCCGGATTTGATCGTGGGGCACAGCTATCACAGCCCCTCTACTGAGCTTCTTGTCGTTCATGCCCGCCGCTGGATGGGCGATGATGAGCAGAGAAAGACGCCGATCGACACGCTACCCATGCGAATCAGCTACACCGTGCCGTAGCCTCCCTTCGTTCTAAAACCGACGAAGAACGATCCGCACCGCTTCGGACAAGGCCAAGTGGTCTATGCTTCGCTCACCCGTGTCGCAAATGATTCCAATCTATCAAGTGGATGCCTTTGCCGAATGGGTGTTCACGGGAAACCCGGCAGCCATCTGTCCCCTTGAACAGTGGCTTCCGGATTCGACGTTGCGGGCGATTGCCTCCGAAAACAATCTCTCAGAGACGGGGGTTTTCGTTCCTGACGGCGACGGCTATCAACTGCGGTGGTTCACGCCAATCACAGAGGTCGACCTTTGTGGCCATGCCACGCTCGCCGCCGCGCATGTGCTCTTTACTCACCTCGGATACACCGGTTCTCGGATCCATTTCACTGGATTGAGCGGCGACCTCTACGTGACACGAGACACCCAAGGTCGAATTGAGCTCGATTTTCCAAGTCGCCCGGCTGCTCCAATCGCAAATGTCGAGGCCTTCTCACTCCTCGATGCCCTCGGACTTGGCACTATCAACGATACAAAATTTGTCGTCGTCCTCGCGTCGACGCGCGACTACTTCGTTGTCCTAAACGACGAAGAAGCCGTACGTTCTCTTCGCCCACGATTCCCTCAACTCGCGCGACAACGACTGTCTGGAACGATCGTGACCTCGATAGCCTCCGACCTTGGAATTGATTTTGTCTCACGTTTTTTTGCCCCCGCCGAAGCCATCGATGAAGATCCCGTGACAGGGTCGGCACATTGCACACTGATCCCCTACTGGAGTGATCGGCTGAAACGCTCGAACCTCGAACCTCAACAAATCTCCCCCCGCGGCGGTCGTCTAAGTTGCGTGCTGAATGGACAACGGGTCAAGATCTCGGGACGAGCGGTGACCTATCTTTGTGGCCCTATCCACGTTTAGACCTAACTGTCCATCTCAAAGAACCTGGATAAAACTCATCGGGTCGAAATCTCGACATTTTCAAGCAGCTCCCGCTCCACGGGGCGGCTGCGATACCAAAGCCAAATCGTTTGGCCCACCCGACCCATTGAGCAGGCAGCGATAGCGACAGCGAGTCCCGAGTCAAAGCGCAGGAGAATCCCGGCCAGCAACACCATGCCGCAAAGGACAAAAAACAGGACCACCGACTCGGTCACCGGCCCCGTCCGGCGTGCATGGACAAGAATCCCTTGATACCAACTCTGGATCGCGCGTGTCGCCGGAATTGGAATTGCGAGCCACAATGCGGCCGTGCCCATCGCGGCCAGCCGAGGATCCATCGAAGAGAACCGAACGAACCAAAATTCTGCGAGCGGCGTCGTTGCAACCAACAACACACACAGTCCCGTGAACCCCCCCAGCAGCTGCCCAAAGGTCTTCAGCGGCCTGAGAGCCCCCGGGCGACTGACCATCGACACAACAACCTCGGTGAATGCGAGCCCCATGGCCTGCAATATGAACAACAGACCGGTAACAATTGGCCACAGCGCGAGCGAGTTCAACGGCCCAGGCATCCGAGCAATGGCCGCGGTACACAACGGTTGGGCCGCGAGTGTAATTACTGAGGTCAGGGCCAACGGCACGTAGAATGCAGCGAAGGCGCGCCCCCGCACGGGTGGATTGTCGTGGTCAATCTCTCCCAGATGTTGGCGTACGATCGAACGTACCCGCACTGCCGCATACACGGCCTCGACAACGACTCCTGAAGCGACCGCGCTCGTCGCTACAACAATCCCAGGAAGCCGTAGGACGACCCAACCGAGCCAAAGTACGATGATGTTGGCGCAGAGTCTCAGTGTCGTCCCAGCGGTAACCGCTCGCGCATGGCCGAAGCGAATCATGATGCCCTGGTTAAAACGCCTGTAGGCGATGCTCCAGGTCCAAGGAAGCATGATCAGTAGGCCGACACGTGCGGGAGCAACGACGGCCTCCGGCACGTCCATCAAGCCGACAACCACCAAGTCATAGAGCGGCGTGGCTACCAATACAACGTGCAGCGCCGTCAACAGGGCGGCGCTTCGATGCATGAAACGCCGCAGTAATTTATAGGATGCGCGGTCCCGACAGAGGCTGGTCGAGGCGGCAAGCAGCATGATGATCGGGGCCTCGATGATCAACGCGATCGGGAAAACTACACCTCCGTACGCGGCGAGCTGCGTCGTTGCATCGGGGAGCCTACCGACAACAGCGCCGAGCGCGGGAAGTTCGACCGACATCAACAGCCAACTCGCGGCGAGGGGCCACCACGCGCGGGCCACGGTACCCAACGTCATCTTGGCATCGACCATCGGCTCGCGAAGCTACTCTTGCCCACCACGGCTCGCAACCGACCTCTTTCGTCGATCGCGGAGGTTGATAAACGAACGTAGCTGCGTGTTGTCGTGAAGCGCATGTCCGCGAGGTGCATCACGACAAGATCCGCGGACGCTATCGATCGAATCTAGGACGGATCTTGCGAGCGCTCGGGACCCTGGCGCTCGGCTTCGCTCCATCCCTGGCATCGGCAGGCAATCAATTTGAACCTAGAGTGGTACCAAACTTTGGCGACGTACCTTGCCTGATCACGCACGATCGATTGCGCGACGGCCTCTTCCACATCGCATACAGCATCGACCACGAGGACACCGATCTGCAGGCCGATGAACTCTCGGACAGCCGACGTCACCAGTTTTTCGCGTTTCGACTGGCGTACCGGTCATTGCCTCCTTGGATCTCGTCCGCCGATGTTCAGCGAGCCATCGACATGCAGATCACCGACGCACCGAGCGTTTCCGATGAAGATGTGCTTGAGCTCTCCTCCGATTGGACCCCTGAAGACTGGCTACGAATCACGAGCGACGATGAGCGTCTACCCATCACTCTTGTGCAGGCGAGCCGTGGAGTGGACTGGGACACCAGAGATGCCCCACTCGGGGCCTATTTGGTCGCCGGCTACACATGGGAGCCCAGCGCCAACCTTTGGACCACCCGCCGCGGCATCGTTCAGATCGTCGACTCGACCATCCCTCGTGGGCATGGTCCTGCGATCTATTTTGGGCGCCTCACGGGGGCCATCGTTCACGAAGGCGATGGCTATCAAGTGACCGTCTGCGTCGACGCTGAGCCTGGATCGACCTATCGGCTCGCGTGGGCGATAGACGCCCCTGGTCCCCCCACGTGGCACGACTCAAACTCCGGCCGGATCGATACCGAGACTGAACTCACGATCGACTTTGAGATCCCCTACGGTTTTCCAGGGCGAGCCCACCGACTTCGACTCGAGGTTGAAAGCCCCGAGGGTCGCGTACATGCGGCCATCTCAAGGGACCTTCTGGTTGTTCTCGCAACCGAGAGCCCTTCCGACGGCGGTACGAACCAGACGGACGACAGCCGATCGGTAGCGAAAGACGGCTGTAGCGTCGCAACCGCTGGGAGAAACAATGAAGGTCCACCCGCCTGGATCCTGCTGCTTGTGCCCTTCGTCGTCCCCATCTCTCGCCCACGGAGACGCCCTCGATGGGCGAGCCTGCCCAATTTTCTGTCCTAGGCGTCGACAAGGGTGCCCACCAAGCGCCCTCTTTCCCGACGATCCGCGTAAATGCGAACCGCACGGCCGCGCAAGGTGTCGGGGCCGTCGCATAATACTCGCAAATAATTGTCGGTGACGACCTGTAGCTTTCCTTCTCCAGGCGAGCGTGACAACAGCACAACCCCTGGCCGTGTCTGCCCAAGGTGTCGATCCTCAAAGAGACGCCAGCGGGCCTGTGAGCGCTGCCGCAAATGAACGCTCCGGCGTTTTTTAGTTGCGCTATCCACCGCGTCCGGCATGGTCGCGGCGGCCGTTCCTGCCCGTTTAGAGTAACTAAACACGTGGGCATAATCGAGGCCTTCGTCCGACATAAGCGCCTCGCTGCTCTGAAAGTCATCATCCGTCTCGCCCGGAAACCCGACGATGATATCGGAACCGAGCGCCATATCTTCGAATTCTCCACGAAGACGCGGAAGCAGAGCCCGGATGCTCGCCGCGTCATGGGCTCGTCGCATTCGTTTCAGTACAGAGTCGCTCCCGCTTTGCACCGGAAGATGAAGATGTCGACATAGCCGCGTGTGGCGGCGAAACAAATCGATCAGGTCCTCGCCGACCTCATGGGGATCGATCGATCCGAGTCGCAGCCGAGTCGCGGCCGGTATCGACAAGAGACTGTCGACCAGCCGTGAGAGCCCACGACGATCGCCGCGGTCCCATCCATACGTACCCAGATGAACCCCCGTCAGCACAACCTCTGGGCATCCCGCGGCCGCTTGCGCGGCGAGCTGCGATACGAGGGTCTCTGGGGCGAGGCTCCGGCTCCCCCCGCGGACTTCCGGGACGATACAAAATGAGCAGCGATAGTTGCACCCATCTTGAATCTTCAGGAACGCTCGCGCGCGACGGGGCCGCACGGCTGCGGGCAAGGACCACGGTCGCGGGCGCGCACGCCCCCGCCGCTGTCCCAGCGCGCTGATTTGCACGAGCTCCGTGCCCGTCACCCTCTCGACCACATCATCCTTCTCCAGATTGCCAAACACCTGGGAGACGCCCTCAAGCTCGGCAAGCTCATCACCTAAACGATTCGCCAAACACCCTGTCGCCACCACACGCACCGTGGGATGTTGGCGGGCGACCCGGCGCAGTACCTGACGGGCATCCGCGTCGGCTCCATGGGTGATCGTGCAAGTATTCAGGACAAAGACGTCGGCACCCCCAACGTCTTGCACAACCTCGTGGCCGGCGCGCTCAAGCGCCTCGGACATCGCATCGGTCTCGGACTGGTTCAGCCGGCAACCGTGGGTCTGAAGTACCACGCGCATCCGCAGGACTTAGCACGACATGGGTCCTCGCGAAGCCGATCGCACACGCCCCACCTTGGTGACCGTCCGAGACACCTCCGCCGGCGCGCGCGCTAACCAAGCTGAACGATGGTCACAGCCTCACCGCCCTCAGGCATGAGGCCTCCTCGATGACGCCGGACATGGGCTATACGGGCGAGGTGTTCACGCACCACACTTCGTAGGGCGCCAGACCCGTGACCGTGACGCACAAGCACGACCTCCTGATCGGCCCCCAAAGCCTGGGCCAAGAAATCCTCGAGCGCATCGATCGCGTCCTCTGCGCGAACACCACGAAGGTCGCAAGCGTTATCGAAGCCCTCTTTAATCGGCCGCGCGTCGGGACCGAAATACTGTGACGCACGCGACGCGGGCTTCTCTGGCCGACCGTAGTCGAGCAAGGCCTTGCCGCGACTTCGCTTCGTTTTAGTCGTTCGCTTCGCAGAGCCGGACGTGCCGCCATCGGAGACCTCAAGTAGGCCCGAAATCGCCACCGTCATCCGTGAGTTCTCCAGCTGAATCGTGGCTTTCTTGCCCCGCATACTGAGTACCTCCCCGAGGGTCCCCGTCGCGGACACTCGGACTTTCATGCCCACAACGACTTTTGCCGGTGCTCGACCTTGAACCGCCGGAGACTCGATTTCACGCAGTGCCTCGATCCTACGGCTGGAGCTCCCTGTGGCTGCATCCCGTGTGGGGAGTGCGTCGGCAGACCCGGCGGTCCTTCGAAGATGCTTACGCTTGGTCTTGAGTTCGTTCTCGAGGTTTCGGAGCTCGTCAGAGGCCGCCTCGTAGGCCTTGCGTTTACGGCTGCGTGCCCCATCAAGGGCGCGCTGCTCTCGTTGCTGAATTTTCTGGTCACGCACTCGCAATCGATGCTGTTCGTCCTCCAGGTCCGTGCGCGCCCGGGCCAGCGCATGACGCTCGGCGTCGATCGCTTGAAGCAGGACGTCCACACGCAGACCCACATCGCCCAGCAGGCGTTTGGCCTCGTCGAGCACGTGTTCGGGCAAGCCTAGGCGCTTGGCGACCGCCAGCGCACTGGAGCTTCCTGGGATTCCCAGGGTCACCCGGAAGGTCGGTCGAAGATTATCGATATCGAAACCTACGGCGGCGTTATGAAACAGCCCCGATCCTGGCCCCTCCTCTCGTGTCGCCAACAGCTTAAGGCGGTCATAGTGAGTCGTGGCGACCACCGTCGCTCCCGCTTCTACCAGGCTCACAAGCACCGCTTCGGCGAGTGCGGCTCCTTGCTCTGGATCGGTCCCCACGGCCACCTCATCGAGCAGCACAAGAGTCTGTGAACCGACTCGCTCCGCCTGGCGGAGCGCTTCCATCACGTGACCCAGATGGGCAGAAAATGTGCTGAGATTCGCTGCGATCGACTGGTCATCGCCAACATCGGTCACGACCTCCGTGAACAATGGAAGCCGACCCGGGCGAGAAGTCGGGAGGCGGAGGCCCGATCTCGCCATCAACACACAAAGACCGAGCGTCTTGAGCGCTACCGTCTTTCCTCCCGCGTTAGGGCCACTAATGATCAAGGCCTCGCCTGCCGGAAGAACAATATCGTTCGGGACGACTTCTACCCCGTCGAGCACCATAAGGGGGTGACGTGCCGCCCGAAGTTCGATTCGCGGGCTCGCCTCCGGGTGCTCCGAGCCCCCCTCTGTGCTACCGCACAACGATAGCTGCGGCACATATCCGTTGAGCCGGCGGGACAAGGACAATCGAGCCACGACGACATCGAGGACCAACATGGCCTCCTGGCAAGCCAGCACCGCGGCACCGTGCTCTCCGAGCGATCGACTTAGTCGCGTGCGGACTCGAAGCTCCTCAAGCTCCGCGTTGAGCTGGGCTTCGCGAACTGCGTTGTTGCCGTCAACGAGCGATTGAGGTTCCACAAACACGGTCTGCCCTGTCGAACTCGAACCATGAATGATCGCGGCTCTCCCGTCGCGTCGAAGGAGTCCAAGCGCATCTCGACGTACGGGCAAGACGACTCGTCCATCCCTCTCGGTCCAATAGCGATCTTGCAACGCCTTCGCCACCGTCGCAGATCGAATGACCCGTTCGGCTTGGGTGAGGAGTGCCTGCCTTGTGGCGCGAACGGACTCGCGTGCAGACTTCAGCGCGGGGCTGGCCCCATCCGCGATACACGGACCCTGAATCCCTCCGTCTCGATCAATCGAGCGAGAAAGGGTGGCATGCAACTGCGCCAAAATGTCGCCACAGGTTGATCCCACCGCCCGCACCAGCGCATCGAGTCCACGGCGCGAGATAACATCATCGCTGCAGCGCAGCTCCGCCCGAGCGACCCTCACCAAGCGATCGAAGACGACACGGGAGCCGAGCAGATCGCAGGCACCCAGCAATTCAACCGTGTCGAGCGTTTCTCCTCGTCGAGCCGCATCGATCGTATCTCGAAGATCCGCGACCTGACTCAAGCAATCACGCAGACGAGGCGAGGTAGAATCCACCGATTCCGATGAATTCACAGTCGACGATTCTCGAATCACGCCTTCCACGCGATCCAACAACTCCAAGCCATCCAACTCTGCGAGTTTTGCCTGCGCTTGCGCGAGATCGCTCGATGGATGCAACAAAAAGCTTCGGTTCCCCGGCCGTGCTCCACGCAGAGTCTCCCGGTCCTGTTCTAGCCGGTCACGCCCCGCAATCGAACAAAGCTGGGTTTGAAAATGCTCACAAAGCTGTTCCCAGCCCAAATGCCGCAGGGCATCACCCAAACTTTGCGAAATCGCAGCCTCCGGGCTGGGCGGGTGAGAGGGATCGGATTGCACTGGATTCTGCACTGGCGCTATACCGTGGGGCCGACGTACCATGCGACGCACCGTGGTCAAGCGCTGCATGGATCTTTGCCCAGATTCGGAACACAGGCCCTCCACCGAGCCCGTATCCATGTCGCAAACGCCATTTCTCCGGTCACGTTGGAGGCATGCTGGCTCAATGCTCCCAGTCGACAAGATCTTCAACTATCGAGGGAATTGGAAGCTACGAAGGACAATCGATCATGCGTAAGGGTGTGCTTTTCGTGATGTTGCTCGCTTTTCACGCTGCGCTGTCCGGCACTGCGCAGCTTGAGAACCCCTATCTCTTCGGCATCGGCGCCGCGGCATGCCTCGCCATAACGGCGTTGTCCGCGCGGCTCGGATTGATCGACGACGAGGGGGTGCCTGTCGAATACTGGATCAAGACCGCGCTCTACACTCCCTGGCTTGTGTGGCAGATCGTTGTGGCCAACATCGATGTGGCGAGACGCGTCTGGCACCCGGAGCTGCCGATCGACCCGCGCATGTTCCGACTGCCGCACTCGTTGAAGACGCCGTATGGAGTCTCGACTTACATCAATTCCATTACGTTGACGCCTGGCACGGTGACCGTGGACGTCGGCGAAGATGAGTTCCTTATTCACGCCCTCACAAAAGAGGCCGCCGATGACTTGCTGACCGATGCCATGCACGACCGCATCAAGAAGATCGAAGGCACAAGATGAGCAGTGTGACTCCATTGCTCGGTGTCGCGCTCGCTCTGCTCACGAGTGCTTCCATGTTGTTGATACGGGCGATCTCCGGTCCGACGGTCTACGACCGTATTCTGGCCGTAAATGCCATGGGAACCAAAGCTGTGGTTTTGGTGGCGGTCATCGCGTTTATCGGGTTTCGAGCTCCGGGCAGCGCCGTACACCCAGAATTTTTTCTCGATACGGCGATCGTTTATGCGCTCATCAACTTTGTGGCCACAGTCGGCATACTCAAGTTCATCGAATTCAGGAGATTAGGGTAGCCCATGTTTACAACGGCATCGCTCGCCGACTGGAGCTATTGGACAAGCTCGGTCTTTCTGCTCGTCGGCTGTTTCTTCTCTCTAACGGGTTCCCTGGGCGTCTTGCGGATGCCCGATTTTTTTAGTCGCCTGCATCCCGCGGGCAAGTCAGACACATTGGCCCAAGCCCTGATTTTACTGGGGCTCATGGCGCTCCTGCTCCCGGACATCACGGCCAATGTGGGCATCGCTATCAAGCTCGCCTTGCTGATTATGCTGCTTCTTGTGACGGCACCCACCTCGACCCATGCGATCAGCAAAGCGGCGTGTTTGGACCCCCGTATGCCGACCTACTGGAAACGTCCAGGCGATAGCGACCCCAGATCCATCGAGCGACAAAGTCCACTTCCCACGGGCCCCTCGAACAACAAGGAGAAGACGTGATGAGTGAGGTTTTTGTGCTCGATGTCATCTTGCTCTTGCTCGTGATAGCGACCGCCATCGCCGTCGTTCAGATTCGTAGCCTCTTCTCGGCGACGATTCTCGGCGGTATCTACAGCCTGTTGATGGCCGTGGTGTGGACGAATATGCACGCCCTTGACGTCGCGTTCACCGAGGCCGCAGTGGGTGCTGGCATTTCGACGATTCTATTGTTGGGGGCGATCGTTCGGACCCGAAGAATTTCCAAAGACGATACGCGGATCAACCTCCCGGCCCTCGCCGTTTGCGGTGCGACGGGCGCGATGTTGATCTACGGCACACTCGACATGCCAGAGTTCGGCGATCCGTCTGCACCCATTCACCAATACCGAGTCAAGGAACTGCTCGCGCAACAGGTCGGCCGTGTTGACGGTGCCCCCGCATCACCGGATCACCGTCCCACCGAGCATGCCAACTCGGTGCTCAACGCCAGCGATCATCGCAGCACACACGAGCCCAGCGAAGCCCATGGTCATCCCAAAGACGACTTCAACGGACACGTACCAAACACCGTGACCTCACTGCTCGCGGCCTACCGCGGTTTTGACACCATGTTCGAGACCACCGTGATTTTCGTTGCCGGGATCAGCATGGTCTTGATGCTTCGTCGCCGCGAAGATGAAGAAGCGATCGACGATGAGGGCCCTGACGACGAAGCCGAGCAACGCAAGGGCTGGGAGGCCCGTTCATGAACCGCCCCAAGAAACTCCCGCAAATGGATGATCAAGTGATCCTTCGGGTCGTCGCAAAAATGGTGATTCCCTTCATCCTCGTGTTTGGGGTCTACGTAATCACCCACGGCGAAGGCGGCCCGGGCGGTGGATTTCAAGGCGGTGTAATTCTTGCCGCCGGATTCATCCTCTACGGGCTCGTCTTCGGTGCAGAGCAGCTGAAACAGCGAATCCCACCGGCGGTGACCGACGCAGCCATGGCCGGGGGCGCCCTTCTCTATGCCGGCACCGGGCTGCTGAACCTGGTGGTCGGTGGAAACTTTCTCGACTACGGCGCACTTGTCGCACTGTTCCCCCGCAGCACCCGAGGCGACATGGAAGTTTGGGGCATGACGGCCGTTGAATACGGGGTCGGACTCACCGTGTGTAGCGTGATGGTCACAATCTATACTCAAATCTGCGAGCGACCTGCGCGAATCACTCGCCCACGCGATCAACAAGGGCCGACATCGACCGGAGGGAAACGCTGATGGGCCTCGTTAATTACGCTGCTGCCGTGGTGATCATGATGATCGGCTTCTATGGGGTCATTGCGAAACGTAACCTGCTGAAGCAGGCAATCTCCCTCGGGGTCTTTCAGACCGGCGTATTCCTCTTCTATGTGACCATGGCTGTGGTCCGGATCCCAGAGAAACGAGACCCCGCGGGCGAGACGATCGATGCCGCAGTGAGTGGCGTCGCCCCGATTTGGAGCGTGGCGACGGATGCCATGGGAAATGCAGTTCACGCCCATATTCCCTACGACAACCCGCTACCGCATGTACTGATGCTGACTGCAATCGTGGTGGGCGTATCGACCCTCGCGGTCGCCGTCGCTATCATCGTTAATATTCGACAGCGCTACGGCACGATCGAAGAAGACGAAATTTTGGCAGCCGATCGGCAGGGGCAGTGACCATGTCCGAGCTATTTCCTGGACTGGATCACCATCTCCCGGTGTTGATCGTGTTGCTCCCCCTCTTCGGAGGCCTACTCTCTATCTTCATGCATCGTTTTGCGTGGCTGTGGGCGACCGCAGTGACGTCGGCCATTTTCGCCTGTTCGATCGCGCTGCTCGATCGAGTTAACGACGCTGACAACCACATCGTGGACTATTTCCTTGGCGGCTGGCCTGCCGAATGGGGAATCGGCTACCGCGTCGACCCGCTCAATGCCTACGTCATACTGGTCATCAGCCTGATTTCGTTGGCCGCGACGATCTATTCGCGTGACAGCGTCAAAGACGAAATTTCTGACGACCGACACCACCACTTCTATTCAGTGTGGCTTCTGGCTATCGCGGGACTGATCGGGATCACGGTGACCGGAGACACCTTCAACGTCTACGTACTGCTCGAGATCAGCTCTCTCACGGTTTACACCCTCATTGCCATGGGCGCGAAACGAGACCGGCGCGCTCTCACGGCGGCGCTCAAGTACCTAATTCTCGGGAGCATCGGTGCCACATTCATTCTTTTGGGCATCGGCTATCTCTTGATGCTTACCGGCACGCTCAACATGGCAGACATGGCAGACGTGCTCGCCGCAAAACACAGCGCGGGTGAGCTGCTCAACAACCGAACAGTGCTGGTCGCCTTCGCGTTCTTGATGGTCGGACTCAGCCTGAAGATGGCGCTCTTTCCTTTGCATATGTGGCTGCCCAATGCCTACACCTACGCGCCGTCCGCGGTGTCTGTGCTCGTGGCCTCCACTGCGACCAAGGTCGGCGTCTACATGGCCTTCCGCTTCGTGTTCACGATTTTTGGCAGCGCTTTCGCGGTCAAGAATCTGGACCTGCTCACCCTCTGCGCTTGTCTGGGTATCGTCGTTTCCTCCCTGGCCGCGATCCGGCAGAACAACGTCAAGCGAATACTTGCGTACTCGAGCGTCGGGCAGCTCGCCTACATCGTGCTCGGTTTCTCACTCGCCAACGAGTCGGGTGTGACCGCGAGCATCATCCACATTTTCAACCACGCAGTGATCAAGGGCGCGATGTTCATGGCCGTAGGCGCCGTGGTCCTTCGCGTCGGTAGCTCCCGTCTAAGCGATTTTCGCGGTCTGGGCCGCCGCATGCCCCTGACGATGGGAGCCTTCACCCTCGGTGGCTTCGGTCTAATTGGTCTGCCGCTGACTGCCGGTTTTGTCTCCAAGTGGTTTTTGGTGGTCGGGGCCCTCAATCGAGGCTACTGGTGGATCGCCTTTGTCGTACTGCTCGGAGGCGTACTGGCATTGATTTACGTGTGGAGGGTCGTTGAGGTCGTCTTCTTCGGCACCCCTGAAGACCCTGACCGAAACTATCGAGAAGCCCCTCTCACAATGTTGATCCCAATGTGGACGCTGATCGCCCTCAGCCTCTATTTTGGTGTCAACGCCGAGTTCACCTCCCAGCTCGCCGAGAACGCGGCAATGATGCTGCTCGGAGGGAAGGGCTGATGGACATAATACTCGCCACACAGATCTCAAAAATCGCGGGGATCGCAGAAGGACCGCTCAGGCTTCCATCGCTGCTCTTCCAGAATGTCCCCCTCTACGCCCTCGTCATCCCGGCCTGCGGTGCGATACTCATCGCACTTAGCGGCAAACTCCTCGCAGGCATGGGCAAGCGCGGTCAAAACGTACGCGAAGCGATTACCGCAGCGACCGCGATCATTCTCTTTCTCGTGGTGGGTGGGGCTGCACGTACTTTGCTCGATCCGGGGCTGAACATAGCCATGAGCAACCCCGTGACCTTGGTTAACGTGGTGCCCGGCCTCCCTCTCGCCTTCCACGTCGAGCCTCTCGGGATGATCTACGCGCTGATCGCATCGACGCTATGGATTCTCAATTCTCTGTACTCCGTGGGGTACATGCGGGCCAACAACGAGAGCCACCAGACACGCTTCTACACCTGCTTCGCGCTCTCGATCACATCGGTGATGGGCATCGCTTTTGCCTCGAATCTATTCACACTTTTTTTCTTCTATGAGGCTCTTTCCCTCGCCACCTATCCGCTCGTCACCCACAAAGGCACCCCGGAGGCCATTCGCTCGGGCCGAACGTACTTGGGCATCCTTATGGGGACCTCGGTGTGTCTTTTCCTCCCAGCGATCGTCGCCACCTACGTTTACACCGGGACCGTAGATTTTGTCGCCGGGGGCGTATTTACCCAGGGCCTGAGCCAAGTTCCTTCGAGCACGAGCAACGTAATTTCCCCCACGTTGTTCGGAGTGATTTTTGCGATGTTCGTGTACGGCATCGGCAAGGCGGCGCTCATGCCATCGCATCGATGGCTGCCCGCTGCCATGGTCGCTCCAACTCCAGTGAGCGCGCTTTTGCACGCCGTTGCCGTCGTGAAGGCAGGGGTTTTCTCCCTGGTCAAAATCACGATCTACACCGTCGGAATCGACAATCTTCGGGCCTTCGACCAAGGAGGCTGGCTCGCCTATGCCGCGGGCGCATCGATCCTCATCGCCTCGTTCATCGCGCTCTTTCAAGACAACCTTAAGCGGCGGCTGGCCTACTCTACGATCAGCCAGCTCTCGTACATCACGCTCGGTGCGGCGCTTCTCTACCCTATCTCAGCCATGGCTGCGGCCCTGCACATCGCGGCTCACGCCTTTGGAAAGATCACCTTGTTCTTCGCAGCAGGCTCGATCTACACGGCGGCACACAAGACTAAAATCAGCGAGTTGGATGGAATCGGCCGCAAGATGCCCTTCACGATGGGTGCTTTCGCCATCGGCACAATGTCGATGATCGGCCTGCCTCCGACCGGTGGATTCATCTCAAAATGGTATCTCCTGAAGGGAGCGTGGACCGCGAACCATCAATTCGCATTGATCGTAATCTGTCTGAGCACGCTGCTCAACGCCGCCTACTTCCTCCCAATCGTCTACCGAGCATTTTTTCGTCCACCCCCCTTCGACGAACACTCCGCCCACGGAGAGGCCCCGTGGCCGATCGTCGTCGCAGTGGTCGGGACGGCGTCCTGCACGGTGGCCATGTTTTTCTATCCAGACATATTTTTGGGTCTTGCCCAGAAGCTCGAGATCATTCTTGAAGGAGCCTCCGCATGAACCAGTCGAGCCCGCTCCAGAAACAGGAAATTCGCGGTGGCCTCAGGCATGACGGCCCGCGATGCAAAACTGTCGACCCCACGAGCGCCCCAAAACCGAAGATCGAGCAACCGGCCGCAATCCGTACGATGTGGGTCCTCGGTCTGATCTCGTTGGCGCTTCTCGTGCTCGCAGATCTCGGAGTTCACCATCATGAGGCCGTCTTTGGATTCGAGACGAGCTTTGGGTTCTCCGCCTGGTACGGCTTTGCGACCTGCTTGCTCATGGTCATCGTCTCGAAGAAGGTCGTGGGACAACAACTCTCTGTAAGGGACACCTACTACGATGACTGAGCTTGAATTTCCCCCAGGACTCATCCTCATCGCCGGCGCAATTGCGCTCATCACGCTCAGCAAGTGGCAACGGTTGTGGAAGTTTGCTTCAGTGCTGTTTCCCTTGCTGACTTTGGTTGGTATTTGGACTTTTCCCGAAGATGGCTCGGTCGAGGTCGCTTTTCTCGACTTCACTCTCATCGTCGCAAAGTTCAATCTACCGACGAAGGCCTTCGCGACTGTCTTTGCGTTGATGACCATGACCGGGGCCGTTTATGCCCTCAATCAAGATCGTCGTATCGAGCTTCCCGCAGCTTTTTTGTACGCAGGGAGCGCGATCGGTGTCACCTTTGCGGGCGACCTTTTCACGCTCTTCGTCTTTTGGGAGCTGATGGCAGTAGGCTCCACCATCGTTATCTGGGCGGCGCAAACCGAGGGATCGCGCAGGGCGGGCATGCGTTACGCGAACGTGCACCTCCTCGGTGGCGTGATTTTCATGTTGGGAATTGCCCTTCACGCTCTCGAGACCGGTTCGCTCGCACTCCCGGAGCTCGCGCTCACGGGCGGGATCATGGACCCCGTAACGCCTTCCCCGTTCGCCCTTCTGGACTCGCCGCAGGCCGTCCTAATGCTGCTCGGGATCCTCATCAATACCGGCGCCCCGGGGTTGGGCGCCTGGCTCCCCGATGCCTACCCCGAGGCTTCCGAGTCAGGCACAGTTTTTCTCTCCGCGTTCACCACAAAGACCTCAGTCTACGTCTTGATGGTCCTCTACGCCGGCACTCCACTACTCATCTATGTCGGCGCCGCAATGGCAATATATGGGATCGTGTACGCCATCTTGGAAAATGACATCCGAAGGATCCTATCCTATTCAATCGTCAACCAAGTTGGTTTCATGATCTGCGCAGTAGGGCTCGGTACTGGTCTTTCGCTCAACGGTGCCACGGCCCACGCGTTTGCACACATCATCTACAAAGCGTTGCTGCTGATGTCCGCAGGTTCCGTCCTTTACATGACCGGAAAGCGAAAATGCACCGACGTCGGTGGCCTCTACAGGACAATGCCCGTCACCATGTGGTGCGGAATCATTGGGGCGCTCGCTATCTCGGCCGTTCCCCTGACCTCGGGCTTCACGACAAAGTCGATGATCACCGAAGCCGCCGCTCACAATCACGAGATGCTCGCGTGGTTCGTGCTGGTCGCCGCTTCGGCGGGCGTCTTCCTTCATGCCGGGATCAAATTTCCGTGGTTTGTGTTCTTCCAGCGAGATTCCGGACTTCGGCCTGAAGACCCTCCGTCCAATATGCGGTGGGCGATGATCTTTTTCGCGGTTCTGTGTGTCGCACTCGGCGTCTACCCCGAACCTCTCTACACGATCCTCCCTTTCTATTCCGATCATCAAGCGGCCCACCCAGGCGAGCCCCTCTACCAAGCGTTCACCCCAGCGCACGTTGTCAGCCAGCTGCAGCTGCTCTTGTTTGCGGGACTCGCATTTTTTGTACTGCTTCCGATGCTGAAGCGCACATTGACCATCACCCTTGATTCCGACTGGTTGTACCGGGCCTTGATTCCGAGTCTCTGGACACACATGGTGCGCCCAGCCCTGCAATTGCTTGCGCCACTCCATCGAGGCCTCATTGATGGGATTCCACGCTTCGCCCGTCGCGAGTTTGGGTCCACCGAGGATGGCATGAAGACCGGGTCGACCCGACCCGCACAACCAGAATGGGGCGTTGGACGGAGCGTCCTCGTTCTTACTGCAATCTTGATGCTCTTCCTCGCCATCAATTTCATCGCCTAAGCCGGCCACGGGGTTGCCGAACCCTGAATCGCCCCCATCAATCGCCGCGAATCCTCCCTTAGCGGTTTTCCTGCCGCGCCAACATCCGGCGCGCGCGGTACCAGCCCTTTTTCGCATCCTTGTTGCGGCGATTTTTCTTCATCGCCGCGCGATAGGCTGGCGCCGCTTCTTCCCAACGGTCAAGACCCGCGAGAGCGTCGGCCCTTAATTTCAGGCCGGCAAAGCTATCCGGATCGATATTCAGCAGTTCATCGGCCGTGGATAGGGCAGGATCCCAACTCTTGTGTCGCTTGAGAACCCTACCTTGATTACGTAGCGCGACGACAAAATCTCGACGAACGTCGTCATCACTGCTCGCTATATCTGGCCACACGGCGAGCAGCGACCGATAAGCGTCAGCAGACTTCTTCCAACGCTTGCGCCGAAGAGCCCGGCTCGCGCGCGGACGTAGAATCTTTGCGGCATCGCGGCGTAGGCGGAGCAACGCCTCGTTTCCGGGATCGCTGACATTCAAAGCTGCCAGCTCCAATGCGAGGCTCCCGGATGCGGGCTGATTCCAATGCTCCAACGAAAGCGCTGACTCCGCACGAGCGACGAGCTCACTCGGAAGTCCGCGCACCTGAGATCCCGGAACCACCGCCTCTATCGGGCCGTCCCCCCGATCCGTATCAGGGGCAAGCAATGCGGTGTCGATCTTGCTCGTCTCGACGCCTGCCAGGCCCACGGGTGCCTGATTTTCAAGATTGGGGCTCACCGCTCCTTCAGGTTGTCCGTTCGACGGCGACAATGCATCCCGTGGCGATCCGCCATCGGTGACTGCGACCGGCATCTGAGACCGCGGAGCGTCCTCCGTCACGGTATGTCCAAGCGAACCACGGGCGGAGGGAGCAATGCCCGGCGCGCTCTTTCCAAAGGTGAAAAACATGCCCCCGGCTAGAGCGACACCAAGCGCGACAAACAGCAGCGCCTTGACCCCGCTCACGGCTGAACTCACCACAGCGGGCCCACGATCCGCCCCCTCACTCGACGTTGCAGCAGCCTGGTCATGAACGGTGACCAATTTTGCGGACATATGTTGCAGCGCAAATCCATCGATCGAGTCCGACGACTCGAACATCCGATTCGGCTCCGCCACGATCGGCCGGCTTCCCCGTGACCTTGAGGATGAAGCAGAGGGCGGGTCCGTCCCGGGACCATCCGTCTCTGTCTTCAGTCCCATGGCGGCGGCAACGGCCCGCGATCTTCCTTCCATTGCCCGCGTCAATTCGTAGTCCACCGAGCGCATCGAGTCCGGTCGATCATCCAGTGCCAAGGCAAGACAACGTCCGATCAACTCAGCAACCGGCGCAGGCACCTCAGGACAAAATTCTCGGATATCAGGGGCCTTCCCGGCACCTTTTTGCATGAGAACATCAATGGCGTTACGGCCAACAAAGGGCAATCTTCCCGAGAGCATCTCAAAAAGAATCGTCCCAAGCGCGTAGATGTCAGATTTGACATTGGCCGCGGCTCCCGCAGCTTGCTCCGGTGCCATATAGTCAGGTGATCCCATGACCAGTCCGGGTGTTGTCTGCGATGAACTTGCCGCATCCACTTGCTTGCAGATTCCGAAGTCAAGGACCTTCACGAAGTCGGGATCGCGTCCTCGCGTCGTCAGCATGACGTTTTCGGATTTCAAATCACGGTGAATGATCTGCGCCTGGTGGGCGGCCTCCAACGCGTTGCAAATCTGTCTGGCGATATGAACACTACGAACGATTGACAGACGCCCGTCCTGCGCAACGACGGCCCCAAGGTCGGTCCCTTCAAGCAGCTCCATTACAAAATAGAGGTCACCCGAGTCCATGGTCCCGATATCCATCACGTCGATGATGTTGGGATGACCGGTTTGGGTCGCGGCCCGGGCCTCGCGCATAAAACGGTCGATCAGGTCGGGGTCCCGTCCATAGACATCATGCAAGACCTTGAGGGCGTAGGTTTTTCCCAGGGACAAGTGGGTGACCTCATAGACGGCCCCCATGCCCCCCACACCCAACAACCGATCGATTCGATAGCGGCAGCCAACCACGGCTCCAATTCTCGAGACTGCGGCTTCCTCTAGACTCGCAGGGCTCGGTCCCTCGTTCCAGCCCGCCTGAACCTGCATCTCCTGCAGCTCAACAATGTCATTTTCGTTGAGGGTGATCGAGCTCGCCGTCATGTCGTCGGACTCTTCGACAATGATATCGCTGATGCTTAGTGTCTCGGTCAGGTCGGCCCGCAAGCGAATCGGAGAAAAATCTTCGCTCGCAAATTTCGCATAGTCTTGGCCTTCGAGCTTGAACTCTCGCCCAAAAATGTCTCGCATGATCGCGGCAACACGGTCGACGTCGCAAGTTGGATAGTGTTTTGCGACGATGTCAGACAGCGCGATCCGAAATTCACCGGCTGTTTGGTACCGGTCTTCTCGCTCCACAGCGAGGGCCCGCAATACGACTGCATCCAAGCCCTCTGGGATGCCCGGGACCAGCTCAGATGGCGCTCGTATCACCGGATTTCGCAACTCGGAGATGGGAGAGCTCTGGCCTTTTCGCTCTGCGGGAAACAACTGACGACCGGTGAGCATCTCCCAAAGGACGATCCCCGCGGCGTAAATATCGGTTCTCCGATCTGCCGGAAGTCCGCGGGCCTGCTCTGGTGAAAGATAGCTATAGCGACCGAAAACCACCCCAGGGTTCGTAAGCTCACGCTTGATGGTGTGTTTCGCTAGACCGAAGTCTGTGATCTTAATCTGGCCATGATAGCTGACCAGGATATTGGGCGGCGAGATGTCTCGATGGACCAGATCAAGGCCCATCGCATCATGAACGTAGTCCAGTCCGCGGCACATCTCGCGTACGACGAAGGTCGCAAAATCCACCGGAATTCTACGGTGAAGCTGGGCACAGCGGTTCCAGACCGCCCGAAGGTCCTTGCCTTCGACCAACTCCATCGAGAAATAGTGCTCGTCGGAGACGCGCCCAGCATCAAAGACCGCGACCAAGTTTGCATGATTGAGGCGGACAACAACCTTCGCCTCGTCGAGGAATCGGCGACGCACGCTCTCGTCTCCGAGGTCCTGGAGAACCTTTTTCACGACGCACAGCTTCTCGTAGCCGCCGATTTCGCCCGCTGCAGCGAGGAACAACTCCCCCATTCCGCCCTTGGCCATCGAGCGCAGGAGCACGTATTTGCCAAAGACCTGCGGGTAGTCTGTGGCCTCGGCACTTGCTGCGGAGACATCGTCCGCGGCGGAATAGGAACTCACCTTCCCCATCATACTCCTTGATCGGACTGTGGATCGCGCGAGTTGAAGCCGCCTCCTGCGATGCGCGGCCCACAAGAGGTCGTAAATCAGACAACGTGCGTGATGTTCAAATTTGCGCCGCGCGCATTCATCCTGAACAGGGGTCCCCGTGCCCCTAAACACCTCCGTAGAGCTGTTTTTTCAGCGTCGGCCTCTTCAGGGGTGTGCAGAAGTTCAACCTGTAGACCCGCGCAGGCACTCCGGCTCAGATTGGCCGCAAAAGATGGCGGCCGCATCGACGTCCGGGTCGGAGACGAGGTCTCCGCCCATCACGCGTGTTGTGGGCGCGGGACATCCATCACCCTTTTGGCGGCTTCGCTCGCTGCCAGCACGACGTCCTTGACCAGGCGATCGACGCTCGACGATGCGCGCCCCTGGGCCAGCGCATATATCTTCACCTTCGGCTCCGTGCCGCTTGGGCGCAGCACCAAGCGGCACCTCTGTTCGTTTGCCGCATACTCAAAACACACCACGTCGCCGGGGAGGTCCCGGGTCGCGGACCCCGTCGACCGCGGCTGCAAGCGGTCATTCTTGCTCACGAGTTCCAAACCGGCCAACGACCGAGGAGGTGTCTCGCGCCACGCCACCATCAGGCCGGCGATCGATTCTCGACCAGCGGCTCCACGCGCGTAGAGGCTCTCGGTTCTTTCCTTGAAATACCCATGCTCGGCCCATATCGCGTCGAGACGGTCGAGCAAGGTCTGACCTCTCGCTTTTTCGATCGCGGCACATTCACTCAACAACAACGCAGCGATCGCTCCGTCCTTGTCGCGAATATCACCACCTCGCAAGAAACCATGGCTTTCTTCACAAGCGAGCAGCAGCGGACGATCGGACTCCGCCATCATTCCTGCGTGATGCTTGAAGCCGACCAACAGGTCGTCCACAATCTCCACGCCGTATTTACGGCAAATGGCCGCGAGCAGCGGCGAGCTCACCATAGTTGTTAGCACCCAGCCCGCAGCTCGCTCGCTTGATTCCGGACCAAGTTGACGCAGCACGTGATCGAGCATCAACACACCGAGTCGATTGCCATCGATGAAATGATAGGCACCTGTCCGATCTCGTACGCTGGCGCCAAGGCGGTCAGCATCGGGATCGGTCGCTAACGCGAGATCTGCCCCAACATCCTTGGCCAACGACACGACCATGTCCAAAGAAGAAGGTGATTCGGGATTCGCGCTTTTTACCGTCGAAAACCGTCCGCCGTCCGGATCGCACTGGGCGGGCACAGGATGCACGGTGAAGCCCGCCTCCCGCAATACCGGGACCACGGCATGATGACCCACCCCATGCAACGGCGAGAACGTGACAACTAAGGGCACGCCACCATCACCCTCCCGAGCTAAGACTCCTTGAGATGCCACATAGCGACAGTACGGAACGTCGATCGTGTCCGGGTCGGTTGTGGGATCAATCCGTTCGACAAGGTCGACCAACTCGAATCGCGCGATCGCCTCAATATCGATCGCAGCGATCGTATCGGGTCTCTCCATGGCCGCCTCGATACAGCGCATCACAGCGCGATCTCTCGCACCCAGGACTTGAGCGCCATCGGGACCATAAATCTTGATCCCATTGTCGGGAGGGGGATTGTGACTCGCGGAGATCACGATACCCGCCCCGCAGCCCCGAGAGCGCACCAGAAAGGACAACAGTGGAGTCGAACGAGGCCCATCAACGAGAATAACCTCGAGGCCTTCCGCAGCGAGCTGCGCAGCCACCAAGTACGCAAATTCTCGACTGCTGTGACGAGTGTCATAGACAACGGCCACGCGGGGCACATCGCCGTGTTCACGCATCGCGCTGGCCAATCCGTGGGCGGTTTCGCGGAGCACGACTGTGTTCATCCGGTTGGGCCCAGGACCACATGGTCCCCTTCTCCCTCCGGTGCCGATCGGCAGCGGTCCCGAAAAAGCGTCCTCCAGCTCGGCCACCGCGGCAGAATCCCCCGCCAATGCAGCACGAACGACCTCCTCCAGGGCTTGACGCTCCGATCGGTACATCGGATCCGTCAACCAAAGCCCGACCCGCTCGCGGTGGGCGGACGAGAGCGGAAGATTTTCAAGATCGAGTGACATTGCCGTGGAACCTACCGCGGTCTACCTATCTTTCGCACCCCCGCGGGGAAAGGAGCGACAAAACCCAAGCATCGGCCGCCAAACCATGGAACAATCGGCGAACGCCCGCGGAAAGATTCAGGCCTCCGACGCCTCTTCCCCCGCGCGAACTCGCCCATCCCAAGCAGCGGTGCCCAGCTCCGCAAGCGCTCACATTCTGGCTCCGCGGGTCCGTTCAGACCGCTTTCGCCAGAAGCCACAACACTTCCCTCCGCGGAACAACTCCTCAGTCAGCCCAACCTAAATCGATCGATATCATGGTGACCCAAGTCGACGACGCTCAGCATCTGTTCTACTGGATCTTGGTCGTGACCGTGCTCTGGGCGGTCGGACTCGGGCTGCTTCTGGCCGCGATCTTTCAGACAAAACGTGAGCCCCCCATAAACAGTTCGGATGACGACCCGGACGACGCCGACTTCTTCGACGACGACGACGACGACCGACGCGACAATGGCGGCATGCCCGGTCGCCGGCTCGTCCACTAGCGCCTCGACACACAACGTGTCCGGCCCCCATCGGAGCCAGACGCGTTCACCGTCGCTTTACCTTCCATTCTTCGACAGCGCAAAACAATACTGGCACGACAAACAGTGTCATCACCTCGATAAGCATTCCACCGACAGAGGGAAGCGCCATCGGAACCATAATGTCTGCCCCCCTTCCCTGCGACGTTATCACCGGCAACAACGCCAAAATCGTCGTCGCAGTGGTCATGAGGCAGGGACGTACACGGCGGGCGCCCGCCTCCAGAGTTCGTGCGCGGACATCCGTGATGGTCGCCGGTGGCTCCTTCTCAAAACGCTGTTTGAGATAGGTCGAGAGCACGACCCCATCATCTGTTGCGATCCCTACCAACGCGATGAATCCAATCCAAACGGCCACCGAAATGTTGATCGTCCCCACGCGAAACAGGTCACGCATCGACGTATCAAACAAGTCGAAGTCCAGGAACCACGGCTGTCCGTAGAGCCACAGTAGGCTAAATCCACCCGCCACTGCCACTGCCACGCCAGTGTAGATAATCGCACTTATCACGACGCGATGAAACTGGAGATACAAGAGGATAAAGACCAGCATCAACGCGACGGGCACCAACACCGCGAGTCGCTTCTCGCTACGGATCTGGTTTTCGTAAGATCCAGCGAACTCGAAACTCACACCCGCCGGAACGACCAGATCTCCGCTGGCGATATTCTCGGCGATCGCCGATTTTGCTTGCTCGACGGCCTCCAGCTCAGCAACCTCAGAACGCCGGTCAAAGAGCACATAGCTGGTCAAGAACGTGTCCTCCGACTTGATCACCTGCGGCCCACGCACGTACTCAATCTTCGCCAATTGGGTCAAGGGTATCTGCTCGCCTGCTTTCGTCGGCACAAAAACACGCTCCAGCGCCTCAATACTGTCGCGTTCCTCCCTCATATACCGGACACGCACGGGGTAGCGTTCACGACCCTCTGTCGTGCGAGTGAGGGTCATCCCACCCAGGGAAATCTGTAGGACCCGCTGCACATCGACCACCGAGAGCCCATAGCGCCCAATCGCTTCACGATCGATGCCGATCTCCAAATAGGGTTTTCCGACCACCCGATCCGCAAACACGGTCTCGGGGCGAATCGCGGGTACCTTCGCTAGGACCTGCTCCAAGTCCAGCCCAAATTTTTCGATCGCAGCCAACGTCGGGCCATGAACCTTGACCCCCATTGGAGCTCGCATTCCACTTTGCAGCATCACGATGCGAGCGTTGATCGGCATCAAGGTAGGCGCGCTAGTCACTCCCGGTCGCTGGGCAGCAAGGACGATTTCGTCCCAAATATCACTGGGAGACTGAATCTCATCCCGCCACTGACGAACCCGTTTCCCCGCACGATCGACGCCGAACTCGGGCTTGTAGTTGATGATGGTCTCGATCATTGCCAGCGGCGCTGGATCGAGCGCGCTATCAACACGCCCTAGTTTTCCCACAACCCGTTCAACCTCGGGAATTTTAGCGATCGCCGCGTCCATTTCGGACAGCATCGAGATCGCTTCCCCGATCGACACATGAGGCATCGTCGTCGGCATGTACAGGTAGGATCCTTCATCGAAGTCCGGCATGTACTCACGGCCGAAGCCCGGAAGCGCTTCCGAGAGGCTCTTGGCCGCGGCACTGTTCTTCACCGACTCCGGAAGTGATCCGAAAATCGAATTGAATCCGAGAAGAGCCGTCATCCCAAACACCACGAGCGAGAGTGGCATCATCAAAAACAACAATTTTCGACGCAAGATTGCCTTCAACATGCGCGGATAAAACGACTCGAAAAGTCGAAAACTCCCCATCAACGTAAAAACGAGTACGCCGACAAAAAACACGTTCGCTACGATCCCCTGATCGTGGCCAAGCGGAAGCCAATTTTGCGCGAGCAAAATTGTGACAGCGATCACCGCGATGGCATTTTCTCCCAATGTGAACTTACGGCGAAAGACGCTCGACATCATCGGTCGTGCCAACCGATAGACCCCAAGGACAACGACGAACAGACCCGTTGCCGTACCGAGAGCCACAAGCACAATCCCAAATCCGACGAACAACCAATCACGAATATGTTCGATTCGAAAAATCGAACGCACAACCATTGCGGAGCCTCTTGCAGCGTCTAAAAGCCTGGCGGGCCGACGTCGCAGAATCACCAAAGATGCCCCAGGAAGGACCAATACGGCGAGCACCAATGTGCTGCTCATTGCAATGGTCTTGGTGAAAGCCAGAGGGGCGAAAAGCCGAAGTTCGCTCGACGACAACCCAAACACTGGCAAGAAACTCACCACTGTTGTCAACACCGAGGTCATCACTGCGGGGGCCACTTCAGCAACGGCACGGCGCACGATCACGGCGCGGTTTTCTTCAGTCCCAGCCTTATCGAGATGTTCGTTGATATTTTCAACAAACACGATACTGATGTCGACCATCGTCCCGATCGCTATCGCAATCCCGCCAAGCGCCATGATGTTGGCATCCACCCCGGTCGCCTTCATCACGACAAAGGTCGCAAGCACTCCCAAGGGTAGCATCGAGGAGATCAGCAGCGACGTCCGCAAGTTCCTCAACATCACGAGAACAACGATGATCGTGATAAGAATTTCTTGAAGAAGCGCGGTCGAGAGCGTCTCCAAAGTCTCGTGAATCAGCTTGGTCCGGTCATAAAATGGGACGATCGTGATTTGGCTGACGGTTCCGTCCTCGAGTGTCCGCTTCGGCAACCCTGCCTCAATCGACTTTAGCTTCGCTTTGACAGCAGAGATCACCGCGAGTGGGTTCTCCATAAACCGAGCGACGACGACCCCGCCGACCGCAGGCGCCCCCTCATCATCCAGTACACCGCGGCGAAGCGCTGGACCCAAGGCAACACGTGCGATGTCCCGAATTCGAATCGGTGTGTGTTCGCGCGCAACGACAACCGTGGCTTCAAGGTCCTCAATGCTACGAACGAAACCAAGGCCCCGCACCATATACTCGACGCTGTTCACCTCTAGTGTGCGGGCCCCGACGTCAAGATTCGAGTCACGAACCGCCGCGGCGACCTCCGCCAACGTCACGTCGTGGGCTCGCATCGCTACCGGATCGACGTCCACCTGATATTCCCTTACAAAACCTCCAATCGAAGCAACCTCGCTCACGCCTTCGACCGACTGAAGCGCATATCGGATGGTCCAATCCTGAATGCTACGCAGTTCGTCCGGATCCCAACCGCCGACAGCGTTACCCGCGGCATCGCGGCCCTCGATCGTGTACCAAAAGATTTGACCGAGTGCGGTGGCGTCCGGGCCCAATGTCGGGCTCACACCATCCGGCACCGTCCCTTGCGGAAGGGACGCCAACTTCTCCAAGACACGAGATCGCGACCAGTAGAATTCTACGTCGTCGCCAAAAATGACGTAAATCGTTGAGAAGCCGAAGGCCGACGTGCTGCGTACCGTCCGGACACCGGGGATTCCGAGCAATGCCGTCGTGAGCGGATAGGTGATCTGATCTTCGACGTCTCGTGGAGACCGACCAGCCCAGTCCGTGAAAACGATCTGCTGATTTTCGCCGATATCAGGGATGGCGTCGACCGGCACCGGGTCCCGCGGAAAGGGCTCCAGGTCGGCATCAAAAGGCGAGACATAGATCCCTCCTCCGACAAGCATCACCATGAGCACAAAGACCACCAGCTTGTTCTCGATGAACCAACTGACAGTGGTCTCCCAACCGCCCGAGGCCGCCGAGGCCGAGGACATTTCGTCTCGCGGGCTCAATGGTGATGTCCTCCTGCGCGAAGAGGTCCGATGGAAGACTCCTTAACAACAACAGGTTTCGGAAGATGGCCACGTGGTTCGACGCTCGATTTCGCCTCACCACAGGTGAGCATCACTTCACCAAAATAGGAATTATTGATCTTCTCCGCCTTCTTCTGAACCCAGTTTGCCCCGCGACTTCCAAAAGCCATGGGACAGTGAGCCTGGATCAAGGCCACGTCCAAGGGATTGCCAAAACTATGCAAAATAGTGGCGACACCGGTGCTAAGACCTTCAAATCCCATCCGTGCATCTTCGATCGTCTTCGCGTTCGCTACGTGATGTGTGTGTTGATTCAGCGTCACCGAGAGATCCACCCAGGCATCCTTGGCCTTTCCTGAGCCATCGACCGTTGCGTCTGCGATTGCGCTGCCCAAGCCAACAGCCGCCCGTTGCGCATCCGAAAGGTCATCGAGGGCCAACGATTTTTGAACAACAAGATAGCCCGCGACGATCGGTGTCAGTTGGTCAAGCTGCTCCCGCGACAACTCCAAGACAGCATCCCAGGAGCCCGGTTCGCGGTCATCCGGGCGGGTCATCATGCTCCTCCCACCACGAATCTGCAGGTCTGCGTCGATTGCAAAGGCTCCCCGTGAGACGACGGTTTCCCCCTCCGAAAGTCCTGCGACCACCGGGTAGTAGTCCCCCAGCCGTGGGCCCAAGCGAACCGTCCGCGCTTCATAGGTCGTTCGTTCTTCGTTCGGAACCTCGACATAGACGATCGCTCGACGGCCCGTAAACAACGGCGCGCTGGAGGGGATCACAAGCGGTGCGTTCGGTCCATCGTCGGCCTTCGATGCGACCACCGCCTGGGCGAACATCCCGGGTCGTAGCCTGCCGTCGCTGTTGCCAATCTCCACACGAACACGAGCCGTGCGCCGCTTGGAATCCACCGTAGGATCAATAAAAGTGATCTCGCCCGCGAACTCTTCACCGGGAAGGGCCTCGATTTCAACGACGACCGGCTGGTGAACGGTCAGCCGCGAGATATCGCTCTCGTAGGCATCGAGTTGGATCCACAAACTGTCGAGGTTGGCGATGCGGTAGAGAGGGGTTCCCGTCGTCACGTACGCGCCCTCGCTGGCGATCCGTTCGATCACCGTCCCTCCAAAGGGTGAACGGATTGAAATTGTGCGACTCGGCTTCTTCTGCCTGGCCATGCGAGTAAGCTCTCGGTCCGGGACGCCAAGCAGAAGCAAGCGTTCGCGGGCCGCCATCAAGGCGGCTCTGGCGGCGAGTCGCGACGATTCTACACCTGCGGCAAGACGGTCAACTTGGCCCCGGGCGACGAGGAGATCTTGATGGGCCGCGTAGACCTCTGGGCTGTAGAGGGTGGCGATCGTCTGGCCCGCACGGACCTTCTCACCGGTGACGTTGACACGCAGACGATCGATGCGGCCACCGGTCCAGGCGGTAATCGTCTTCAAGGTCGTCTCGTTGGGCTCGACCAATCCAAGTAGACGAATTTCACTGGTGGCGTCGCTGCGTCGGCGAACCGCGACGGTTCGGAGTTTTGCAAGGACCTTGGCTCGATCAGACAAGACAACACGGCTCGGGTCATCTTGGCGCCCCCCGCCGCTCGAACTCACCGGGATAAGGTCCATACCGCACAGCGGACACTGTCCGGGTCCGGATTGCGGGATCTGCGGATGCATCGAGCATGTCCAGAGCGAGGCGTCATCCGTTTCGGCCGAATCAGACGCTCCCCGCGCCGCAGCCGGGTCGATCGCCTCACCGGAATCACCCTGCCGACCAAAGATGAGCGCTCCAGCCAAGAAACCCAGCACAAGCAGTACCAAGCGCAACGACTGCCGCCTCAACCATAGACGAGTTCGATCGATACTATTGAGATTCATCACGGAGGCCTTTCTCTCGTTTGATCGTTCGCCCCACCACGCGCTCAAGTCGAGCCCAACTCCTTGCGTATGTGGCACGCGCCGTCTCCAACTCCACACGAAGCTCCAGAAGATCTCGCTGCGCCAGCAGCACCTGGGCTACGGTACCTCGTCCGGTCGCGTAGGCGCCCAACACCGATGCGTACGCGGCATCCGCCTGGGGTACTAGGGTGTTGCGATGAAGACTCACCCGACGAACGCCGTTTCGTACCGCGGAAAGGCTGGACTCCAGGTCAGCGATGGCGCGATCGGTCGCCGCTCTCTGATCGGCTCGCTGAGCCTTCGCCATTGAGCGAGCCGCTGAAACCGCGTCAGAGTAACTTCGTTGCCACAGCGGAACACGAAGACCCGCCCCAACGACAAGAGCGTCTTTCCCGCCATCTCGGACATCGGGCATCGCAGCGGCGCCGGTCATGATCCAATCGATGCCCGCGCTGAAACTGGGGAGGCGGCGACCCGACTCCGCTCGCGCCAGTTGTTCCTGCGCTTCCGAGAGGTGACCGTGCACGACGATGAGAGGGTGTCTCCGGGCCGAATCCTCGAGCTGGCTCAACGACTCCAGCGGAAGTTGGATCCCAGGTGGCCCCCCCAGTGTTGGGGTTTTTACCCCCGCAGGCGAACCGATCGCTGCCCTTAGCCGAGCCTGCGCGGACTGTTCGGCCTCATTCATCCCGAGCAAAGAATCTTCGAGCCGCGCGGCTGCCAGATCGAGCTGTTGTAAATCCGCGAGATTCGTCGCGCCCGTGGCCACGCGCCCGCGGACCGATTCCGAGAGCGAGCGGAGCAAATCGAGGTGCTCGCCGTGAATGATTCGATTGGTACGGATCTCCCAGAGCCACCAGTACGCGTCCGCGACTCGTTCCGCAACCACGAGGGCCTTCGCGTCGAAAAGACTCTGTTGGGCGCGAGCCTTTGCCGATGATGCATCGGCCCCCGCAATGAGCGTGGTCGGCCAAGGGAACCACTGTTTGAGGCCAATTCGAGCCCTCTGAGGACCCACTCGAGTCTCGACAGAACGAACAAAATAGCCAAAAGAAATTGTCGGTTCTGGCAGTCGGCGCGCCCGTGAGATTCGATACACACTCGCCTGCCAGCGCTCGAACGAAGCCCGTAAATCGGGACTGTGGGCCATGGCATAGGCCAAGTAACTCGGTAGACCCCTATCAAGATCCATCGGCGCCCGTACCGCGTGGGGATGGTCCTCGGGCATCATCGCAGGCCGTACCGCGACGTAGCGGCTTGCTTGGAGGGAGACGCTATTGTGCGCATCCTGCTTAAGGGTGCCTGCACACGCGCTCATGCCCAGGGCAATCATTTGTGCGAATAGCGCTCGCCCTACAATTGACCGAGTGCCGAACCCTTGGGGCTTTCTCATCGCCGCCTTGGTGGGCAAGGACTCAAGTCGGTCATCACACCCACAAAATACCACGTTCTACTGCCGCACCCGCCGATTTCGCGGTAGCGATTGCGCCAAACACAGCCAAATGGTTCGACCTCGTGATGCGGGCGTACCCGATCGATGAATGGCGGGCCCGGGCGCGAGAAGTTCCCTCGACGCAGCTAGTACCCGCGCCGCCAATCGCCGATTTTCTTGCGTGCGTCCTCTAGCTCCGCACGGGCGTAGTCGAATCCTCCGTTTTGCAAGCCCCGCAGCTTATGTTCAACGAGCCAGAGGCCACGACGAATATCGCTCGCACCCGTCTTGGCACCCGACGGGATGATCTCAAGCATTTGGCCAATTTGCGCCAACACCTCAAGCGAATAACCCATCTCGGCCTTGGTGTGGGCGGCCGAAACGTTGCAGCGTAGCCGTTCCTTGCCCAAGGGCACGCCCGGCGATACAAAAGGCATCATGATCACTTTCCCTCCATGATAAAGGTAAGCGCCAAAGGTTAGCGTCTTGAGTTCGTCGTTAACGTAGATCGGCGTGATGTGAGTACTGCTCTCGCCCAGATCGAAACCGAGTTCGACCAAACCATTGCGAAAGAAATCTTTGTTCTCGCTGAGCCGAGTCATGTACGAGCGGTCAGTCTCGATGATGTCCAACGCCGCCAGAGCCGCGTTCACCTGGGCCACCGGCAAGGCTGCCGAGAACATGAACGCACGTGCAGAGAGCTTCATGTAGTCGATCAAATCTTGATCGCCAAGCACAAAGCCACCGACTCCACCAAAGGATTTCGAGAAGGTCCCGACCAACAGGTCAATGTGTTCGAGCACGCCGAACATCTCCCCGACGCCACGCCCCGTGGGACCAAGAGTTCCCAGTCCATGGGCATCATCGACCACCAAGACGGCGCCGTATTCACGGCAGACCTCGACGATATCGTCGAGCTTTCCAAGATCGCCGTCAACGCTGTAGAGACCCTCCACCACGACCATAATCTTGGAATGTTCCGCTGTCTTTAGCGCCTTACGCAGAGACCGAATCCGATTGTGCGAGAAAAAGCGAATCTCGAGATCGGGGTGTTGCCCCTTCGCTAAAAGAACACCATCAATGATGCTGGCGTGATTCAGCTTGTCCAAGATGACCGTCGTGTCGTCATCGAGGAAACTCGACAACACCCCCACGAGCGCCTGGTACCCGGTCGTGAAATTGATGCACGACTCATAGCCCATCCACTGCGCCAGCCGGCTCTCCAACTCGCGATGCTGGACGCTCGTCGCCTGCGGACGAGCGCTCCCAAGACCGGTTCCATAGTCGCGCATGCCCTCGGTCGCGGCCTTGATCAACCTTGGGTCCTGGGACAGACCTAGATAGTCATTCGAGGTAAAATTGATATAGCTCCCGCGGTTCACTTTGACACGCGAGCCGATGTTTTCCAGCGGGCGAAAGAAGGGAAAGGCCTTGTTTTCTTTGGCCTCGTTCACCCGCGACAAAAGCTCGGTGGTCTTGTCGTGCAACCAGGACATGTGGCCGCTGAGTAACCCAGCTGAGGGTCTATGGCAAAGCCCGACGCTACAACCACCCCTGCGCCCGGAGCCAGGACACCGTGTTTTCCAGACCCACGGCGAGCCCGAGCTCCGCGCGGTAGCCAAGCTGTTCACGCGCGCGGCTGTCATCGTACCACCAGCCGGTCGAAAGACTGCCACGCGCCTTATCGCAAGTCAGCGCCGGCACTCGCCCACGCACCCGGCCAATGATCTCATTCACCCGACCGGCGCCCAGCACGACGCCGCGGGGAAGATTGAGGCGAAATGCCCGTTTGCCGAGGGCGCGGGCCGCCGCAAGGCCAAGACTTGCGACCGTATGCTGCTCCCCATCGGTGAAGTAGTAGATCCCTTCCCCCAAGGGATCGCAGGGATCTCGAGGCCGCACATGGGGCTCGAGGCCGTCACCTGCCAACACGTGGGCATCCTTTCGCTGGGGAAGGCACTGTCCGCGGGTAGCCGCGAGAATCATCCCCTCGACGAGGTCATGGACATGAATCGCCGACAGCGGAGCATCCACGCCTCCCGGCACCGGGACGATCCGAGAATTTGCGGCGCGAATGATTTGAAAAACGTCCCGATCCCGCGGGCCGTAAACCAGCGGCGGGCGCACAACAACCACCTCAAGACCCTCCTGCGCAGCTTCCCAAGCCACATTCTCGGCCAACAGCTTACTCTCGCCGTAGTCCGTGAATCCCCGGGTCACTCGATGCTGTTCTCGGCGGGGCATGCTTGGATGGCAGGGCCCAGCAGCCATCGACGAGGAACACACCAAAAGACGCCGGGGCCCGGTCCCCATCCGCGCGGCCTGGCGGATCGCCGCAATCACGCAACGCAGCCCCTCGACGTTGACACGGTCAAACGAAGCACGGTCGTAGGCCGCCGTTAATCCCGCGACGTGGTAGACAATTTCGCAGCCTTGCATGGCCTCTGCCATGGCCGGAACATCGTCGAGGGCTGCGTAGCGTTGGCTCCGTGAGATCGCCCCTGGGTCCGGCCCGTCGTCTAGGTTTTCAGTCCTGGACGTTCGGCGAAGCAGGGCCCTTGCCGGCGTGCCCATCGCCTGCAGACGATGGACCAGATGACTGCCGATGAAGCCGCTGGCGCCCGTCACCAACACGGGCAAAGACGTTGACGAAGTCGTTGCAATCGATTCAGGCATCACAAGACCGCTGAAATATCCGGTAGTTCTTCACAGGTTTGCCGTCCATTGCGCGAATCGCTCTGTTCACCAATTCGTTGTCTTCGAGCACCCAACCGATCTCGCAGTCTTTGTATCCAAGGCTGTTCGCGGCGCGAAAGGTCTCGGCGAACAAAATTGAGTCAATGCCACGCTTACGATGGCTGGAACGCACCCCGAGCAAAATGAGACGCGCCGAGTCGACACGGTCTTTGACCTTGAGATCCCAGCCCAGGCGCAAAGCACCGAAGGGAAACAGCTTTCCGTCGATTTTCTTGAGAATGGGATTCACGTTCTTGATCGTCAACGAGAAGGCCACGGGCTGTCCATCAATCTCGCCGATCATGGCCAACTTGGGGTGCAGGAGCATCTTGACGTCCTTACAGATATGTCGGAACTCCTTGGCGGGCATGGGCACAAATCCCCAATTTTTCTCCCACGCAGTGTTGTAAATTTCGAGCACCCGCTCGACCTCGTTGTCCCAGTCATCGAAGTCCATCGTTCGTACTCGAATGCCCTCGCGCTTGGCGATCAGCTTCGAGATTCGATCCACCCGAGGTGCCAGGGGCGACTGCGCCGACATTCCCCACTGCACCAAGGTCTTTTCTGCCGACAGACCACAGCTCTCGATCAGAGCTTCGTAGTATGGCGGATTGTAAGGCATGCCCACGAAAGGCTCTTGGTCGAAGCTATCCACCAACACGCCACAGGTATAGTTGGCCGACAGATCCATGGGACCCATCATTCGTTCCATCCCCCGCTCGTTCAGCCATCGACTCGCTCGTTCGAAGAGCGCCTCGGCGACCTCTCGATCGTCGATGCACTCGAACATTCCGAAGTAGCCCGTTTTTTCCTCGTGAAAGGCCACAAAGTCATGATCGACCACCGCGGCAATTCGCCCGACGTCGCGCCCATCTTTGACCGCAACCCACAGCGCAACCTCCGCGTGGTCAAAGAATGGATTTTTCTTTGGATTTAAATAGTCCCGTCGGTCCATCAACAACGGCGGCACCCAGACGTCGTTGGGCGCATGCTCGCGATGAATATACCAAGGCACACGAATAAACCGGTCGACTAGGTCTCGAAACTGCTGTGGAACCGCGACGATCTGGAGCATGGGGCCTCGAACACGCCTCGAATATCGGGTCTCACGGGCCCCCGTCAAGTCCGAAACCCATTGTGTCTTGAACTCTCTCCGCGGCCCATAGACACTCGAATTCAGACGATTCTACCCAAAATGCCAAGGGCGGGTCAGGACACACGCGGCCTCAGATGACCGGTATCTGGCGCGAACATGGCCTTCGCAGAGTGTCACCTGGCGCGCGATCGAAACTCACCCTCTCGCTAGCGACGAAAACGAACGTGGATGTGATCTCGATGTCCGCGCCAATGACGAACGATCCCGTGGTTCCGTCCTCGTCCTCTCGGATACTGAAAATACGTATCGAGTTCGCCCTGGCTCGCCCCGTGGGAGCGAGCGTAGTCGTACAACTGCCGCTGTACCGCGTAGTCCAAGAAGATGTATCGGACCTCTTTCGTAGCGAGAAATTCACGCACGAGAAGCCAGGTACGACGCACATCGAGGTTCCCCTCTGTTGCCTTGACAAATCGCGTGGTGTCCGCATTTGCGCCTTTCAGCACCAACCCGACATCCACGTCGACACCCCGCTGATGCGAGAGATGCCCCTTGAGCGGACCGCCGCCCCTTCGCGAGATATCGCCAACATGAACTTTGGGTCCACCACTTGCGCGAGCCCGATACCGAGACAGCGAGTGCTCGATCAAACGAATTGTTCGTTCGGTGCCATACGCAAGATGGGGGCGCTTGATCACGTAGTTCTCGTGGCTGCCAAGGGCCACGCTCGTCCCTAGGCGACCCGGACCGCGTCGTGCGTCCTTTCCAAAACCGCGGAGCACTTCGCCGTCCTTCACGATTCGAATCGGCTGGCCAAGGAAGACTCGATTCGGGTCCTTGATCGGCTTCAGCTGCAGCCCGATCAACTCATCCAACGACAAGCCATGGGCTCGGGCGACGCTGCCGAGGGTATCGCCCTCAGCGATGACGTGGGTAAGCTCAATGCTCTCCCGGGGCGGCAACTCCGGGCAAATGTCGAGGCGCTGCCCAGGTCTGATCACATTGGGGTTCTTCAGCTTCGGATTGGTCGCCAGGACATCGCGCCCGAAAATTCCGTATCGACCCGCGATGAGGCCGATATGTTCCCCCTCTTGGACAACGTGTACATGCAAGGGGCTGCGATAGTCACAAATCTTCGCAGGCTTGGGCCCACGCGAGCTTCGGCGTTTCTTTTTGGCCGATCCCTTTGCGACCTTGGACCTCCGCGAACGTGACCGAGCGCGACTCGATCGACGCCCGGATTCTTTGGCTTTCGGTGTGTCGACGGCGACCTCCCGCGACACGTCTCCCGGTTCGGGCTCGGGCTCGGGTTCGGGCCCGGGCCCGGGCTCGGACTGCGACTTTTCCGCCATCGCGGACGTTGGCTTCGACTCGACGAACCCCGCGGGCACCGCCCCTCCGAGCGCTGGTGGAAGCTTTGGCGGCCGCAGACGTGTGTTGCGACGGCCCGTAGATCCGCTCCGCGCAACCGACTCCTGGCTCGCAGAAACATCCGAGTCACCGGCACGGGGATGAAGCGAAAGCGGCGCAGCAAGCGCGGCCTGGGAAAGCACTATCCCTCCAAACGTCAGGGCTGGGAAAAGGCCCATCACAAAGATCTTCACGGGGTCAAACATGGCGAGAGGTCTCTCCCTTTCACCCATACGCAACGCCGGCCAAAGCTGAAAATTTATGAAGAATTTGCCCCGCGACTACGATCGTGCCTCATCCTTGAAGAATTCAGGGCCGCCAGCGTCAACCCCTAGGCCGTTTCTGCACAGAATTCCCGGACGTGGTCGAGCCGCTGTAGGCTCGCGGCTCTCGGCCTCTAACACGCTTCCCGCACCGTCGACGTCATGAACATACTCAATCGGACCTTGTTCGCTTTTCGCGCCCTTCCCTCCTCCCGAAGTCTTCGGGACCTCGCAATCCCCACTCTCGGGACGCTTGCCCTCGTCTCCGGCTGCGTCGAAGAGCCAACCCAAGGATCGGTCATCGTACCCTTTCAAGTGGGATCGGGGGTCCCCTGCGACCACCCGGACGCCGAAATTTCCAAGGTGCGGGTCACCCTCGGCGGCGAGTACGAAAACGATGCCAGCTGCGAGTCGGGTGAGGTTCGTGTCGATGGAGTTCCTGCCGGAAACTACGACATTCTCGTTGAAGGCATCGACAGCTCCGGCGTAACGATCGTCGATAATTTCGAGAGCGATACCCAAACGATTGAAGTCCTTGGCGGAAGTTCAGTAACCACCGACCAAGTTGAGCTCGCATTCAGCCCTGCACAGCTGTATCTGCGTTGGAACATCGACGACGGCTACAGTACGTGCGAGAACACCAATGTCGCCAACTTCAAGATATCCACCTGGGAAACCGACGGGATCTCTAAACTGCTCGCCGGAGCTCTCGCGTGTTCCACGAGCGGCATCGGAGACGACGGCTATCGCCTGCTCGACGACCCCGACCGCAAGCTCGTCGGCGACGAGTTCGGCAAGGTGACCGTTCAGCCGATCGATGGGTCCGGCATCGACGTCGGCCCAGAGCTCGTCTTCGACTTTGCTCCGCCCGGGCACGGCTACACCATCGAACTGACGCTAGCGTGTGGCCAAGATTCCTGCGAGTGCGCGACCACCGACTGTGTGCAGGACTAGACCCTATCCTCGACCGCAAAAATTGGGCGCGTTCTAAGTTCGCCGACCTCGACCACGGCCGCGCGTTTCGATTCAAAAAGATATTGGCAAACGTCGCTCAAGGTCGAGCGCAGCGGTTCGGAACTGTAGAATATCTTGTGGGTTTCATCCGCTAGGCGCGCGGACGATCGAATCATCTCCTGAATCCGCAGCGCGACGAAGAAATCGCGGACCATGATTTTTGAGAGTTCAAGGCGCCATAGAGACATGGGGTCGGAACTCATGAAGATCGATGCCCCCTCTCCAGGTGAATCTCAAGAACTTTCCGCATAAAATTTCTCAGGCCGTGAGATTGGTATCGGTCGCTGCGTTGCGATGCCGCTGGATTCCCACGGCCCGCTCGGTCGGAAACTCTGGGAGTACTTTTTTGCACTCACCGATCGAGAACCTCCAAAAGGGGGCACTTCACACCGCCCCCTCCCGTCGAACAAGAGTGAACGAGACCCGCGAGGACCTCTTTCATCGTCGTCAAATCGCAAATTTTCATCTCAATTTGCAAAATTTTCTCCGCGGCTTTACGGCTCACCCGGTCGCACGTACGGGGGCTCGTCGACCCCCGTACGTGCCAACAGCTCCTTGACCTCCGCGAGCGTGAAACCTAGCTCCTGCGTTCTCTTGATGAATCGAATACGTCGTAGCGCCTGGGAGTCATATTGGCGCCACCCGCGGCTCGGTTTTCGTGGCTTCTGCACAAGCCCAATACGCTCGTAGTAGCGCACCGTTTCAACATTGACGCCGGCATTTTGGGCCAGCTGGCTGATGCTCCACGTCGTTGCCGGCTCGGTATCCATGTCGCGCATCCTACTAGAGAACCGTGGTTCTTGGGCCAATTGAGTGAACGTATTCGGCAGCCTATCAAAAGTGGGCCCAGAAACCGTTGGACTTGACTACGTACCTGAGTACGGTGGGAGAATAGATCTCGTGAAGACCTCATCAACCTCGCCGCATGTTTGTCCTCGATGTGACACGGTCGGGCGCAATGTCCCGGCATCCACAGCTGGCCGATTTATCAAGGGGCCGTTCAACGTCGCCCCTTCACCATCGTTGGTCAAAATGTGCATGACACCGGGATGCAACGTCGCTTATTACGATCGCGGCCATTGCTGGAACGTTGAAACGTTGACCATCGAATTGTTTCACAAGAGCAGCTCGTTGGAACGTCCGGTCTGCCATTGTTTCGGACATTCAGCGCGGCAGATTCTACATGGGGCCGACGGACACGGCGGGAGCACTGTCATCGACGACATCTCAGCGGCCTGCCGCTCGGGCCTCGATCGATGTGAGACGCTAAACCCCATGGGACGATGCTGTCTCGGAAATGCTCGTTCTTTGCTCCGCCCCCCCCCATCTACCGTCAAATCAGAAAGACATGCGGACGGTTGTTGCGGCCAAGATCCGTCTCTCTCTGACTCACAAGGCAGCTGATGGCAATTTCAGCGAATTTGAGAGTGAGTTCACGCAATAGTTTGAAACACCGCTGCCCAGACCCGCGTTCATCAAAGCTCATGAGCTGCAACAACATTGATTTCCGCCCCCAAGGCCGACGATGTATCTCATCATCCTCGTTGTTCTCTGCCGGTGCGCTCCCCTCTGAAGCCACCGTATCGGACTTCTGCGCGGGTCCCCTCCCATCCGCAGACACTGGCGCAACCAGCGCCATGCAATTTCGTTTGGCCTCCTCGGACCTGTGCAGTCGCCCTTGTTCCTCATCGTATGACGATTCCTTGGATTCACAATTTTGCTGGTAGAACGCAGACGTACGGCTCCACGCTCCACATTTGAACCTGAGAATCAATACGATCACACGAGTCGCGGCAGGCATGGGGTATCATTTTTCCCCTTGAGTTCTGAGAAGGCGTGGGTAGAAGTTCGATCCCAATGAATTTTGATAGAGTTGAAAAAAGTGGCTGTGTCCGCTTGACTCCGTACCTAGATACGGATGTTAGGACGACATAGCCCATCCCTCTCGCGGAAAACCAAACCAGAATGAGCTTCACCCCATGAAAATTCGAATCAATTCAATCGCCGCGTTCTTCATGGGCATCATCACGACGACCTGCGGTGACAGTCCCGATTCTGGGAACGACGACCTCACCTCTGACGCGTCGCGCGACGGCGATGGCG
>CAYTFJ010000013.1:0-7082 GCA_964437075.1 uncultured Nannocystaceae bacterium
GGGGGGGGGGGGGGGGGGGGGGGGGGGGGGGGGGGGGGGGGGGGGGGGGGCGGGGAGAGGGGGGGGGAGAGGGGCGGGGAGAGGCGCGGGGAGAGCGTCGAGTGGTGGTGCGTTGTCGTCGTCGTCGAAGGTCAAGGCATCGAAGGCCGCGTCGGTTTCGTCGCTCAGCTCATGGCTCGCAGCTTGAAGGTCTTCGCTGGAGTCTCTGGCGTCACCGATGTCACCGATGTCGTCATCGATACCCGTGACGCCATCGATCGTCGCAGTGTCGAGCGGATCGTCGATTGCGTCATCGTCTTCGCTGTCGTCGAGAAGGTCATCATCGAGCGTGACCGGGATGCCAGGGGCATCATCATCGCTCGATTCGATTTCGCCGAAATCGTCGTCGAATCCACTGACTTCAGGTCCCGCCTCTGCGCCCGCGCCGATCGGCTCTAGTTCGACCTCAAGATCCATATCTGAAAAGTCGTCGTGGTCATCGAGCTCGGCTTGGTCGTTGTGCACGGGCGCTGGCACGATGAGTTCGTCGCTCAGCGGGATCAAGTTTCGTACGGCCTCGACCAGGCTCTCGGTTTCGAGAGGCATTCGAATGTAGTCGTCGGCATGCGTCTTGAGATGGCTGTGCTGGGCGAAGACGTCATCGGTAACGTCGGACGCGTACATCACAAGTGGGATGTACTTTGTCTCGCTATTTCGACGTAGCTTGTTACACACCGAGAATCCAGAAGCGCCTGGAAGCTCGACGCGCAGGAAGATGATGTCGGGGGGGGCCGCCCCGGCCAAGTTCATGGCTTCGGGTGCATCCTGGGTAGTCGAAAACTCAACGGCGTAGGGGGCCAGAGCAGATTCGATGGAGGAGCGGGCGGACTCGTCAGCGTCGATGATCAGCGCAGAAAACACGGCACCCGAGAGTATCGGTTCATCTTCATGGTGACTAGTCCTTCCTTGCGTCTCCAGACGAAAGAGTCGAAGTCGATGGTCGGGTTGCGGCGGTCTACGGTGCTCGATGTGAGCTTCGTAGGGAGTGTGCCATCTCGAGAAGAACCTGTTGTTTCGAGCTATGGAGGCGCTGTGATCGGTGCATGACCACTCGGTGGTGGACTCCAGCGATCACAAACTCGATCTGGGTGCTGCCTTGATCGTCGGTACCAACGTAGTACAGACGCTTTTTGTACCGCTGCGAGCGGCCGCGCGGCGGGTGATGTATCGAAGCGAGCCGTTGATGGTCAATAAGGCGCTCTCCGAGGGCATTTTGATACTCGAGCCTCGCGTGATTCGCGTTCTCTGCATTGCTGACGAGATCGATGCCTGGGCTGTGGTGTCGCTGTGTCGGAAAGCCGCCATGGGGTCCGTCGATGGCCGGAAGCGGAGCATCGTTGAGCTCTGTTTGTGTGACGGCGTCCGCGTTTGACGCAGTTTGGATAGGCCCTGCGCCGCGTGCCAAGAAAAAGAGTCCGATCGCCGCTGCAGAAGCTGGGACCATAAAGGTTACTCCGCGTCCAAATGCGCGTACAAAGGCGATCGCTCGCGCGCCCGCCATCCGCGCTGGATCTGACGGCAGCGGTACATTAGTTTCCTGGACGGTTTGGCTATCGACGCGATCGAGTGTGGATAGCAGGTGCGAGCGCAACCTCAGCGGAGCCGTCTCGGGTCGGATTGCTCGAAGAGAGGCCCGTACCTGAAGTTGCTGTTGAACGCCGGCCGTGCATTTTGCGCAGTCTTCGATGTGATGCGCAACTCCTTGGTGCTCGCTGCCGCTCAGTTCGCCGTCGACGTAGGCTTGCAGCAAGTTTGAGGTTGCTGCGCAGTCTCGTGGATCCACAGTCATGATTGAGTTCCTGGCGGCGTGTCGCGGGCTCTAGGCCTTATTTTGCGAGGCGCGAAAGCGATCGAGGGAGACAGGGGGGGAGGGCGACTCCGTCACGAAACCGACTTCGATGGCATGGTCGTGGAGCAGCTTGTGCAGGAGCTTTCGGCCCCGGTAGAGTCGACTCATGACCGTGCCGGTGGGGCAATTCATCACTTCCGCGATCTCCTTGTAGGCGAGGCCCTCGAGGTCGGCCAGCGTGACCGCGATTCGATAGTCGTCGGGCAGTGACTCCAAGGCATCAAGAATACGGCGGCGCGTCATGCGCATCTCAACAGCATCTTCGGGTCCCGGGGGAGTGCTGTTTGAGTGTGCGATCGCTGTGGCTTGCCCCAGCGATTGGACCTGTGTGTGAATCGTGTCCGCCATGTCTCTGGCCTTACGGCGCTTGTGGTAGCCGTCGATAAAGCTGTTGCGCGCGATTCTAAACAACCATGCCTTGACGTTCGAATCGGCGTTAAAAGTGTGCCAGTGGCGGTAAGCACGGACCATGGTGTCTTGGACGAGATCCTCGGCCTGCGCGGGGTCTCGCGTAAGTCGCAAGGCGAAGCCGTACATGTTGTCGAGCAGCGGGAGCGCTGTCTGCTCAAACTGTTGGCGGGCGGCGGGATCCATGTTGATGGGGACAACTAGACTCGCACCCCGCTTATTTCATGGCGAGTGAAGTTTTCTCGAGATGTGAGCGTTTTGCGCACATCCGGATCCTTGCGCGAATTGTCGAGGCCTCTGGGGTGTTGTTCCGAGGGGGGATCGGTATGCTTCGCCGCGATGAGCCACGACAGGGCAAGGTACGACAGTCCGCTAGCCACTCGATACGCGACCGCGCAGATGTTGGAGAATTTCTCGGATCGGCGCCGGATCTTACTTTGGCGTGATCTCTGGATTGCACTTGCCCGGGCACAGCAGCACCTAGGTCTGTCGGTCACCGAGGAGCAGGTCGCGTCCTTGGTGACCCACCGAGACGTAATTGACTTTGATCGTGTACGCGAGATCGAGGCCGAGCTTCGCCATGACGTCATGGCCCATGTTCACCACTACGGGGAAGTGGCCGGTGATGAGGCTGAGAAAGTTATTCATCTCGGTGCGACCAGTTGTTTTGTCACGGACAATGCTGAACTCGTGATGTTGCGCGACGGCCTCGATCTGTTGATGGATCGGCTGTACACGGTCGTCGATCAGCTCTCTGGCTTCGCCAAGGAGTATCGAAACGAACCGATTCAGGCGTACACCCATTTTCAGCCGGCGCAGCTCACTACGGTCGGAAAACGAGCTTGTCTTTGGGCTCAAGATTTTGTGTTCGACCTAGAGACGCTCGAGCAGCTGCGTTCGCGGATCCCTTTTCGTGGGGTTAAGGGCACGACGGGGACCCAGGCCTCCTTTCTGAATCTATTTTCTGGGGATCATGCGGCGATTAAGCAGCTCGATGCCGCGGTTTGCAAGAGCATGGGTTTTGAGCGGTCGATCTGCGTCAGCGGGCAAACCTACACGCGAAAAATCGACACGTGGGTCGTGTCGGCATTGGCGGACATTGCGGGGTCCGCGGCAAAATTTGCCAATGATCTGCGGTTGCTCGCCCATGAACGAGAGCTGGAAGAGCCCTTCGGTGCCAAACAGATCGGGTCCAGCGCCATGGCCTACAAACGCAATCCAATGCGCAGCGAGCGAATTGTGGCGCTCTCGCGGTTTGTGCACTCGTTGGCGACCAGCCCACGGGAGACCCACGCGAACCAATGGCTTGAGAGGACTTTGGACGACAGTGCCAATCGCCGCCTTGTGCTGACAGAAGCGTTTTTGGCCACCGATGCCATCTTGAACCTCACTGTGGATGTGACCTCAGGCTTGGTTGTGAATCCGGCGATTCTTCGCAAAAATATGGCGGATGAGCTGCCGTTCATGGCCACGGAGAACATCATCATGCGCGGGGTTCAAGGGGGCGGGAACCGTCAAAAGTTGCATGAGAGGGTCCGCCAGCTGAGTCTCGAAGCTGGACTTCGGATGAAGGCAGAAGGGGTTGGCAACGACCTCATGGCCCGTATGAGGGATGACGCCATGCTCGGACCCCACGTCGGTACAGAGGAACTCGACGCCTCAAACTACGTCGGTCGTTCACCGGAGCAGGTGGATGACTTCTTGGCCCACATCGCGCCTTCGCTTGAGCGTCACTCGCATCGGAAGGGAAAATTTTTAGCGAAAGTTCGGGTCTAATAAAGTTGTCGGCGACGAAAAAGCCATGCCTCCGTGCATGTCCACCTCGACTCCAAAACCATCGCGTAGGAGCTTAGGGTCGAGTACCGTGGTCGTGGGTCCTGAACAGACCCCGCCGTCGTTGACGCCTAAACACAGGACACGGTCGGCGAAGCTGCGCACGAGCTGAAGCTCGTGAAGGGCCAAAATAATTGTAGCTCCAGACTTGGCGAGCTGACGGCACAGTTGCAAAAAATCGATCGCGTGGGCGACATCGAGTGCGGCACAAGGTTCATCGAGGATGAACACGGGCGCGGCTGTGGCGAGCATTCTAGCCAGCATTGTCCGTTTTTGTTCTCCACCGGAGAGGGTCGAGATTCGCCTGTTCGCAAAGCTCCCCAGCCCAACCTGTTCGAGCGCAAGATCGATGGTGTCGAGGTCGGCGGCGGCCGGCACGGCGAAGGGTCCGAGATGAGGAAGCCTTCCTAACTGGACCAATTCTCGGACCGTGAGGTCGTGGTAGAGGGGCGTTTGCTGGGGAAGGAAGGCGATGGACCGGGCTCGCTTGCGCGCTGAAAGCTTGGCGAGATCGAATCCATCGAGATGTACGGTGCCTCGCTGCGGGGCTTCGATCGCCGCGAGTCGCCGAAGGAGGGTGCTCTTTCCTGAGCCATTTCGGCCGATGATTGCGTAGATCGTTCCCGGAACGAACTCGATGCTTAGATCTCGAAACAGAACATTGTCGCCGAAGCGGTGCTCGAGATCCTGCGCGCGGAGTCTGGGTCGGCTCGAAGGCGTGTTGGCTAAATCTTGAGAGGCGGTCATCGCTGGACAGGTCTCTTGCGCTGGAGGAGCCAGAGAAAGAGTGGGGCCCCCAACAAGCTGGTGATGACCCCCGGCGGCGGTGCGGAGGGCAGGATTGTGCGTGAAAGCGTGTCAACAGTCACCAATGTGAGAGCCCCGAGCGCCGCAGACCCGTGCATGAGGCCCTTGTGGCCAGGTCCCAACACCATGCGCGCTACGTGTGGAACAAGGAGTCCGATGAAGGCGATGACCCCTGGGATGGCGGTCGCGGTCCCAACCAAAATCCCCACGGTGGCGATGCACAAGGTTCGAGTCCTACGCAGGTTGACGCCCAGAGATGCGGCCGTCTCGTCACCGAGATGCAAGGCGTCGAGGTCATTTCGTAGCCATCGCGCAAGGACGAAGGCCACGGCACAAGGTGGCAGCGCGGCCCCAAGATGGGACCACGTGCGGCCCTCAAAACTCCCCATGAGCCAAGTCATGACCTTGATCCCGAGATCCCATCGCGAACTTTGGCCGGCCAAGACCATCGTAATCATCGCGGAGCAAAAGGTCCCCAGCGCGATCCCTGAGAGCAACAAGCCGGTGACGCTGGAGCGGGCCGCCAACAAGAGGAGCAGGAGCAAGACCGAGACCGACCCGAGGACCGCCATGGCGGGTATGGCCCAAAGGGAGAGCTGGTCGAAACCGAGGTAGAATCCAAGCACGGCCATGGCTGCGGCACCCGAACTCACCCCGAGAACCCCGGGCTCCGCCATTGGGTTTCGGAACAGACCCTGAGTGATCGCTCCTGCGACGCCGAGCGCGGCGCCGAGCAGGGCGGCCAAGAGCGCTCGCGGGAGGCGCAAGTCCCAAACGATCACAAACGAGGTCGAGTCTGGGCGCAGGTCGAATAGCAAGCCACGCAAGCCGAGGATGAGCAGCACAAGGGCCTCCTCGGCGCTTGTGCTCCCTTTTCCGGTGACGACCGCTGCGCACACAACCGCGCCCGCGGCCAACCACACGATCGCTAGGAACAATTGGGATCGTACCTGGGCCATCGACAGACCTAGCGGGTCGGATTGCGCGGGGAGCCGGCATCTGTGATGCCTTGATGGATCGCCTCGGTGAGCGCAAGCATGGCTCTGCCGGTGGCAAAAAGCATCGACGCGGGAATGGCCAAGAGTCGGCCTTCCCGCGCGGCATGGGTCCCCGCGATTCCGGGACGGCTAGCGAACTCGGTGGAGAATTTACCGCAGTCACCGACGTAACATGGGACAACCAGGAACTCCGGGTCCCACTCGAGAAGCTGCTCAAGGTCGATCTTTTCATGTCCGTGGATGCCGTGGGCCGCCGCCACATTAGTTGCTCCAAGCGTCGCGCAGACATCGTCGAAAGTCGTATCTGCGCCGGCGACGCCCCCGGTCGGTCCAGCTCAATATCTGCGAGGGAGCTGCGCGGGGGTCCGGTGAGCCGTCTAACCGACGGTAGCGCCGGAGTTGGGCGTCGAAGTCGGCGAGGATGGCTTCGGACTCATCGGGGAAGCCGACACGTTTTGCAATGCTTCGGACATTGTCGCGGTAGTCGTCAAACCCGGAGAACTTCCCAAGAGTTAAAAGGTTGACCTCCGCGTGGCGCAACATTGCCGTGGTCTCGGCGGAGTTGAAGGACGCAACAATAACGAGATCTGGGTCTTGAGATAGGGTGTGTTCCGCATCGCCGCCGACCCGGGGGACGTTTACGGGCCAGCGTCCGACGACCGACGACCGACGACCGACGAGTAGCGAGGATCATCCGCGAGCTTGCTGACGGCGATGACGTGTGCACGAACCTGCGGGCCAAGATCCCAGAGAATTTCATCGCTGAGCAAGGTCTGCGAGACGATTCTCTGCGGGAGGGCGTGGGGAGCTTGCTGCCGGCGGGGGCGGGTGGGCTCGTCGGCCTCGACCTTCGTGTTGGAGGCATCATGCTCACGTGGAGAGTTGCCGCAACCGGCGAGGATCCCCATCAAGAGAATGGCCACGCGATGAGAACTTGGTGGGATCATCGTGAGTCGTTGAGGTCGAGCCTCACGCTGCCCGAGAGACTGCCCCTCGGCAAGCGATATCCGGTGAAGCCGGCCAGTGGCTATTGCGGGGCCCACGCGCTCGCTTTCGGGGGGGGGGGGGGGGGGCGGGGGGGTGTTTGGGGTTGATTCGCGGGGGGGAACTTGGGTATTTTGGACGACCTTGGGCCTGTTGTGAATCGG